>CAZBUB010000005.1:0-81175 GCA_964494985.1 uncultured Desulfohalobiaceae bacterium | reverse complement strand
CCAAAATCAGACTTTTGCTTTACGCATTCTTGGGAGCGAGTTTTTTGCGCCCTGTAGGCCGAACCCCTGGACCTGGTGAACAGTTACAAGCAAATCTTTATTCAACCTTGAGCCTATGGTATACGAGCGTTTTTTCTGGCAGAGAATACCAGCCCCTGGGCATAGGATTTCACCCTTCTCTTTTTGATGCAGACCTTGACATATAGTCTCAGACTGACGTATGCAGAAGCAAAAAAGTAAAAAAATGGAGCTACGCATGGCCAGCAAGCACAGTCTCACCCGAAGAGAGTGTCTGCGCTATCTGAGCGCTATGGGCCTGGGTGCAGCAGCCCCGGGTCTTTTTTTCCAGCCTGGATTCGCCAGCCCCAAATCCACGCTGCAGCAAACCTCCAGGACTTTGCCTCTGATGGGCACCATGGTCAGCCTGACTATTTATGACAGCAGCAGGGACAAAGCCCTGCAGGCCCAGGAAAAGGCTTTACAGGAGATACAGAGATTAGTCCCGATCTTCAACCGCTTTGATCCCCAAGGCCCATTGGGCTGGCTGAACAAACACAAGATCCTTAAGGATGTGCCGCCTGAGCTAAACCTGGTTCTTAAGCAGGCCTTCAAGTTACACCAAGCCAGCCAAAACAGCTTTGACATCACTGTCTTACCCTGGCTGGAAGAATATGCCCAACATACAGACAAGACCGGACATTCTCCTGATCCTGCCAGAAACAGGGAACTGCAACAGGCCCTGGGTATGGACAAGATTTTACTCAAGGCAGGCACAATCAGCCTGTTGCACCCCAGGAGCAAGTTGACCCTGGACGGCATAGCCAAAGGCTATATTGTGGACAAGGCTGCTCAGCTGATCCAGGAGCAGGGTATTCAACACGCCCTGATCAATGCCGGAGGAGATATCCGGGTAGTAGGGGGCAAGGACCAGGCTTCGCCCTGGTTAATAGGCATCCAGGATCCCAGGGGCAAAAAAGAGTATGTGCAGAGGCTGGCCCTGCGAGACATGGCCGTAGCCACTTCAGGTGATTATCAGAGATTCTTCTCCCCTGGCTACAGGCACCACCATCTCCTGCATCCTGGCCAGGACGCCTCTCCTGCACGCACAGCCAGCTGCACTGTAACCGCTCCCAGTGCGATGCTTGCGGACAGCCTGTCCACAGCTCTTTTCGTACTGCCAGCGGGACAAGGGCTGGAGCTGATCCAAGGATTCCCCAAGGCTCAAGCCCACATTATCCAGAAAGGAGGCCGCAGCTTCAGCTCCAGGGGCTGGTCCAGACTGCGGGCCTAGAACAGTAGAGGACATGAGCATCGAAAGCGACTATGGTTTACCCTCTCCCTTCACTATCGTAGTTGTTGTCGTAATCGATAATGACAACATCTACGATATCTCCCTCAATGCACCTGCAGCCCTGTTTGTCCATGCTTTTGGAGATGGCTTTCTAATTCTGCCCAATCTACTTCCCTGCCCTGCAAAAAAATCTTTGCAGGCGGTGCCCAGAAGCTTGAGCCTTGCTGCTGCATGAACTCCAGCAGACTTCTATTGTCCATAAAAATGCCCCGGGACAGGAAGTTTTCCGCCAATTCAGAGGCCAGGAAGTTGAAAAGCTTGATCTGCAAAGGTAGCTCCTGTTGTCCTTTTGCTGCTGTCTGCTCTTTATGGCTGATAGATTCCCGCAAAGCAGCAAAATAGCCCCCTTTGCGCATAGTAGCCCCTACCAAGCCCGGCATAGCGGATGACAGGGCTAGCACAGACCAAGCTTCTGGGTAAGCCTTATCCAAATCGTCCACAGGACAGGCATCCAGAAATATTGTCTGCACCCGGTTCTGGAGGTAGTCCAGGGGGATATTGAACTCCTGGTTCAAGATCTGCTGCAGGGATATGCCCCCGGGAGCCTGGACATAAAAGCCATGCCGCAGCAGGCTGTTAAAACAGGGCCACCTGTCTTGCGGCAGTTTGAGCTCCACCAGGGGCAAATCCTTACTTTTGAGGCTATTCGGCTCAGACATGGCAAATCCTCCCCATGCAAAAGGCGGCCCAGGGCCGCCTTTTGTTCAGGGCTTTTTTTTGTGCAGCTCAGGTTCCTACTACCAATTGAAAACCTGATCCAGCTCCTGATCCGGAACATCAAAGGTTGCATTGTGCGGGCTCAAAGGCTCCCGCCTGAAGTACCTGGGCAGCCTGTCGTGGGCTGCGGTAAATCCTGCCTCTGCATTGAAATCCCTTTCATTCTTCAAAATGGATTTACCCAGCTCATTCACATCATCTGCTGTGAGCTCCAGACCAAAACAAGCGTTAATCATATCTATCAAAGCCTGGAAAGTCTCAGGCTGATCCAAAACAGCAAAGGCGATAAACAGGCACATACCTGTAGCATCTATAGCAGCAGTGGCTATCTGCAGATTGCGGGAAAGATCCACCTGCCCCTCAGGCTTTAAAGGATCCACATCACCACCCACCTTGAGCATATTCTGGGCCACTGCGTAGCCCGCAGTATGATCCGCACCCATGGTGGTAGTGGCGTAGGTCACGCCGATGCCCTTAACTGACCTGGGATCATAGGCAGGAATGGACTGGCCCTTGACCACCGGGGCCCGCTCAATACCAAAGGCCTTGGCTGTAACTTCGGTGCCGCTGCCCAGGATCCTGCCCAAGGGTGTGCCTTTGCCTGCCTCGTGGACCAGATTGATTGCGCCCTTGGCATCACCGAACTCGATCAGGCCTGCCTCCATGGCCACGCCAATGGCAGTGCCCATCTCGATGGTGTCAAAGCCGTAGTCGTCATCCAGAAAATCCAGCTTCGCAATATCGTCCAGATCGCAGATACCACAGTTGCCCCCATGGGCCCAAACTGTCTCGTACTCAGGCTGCTTGCTCACAAAATTGCCGTCCTTGTCCACGAACTCCCCGGAGCAGCGCATCACGCAACCCCGATGGCAGCCATGGGTAGGGTTGCCGCCCCGGCTGCTCTCCAGCTCAGCCTGAGACTCGCCGCTGATCTTGCCTGCATCCTGGTACTGGCCGGTTTTGAAGTTGTAGGTGGGGTAACCCCCAGCCTCATTAATAATGTTGGTCAGCACATTGGTGCCATAGGCTGGCAGACCCTGGCCGGTGACCGCATGGTTGCGCAGGCCCTCGGTGAACTTCTTGTTGGCCTCCTTGAACTTCTCTGGATCCTTGGGCTGCAGCATTTTGGTCCCTGTGCCGTCCAGCAGGATGGCCTTGATGCCCTTGGAGCCCATCACAGCGCCGACTCCGCCCCTGCCGGCGTGCCTGGCTGGCCTGCCCTCGGGATCTGTCACAGCCACTGTAGAGTTGGCCATGCGCATCTCGCCTGCTGTGCCGATGCTGATCATAGACCCGTTCTTCAGGTACTCGGACTCAAACTTGTCTTTAAGCTGATAATTAGTCAGCATGCGTACGCTGTTGTCTTTGTCTATCCTGACTTCATCCTTGGTGATGCGCACCACGAACAGGTCATCCCCCTGCCGTTCGCCTTCAAGCACAATGGCTGCGTAGCCCAATTTGGCCAGGACTTGGGCCCCCTGTCCCCCGGAGTTGGCCTCTTTGATGGTCCCTGTCAGCGGGCTTTTGCACCCCACTGAGAGCCTGCCGGAATTGGTGGCTGCTGTGCCGCTCAACAGGCCAGGAGCGATTACCAGCTTATTTTCCGGTCCCAAAGGATGACAGTCCGCAGGCACTTCCTTGTTCACCAGGGCTGAAGTCAGGGCCCTGCCTCCCAAACCTGCATAATCACCTATAGGTTCCTCCTTGGCTCGGGGCTGTCCCCCGCTGACGTCAATACGCAAAATTTTGTCCATGCCCGCCTCCTTGCTAGGATTTAAATCTTAATTGCTCGTTCGCGCATATCATAAGGCAGCCCTGCCTGACATGCAAGGGGAAATAAAGCAAAGAAGCGGGGCGCGCTGTTTATGACCCAGAGCTACCCCGCTTCAGACTTTTTTTCTAACCGACTACAGGGCTGCCTTATAGATGGCCATCACCTCCTCATCAGTAGGACAGCGGGGGTTGGTGAATCCGCAGGCATCCTTCTGGGCGTTGGCGGTCATGGTGGCGATGTCCTGTTCCTTGACCCCGAGCTCTGCCAGGCCTTTGGGGATGCCAATATCCTGGGACAGGGTCTCTATCGCGTTCAAGGCCAGCTCAGCAGCCTCCCGCTTGGACAGGCCCTGAACATTCTCGCCCATGGCCACCGCGATGTCCACGAACCTGTCCAGATTAGCGATCAGGTTAAAGCGCTCCACATGGGGCAGCAAAATGGCATTGCACACCCCGTGGGGCAGATCGTAGAAACCGCCCAGCTGGTGGGCCATGGCGTGCACGTGCCCCAGGCTGGCGTTGTTAAAGGCCATGCCTGCCAGGTACTGGGCATAGCACATCTTGTCCCTGGCCTCCATATCCTGGCCATTGGCCACTGCCGGCCGCAGATAATCAGAGACCAGCTCGATTGCCTTCAAAGCGCAGGCATCTGTCATGGGTGTGGCTGCCAGGGAGACATAAGCCTCCACTGCGTGGGTCAGGGCGTCCATGCCGGTGGCCGCAGTCAGGCCTGGAGGCATGCCCACCATGAGCAGGGGATCGTCAATGGCCATGTTCGGAGTCACCCTCCAGTCCACAATAGCCATCTTCACCTTGCGGGAGGTGTCTGTGATGATGCAAAAGCGGGTCATTTCGCTGGCTGTGCCTGCGGTGGTGTTGATCGCCAGGTAGGGGGGCATGGATTTAGTGGATTTATCAATGCCTTCAAAATCGTGGATCTTGCCGCCGTTACTGATCACCAGGCCCACGCCTTTGCCACAGTCGTGGGAGCTGCCCCCACCCAGGGTGATCAGAGAGTCGCAATTGTTCTTCTTATAGAACTCCACGCCGTCGTGCACATTATTGTCTGTGGGATTAGGCACTGTTTCGTCGAATACTGCCACTTCCAGGCCGCTTTTTTCAATCAGGTCAGTGAGCTGCTTGGTGATCCCTGCCTCGGTGATACCCTTGTCAGTGACCAGGCAGATTTTTTTGCCCCCCAAAGCCTTCATCCGCTCTGGGACCTCTTTATGAGCGCCAATGCCGATCAGGGTTACGCTGGGGATAAAAAAGCCGTTTACTTGTTCCTGTACTGCCATCTCTGCCTCCTGTGTTTGTTAAAAATTCACCAGGGAATACCCTGGCTGGGATGAATGCTGACCTTAATTTCCCAAACCTTAAAGCAAATATCAGGCCAGGATACAAGAAATATATATTCCGGGAAGTTAGCTTCACATGTTTGGCCAGGTCCAGGCATTGTTAACCATTATACCTGCAGGCTGAACAGACCCTGCAGGCTGCCGCTTAAGCCCCTGACCAAAACTACCTTATGTTTCAATAGGTTATAGCTGCGGAAATCTGACTCTGCCCGTGAACAAGGTTTGAGGCAAAATGCCCCAGCCTGTATTATGAAACTGAACTCAGGACAAAGCACATAACTATCCTTCCCGTTCCTGCAGCTTACGGTGCAGGGTCTTGCGATCAATGCCCAGAATCCTGGCCGCCTGGGTCTGATTTCCCCGGCAGATCTCCAGTACCGACCTGATGTGCTGCTGCTGTACCTCTTCCAGGGTCAAGGTGCCCTGCTCCCTGGATTCCTCCTCCAGGCCCAAAAAGCCAATCTCCTGGGGCAAGTCCTGCTCAGTTATTACTTTGTCCTCGCAAAGGATAAGCGCCCTTTCCAGAACGTTCTTCAACTCCCGCACATTGCCCGGCCAATCGTAATTGCACAGGCATTGCATGGCCCGCTTGGAAAGCACATGGTTCTGCTCAGGACAAAATTTGGCCAGAAAATGCTCTGCCAGCAGGGAAATATCCTCTTTGCGCTCCCGCAGCGCCGGCATTTTGATCTGAAAGACATTTATCCTGTGCAGCAAGGCCTGGCTGAACCTCCCGGCCTGGACCTCCTGCTCCAGATCTCTGTTGGTGGCAAAAATAAAGCGTACATCCACCTTGCGCTCAGCTGTAGAGCCCACC
Organism: uncultured Desulfohalobiaceae bacterium; assembly: GCA_964494985.1. Lineage (GTDB taxonomy): Bacteria > Desulfobacterota > Desulfovibrionia > Desulfovibrionales > Desulfothermaceae > CAZBUB01. Next base: position 75,159 of record CAZBUB010000005.1, on the reverse strand, counting down.
CTGCGGAAGGTCTGAGTTTCCAGGACCCTGAGCAAAGAGCCCTGCACATCCAGGGGCAGCTCGCCGATCTCGTCCAGGAACATGCTGCCTTGATGGGCTGCTGCCAGCAGTCCTTCCTGATCCTGGGTGGCTCCGGTGAAAGCTCCCTTGCAGTGGCCAAACAACTCGCTGCGCACCAGGCTGCTCTGCAATGTAGCGCAGTTCTTGACCACAAATGGGTTTTCAGCCCTGGGGCTGGCCGCGTGGATGGCCCTGGCTGCCACGTCCTTGCCGCTGCCGCTCTCTCCAGTCAGCAGCACCGGAACCCCTGAGGGGGCCACCTTGCGCACCAGTTCTTTGACCTGATTCAATCCCTGGGAGATCCCCACCAGCTCTGGTTTCAAGCCTGGCTCCTGGCTCTTCAGGGCCAGATTCTCCCTCTGCAGCCTGGCCCTCTGATGGGCCTTCTCCAGGATGAAGTCCAGCCTGTCCAGCTGGAAGGGCTTGGTCACAAAATCATAGGCCCCGATGCGCATAGCCTCCACAGCATTCTCAATACTCCCGTAGCCGGTAATTAGCAGGATCTCGGTCTCTGGGCAGACCTTCTTGAACTCCGCCAACAAATCCAGCCCGTCTCCGTCCGGCAGATAGATGTCCAGCAGGATCACATCAAATATCTCAGCCGCTATCTTCTTGCGCGCTGCCTTGGCGCTGCCCGCGGTACAGATCAGCCTCCTGGAGGTAGCCAGCTCCTTGCTGGCCAGCTTACGGATGAACTCCTCGTCATCCACCACCAGCACATTGTAGGCCTCAGGCATTTTCAACTCCTTTATCCTGGCCTGGAATGCGGACATAGACCTTGGTGCCGTAACCCTCTTCGCTGCAGATAAAGATGTTGCCCTGGTGATTGCTCACAATATTGTAGCAGGTGGAAAGCCCGATGCCTGTGCCCTTGCCCTGGGGCTTGGTGGTGAAGAAGGGATCAAACACCCGGTCCAGATGATCCCTGGGAATGCCTGGACCATTATCCCTGACCATCAGGGTCACAGACCCTTCCTGATCCTGACTGGTGCTGACCTGGATACAGCCAGCGGGCTCTACAGCATCAATGGCATTGGTCAGCAAATTGAGCACCACCTGCTTCAATTGAGCCTGATCTCCGCTTATGCCGTCCAGATCCTCCTGCAGATCGAGCTCCAGACTGACCTCGGGACAATTCTTGAGCTTATAGCGCAGTATCTTCAGGCACTCCCTGAGCATGGTGTTCAGATCCAGGACCTGGGACAAAGAGCTGTTGCTGCGACTGAAGCTGAGCAGGGTCTGTACTATATCATGGCAGCGCTGGCACTCGTTAAGGATGATCTCCACATATTCCTGCATGTCCGCTGCCAATTCCTGTTCCAGGTGCTCCCGCACCCGGGGCAGCCTCCTCTGCAGGCCCTGGGTAAAACCCAGGATGGAGGTCAGGGGGTTGTTGATCTCATGGGCTACCCCTGCTGCCAGGAGCCCAATGGTAGCCATCTTCTCCGCCTGCAGGAACTGGGTCTGGTACTCCTTTTCCAGGGTTACATCCCGCATGAACAACAAAACCCTGTTTTGCATATCCCCTGAGTTTTGCAGTGGGGAGGCTAGAAGGTCAAAAAATCTGTTCTGTCCTGCACAATAATAGGTGCCGCTGCTGCGTTGGACCTCGTCCTTTTGCAGGGCCTGTCTGGCTGGACATGAGCTGCAGGGCCTCTGAGCCCCTTTGAGGGCCTGAAAGCAATATTTGCCCTCAGGCCAGGAATCGGAAAAGAACTTGTGATAGATCCGGTTCACGGAGATCACCTCCAGATCCTCGGAGAGCACGATCATCACATCCACTATACCGTCCAAAATGGCCTGGATCTCCTGCTGCTTCTGCTCCAGCTCCCGGTTCTTGCAGCGCAACTCCTCCATCTTGGCCCGGGCTTCCTGGTAAAAGCCCAGCTTGATATCCTCGATCCCGATCAAGTCCTTGATCGTGGTCTGTCCTTGCATGCCTGCTCCTGAGGGTTATTTTGATCCTCTCCACCTGCCTTTGCTGCTTGTAGGCCCATCTTACCAGACCTCTTCGCAGACAGCCAGGCAGTCCTCTTCTGTAACATGCCTGGGATTGGTCAAGCCACAGGCGTCCTGCACAGCCAGCTTACTGACCTCTGACAGCCTGGAGCTATCCTGGATAATCTCCCGCAATCTCTTGGGCACGCCCAGCTCCTGGAAAAAGCCCTGCAGGCTATCCACCCCTGCCCTGGCACAATCCTGGTCTGATGCATAGCTCCTGCCGCAGATGATCCTGCCCACCGCAGCCATCTTGGCGGTGCATTCCTCTTGATTGAAGCGCATCACCGCAGGAAGCAGGATAGAGTGCACGCTGCCATGCATAACATCGAACATGCCTCCCAAGGCGTGGGCAACGGCATGCACCATGCCCAGCCCGGCGTTGCTGAAAGACATCCCAGCTACTGTGCTTGCAGTACACAAGTTACTCAAGCGATGCTGGGACCTTTTCTGCAAGGCAGGCTGCAGGTTGTGCATGATCAGCTCAATTGCTCGCAAGGAGTGCATCTCTGTAAATGGGGAGGAAATCCTGGACAAATAGCCTTCCACTGCGTGGCAAAGCGCATCCACCGCAGAAGCGATTATCAGCCAGTCCGGCTTGGTCAACAGGAAATTAGGATCAATTATGGAGATATTTGGAGTCAAGGTCCTGCTGATGATGGACATCTTGACCCCTCTTTGCACATCAGTAATGATGGCAAATTGGGAGATGTCCGCTCCGCTGCCGGCAGTGGTGGGGATAAAGATCATGGGCGGCAGGGGCTTTTGGATACGGTTGGCCCCTTCATAGTCGCTGACCCGGCCTCCATTGCTGGCCACAAGGGCGATACCCTTGGCCAAATCCATAGGACTGCCCCCGCCCAAGGCAATGATCACGTCAGCCCGCTGCTGTAGATAGAACTCAGCACCCTCATGAATCTGAAAGTCCCTGGGATTGGAATTGACCCTGTCGAAATAAACCCAGCTTAAGCCTGCCGCGTCCAAATGCTCCAGAACCCTGTCCACCCAGCCTGCGGCCTGCAGTCCGGAATCGCTGACCAACAACACTCGGTTTGCACCATTTCTCTTGGCACAGGATCCCAGATATTGCAGGCTGTTCTTGCCGAATATTATCTCCGGGATTGCGAATTTGGTGACTAACATGTATCTCTCCCTGCAGTTGCCTGCATCAGCCTGCTTATGACAAGCTGATACAGGTAAAAAAATAACAGGAGCTAACAGATATGGCCAGAAAAAAGAAAAAAGGCAGAGCCAAAGCCCTGGACAGCAAGCAAGTGCTAAGCCTGTTCAAACAAAAAGACAAGCCCCTGGGACTTAGAGAAATATACAAGCACTTCCAGCCAGACAACGAGCAGAAAAAAAACTTGCAGGAGATATTAAAAGACTTGGAGTCCAAAGGCAAACTGGTCCGCTTGGCCCAGGGCAAGGCCTTTGGCCTGACTGAGAAGATGGATCTGGTCCGCGGCACCCTGGAGGTCCATGCCCAGGCGGCCTTTGTGCTGCCCGAGGACAAAAGACGAAAAGATGTCTATGTCTCCAAGGACAACCTGAATCAGGCCTGGCATGGAGACCGGGTAGTAACCGCCCTCTTGCCCAGCAGAACAAGGGGCAAGAACCCTGAAGGGAGGATCGTGCGCATCCTGCACAGGTCCATGCAACAGATCCCGGTGATCCTGCACAAGAAGATGGGCCAGGACCTTTATCTGGGCCGTCCTGCTGGCAAAAAACTAAACCTGAACTTCATGGTCCAGACCCAAGACCTGGATTTCAAGCCGGCCCTGGGAGACGTAGCTGTAGTCCAACCCGGAGAGCAGCTGGATCCAGGGCTTTGCTCAGGCCAGGCCCAGGAGATCCTGGGTCCTGAGCAGGAGTTGGAGGTCCAGGAAAGGATCGTCAAGCTGCACCACGAGATACCTACAGGCTTTCCGGATCGGGTGCTCAAGGAAACTGAAGAGCTGCCAGCAGATCCCTCCCAGGAGGAGCTTGAGCAGCGCAAGGACCTCAAGCAGTTGCAGTTTGTGACCATAGACGGAGCCAAGGCCAAGGACTTTGATGATGCCGTGCTGGTGCAGGCAGACAAGCAGGGCTTTAAACTCTTTGTGGCTATCGCAGACGTCAGCCATTATGTCCCTGTAGGCAGCGCCCTGGACAGAGAGGCTCAGCATCGGGCCAACTCCTGTTACTTTCCCAACTCTGTGGAACCCATGTTCCCAGAGGCCCTGTCTAATGGACTCTGCAGCCTAAACCCCCTGCGGCCAAGACTTGTAATGGTAGCAGAAATTGATTTCAACTTGCAAGCCGAACCCTTGCGCCAGGATTTCTATCCTGCAGTAATACAAAGTCAAGCCAGGCTGACCTACAGCCAGATCAAAAAAGCACTTTTGGATGGGGAGCAAGGAGAAAGGGTAAAATTACAGGAATTTATGCCCATGCTGGAAAGGGCTATGCAACTGGCCCAGGCCCTGCATGCCAAACGCAGGAAACGGGGCTCCCTGGATTTTGACCTCCCAGAGCCAGAAATCTTATTCAGCCTGCAGGAGGACGCCCTGGACATTAGGCCCAAGGTGCAGCACTTCGGACACCAAATCATTGAGGAGTTCATGATCGCTGCCAACGAAGCTGTAGCTACCTTCCTCACTGGCAAAGCCCCCTGCGTGTACCGGATTCACCCTGAACCTGACCAGGAAAAGCTAAAAGCCCTGTTCGAGCTGCTGCGCAAAACCTCTTTTGCCTCAGAGCTGCCAGAGCATACAGATCCTAAAAGCCTGCAGGGGCTTTTACAGCTGGTGGAGGACTCAGAGCTGGAGTTTTTGGTCAACAGGCTTTTGCTGAGGACCATGATGCAAGCCTCCTACAGTCCCCAGAACATCGGTCACTTTGGTCTGGCCTCTGAATGCTACTGCCACTTCACCTCCCCTATTCGCAGGTATGCAGACCTGGTGGTGCATCGCAGCCTGAAAAACGCCCTCAACAAAAGTTCAGGCAAGTTGGGGGCCAAGAAACTGAGCAAGTTGGCAGAGCACCTGAGCAAGCAGGAACGAAAAGCCATGGCTGCTGAGCGGGAGATAGTCAAGAGGCTCACCGTACTCTTCTTGCAGGACAAAGTAGGAGAGAGCTTTGTGGGGATCATCTCCTCGATTACAGACTTCGGCTTCTGGGTGGAGCTGACTGAGGTCATGGCAGACGGGCTGGTCCGACTCTCCAGCCTGGTGGATGACTACTACATCTATTGGCCCAAGCAGTATACACTAGTGGGCAAGAACACCGGCCGAATGTTTAACTTGGGCCAAAAGGTCATGGTCAGGCTGAGCAACGTCAGTCTGGCCAGACAGGAGATCGATCTGGAGCTGGAAGAGGAGGGCAAGTAAGGGAAATATCATCTGTATCGATTACGATTAGGACCTCGACAACGATAGCGAGGGGAAAGAAGGCTTTCAAGTTTCAAAATCTAAGGTCGTAGTCGTTCTCGTAATCGCTGTCGTAATCGATCTTAATGAGTTCTTTCGCTTTTATTCCCCTCCCTGGACCGCTTTGTTTCCCCTCCTTCGCAAGGAGGAGTAAGGGCTGGTTGAAAAATGACACCTTTCTTATCCCACGGTGTCAAGTGTGGGTAAAGACCAGCCCTGGCCAGGGAGGGGAACCTGAATTGACTTTCCTATCGCTATCGCTGTCCTGGTCGTAATCGCAATCGATAATAATAACTTCAACCACTTTTTAGGAATCATGGTCACAAAAAATACAATTTTGTATCTTCCTCTCATTTCAAACCAGCACCGCAACTAAATCCTGCCTGCTGGACGAGATATCCCTGCTCCAGCACCTTGAGCAGCCTTTCCTGCATCCAAACAAGAACAATATTGTACCTTCATCTAAGCCTCAATAAAACCATCTTCAGGTAACCTCTTGTATTCAATAAATAAATTTATTTGGCCTGCTTCTTGCCAAGGAATAGATAAAGCCCAACTTCTAAAATCCTAAAGGCAAGAGGAGGTTTTATCGTGGAACAAATTCTGGAACTCAGCTACGCCCTGGATACTTTTTACTTCCTGATCTCAGGGCTGTTGGTGATGTGGATGGCTGCCGGCTTTTCCATGCTTGAGGCCGGACTGGTACGCACCAAGAATACGGTGGAGATCCTGACCAAGAATGTCTCCCTGTATTCCATAGCTTGCATCATGTACATGCTCATTGGCTACAATATCATGTACGGCTCAGGCGGATCAGTTATCCCCGGGATAGGTTTTTTGATCAGCGGGGACAACAGCGTCCAAAGCGTTATTTCCGGTGGAGATAGCGCACCTTATTACTCTGATATCGCAGACTTTTTCTTCCAGGTGGTCTTTGTGGCCACTGCCATGTCCATTGTCTCTGGTGCAGTGGCGGAGCGCATGAAGCTCTGGGCCTTTCTGGCCTTTGCCGTGGTCTTAACCGGAATTTTGTATCCTGTGCATGGCTACTGGACCTGGGGCGGGGGCTTTCTGGATCAGCTGGGATTCAGCGATTACGCAGGCTCTGGAATTGTGCATATGGCTGGAGCTGCAGCAGCCCTGGCTGGAGTTATCCTGTTAGGGCCCAGAAAAGGCAAGTACACCAAAGAGGGCAAAATACAGCCCATTCCAGGGGCCAATCTGCCTCTGGCCACCCTGGGCACCTTTGTGCTCTGGATGGGTTGGTTCGGCTTCAATGGCGGCTCTGAGCTCAAGGTTTCTGACGTGGAATCAGCCAATGCAGTGGCCTTGGTCTTTGCCAACACCAACCTGGCTGCTGCTGCAGGTCTGGTCGCGGCCCTGGTCACCTCCCAGCTCAAATTCGGCAAGGCTGATCTGACCATGGTCCTGAACGGGGCCTTGGCCGGACTGGTGGCTATTACTGCCGAGCCTGCAGCCCCTTCCATGATCCTGTCCTGCTTTATCGGCGCGGTGGCCGGAGTGATCGTGGTCTTCTCCATCCTGATCCTGGACAGGCTGCGCATCGACGACCCTGTGGGCGCAATATCTGTGCACGGAGTGGTAGGAGTCTGGGGGCTGCTGGCAGTCCTCCTCTCCAATCCAGGGGCAACCTTTGTAGGCCAGATCGCAGGCATAGTGGTCATTTTTGCCTGGATGTTCGGTACCAGCCTTATCATTTGGTCCATTCTCAAAGCCGCCATGGGCATCAGGATCAGCGAGGAGATGGAGTACGAAGGCATGGATTTGGCTGAATGCGGCCTAGAGGCCTATCCAGAATTTACAGTGGAACAGAGCTAAGCATATAAGCATAAAGGAGCAGGCCATGATAAAGCTAGAAGTCATCACCAGGCCCTTTAAGCTGGAGGAGGTCAAAGACACCCTCTCAGAGCTGGGCATCCAAGGCATGACTGTGAGTGAAGTCCGCGGCTTCGGCCGCCAGAAAGGACACAAGGAGATCTATCGCGGTGCTGAATATCACGTGGATCTCGTAGCCAAGGTCAAGATCGAAGTGGTTTTGTCTGAAGAGCTGCTGGAGCAGACAATAGAAGCCATACAGAAAGCAGCCAAGACTGGCAAGGTGGGCGACGGCAAAATTTTTGTCTCTCCTGTGCAGGATGCCATCCGCATCCGTACCGGGGAAAGGGGCCTGGACGCAGTCTAAAAACTTTCCCGCCATAGATCCCCCCTTGGGCCGCCCTGTCAGGAGTTCTTCCTGGACAGGGCGGCCTTTTTTTGTTCTGGCAAACATTCAACCTCCAAAGGACACCGGACACGGAGGACTGCCTGCAGTGCCACAGCCAGGAGCGGATCCAGGATTTCAACTTCAGGCCCCTGCGTTATGCAGGGGCACATTGAGCAAGGGGAGATAAACCATGCTGCGCAGGATAAGGACCCATCTTAACTATAAGATCGGTATCAGTGTAGCTTTGATTGCCCTGGTTATCTTTACCTGTATCCTGGCCTTGATGCTCTCCTGGCAAAAAGACCTGGTTCAAAAGCAGGTAACCTCGGATACGCAAAAATTCACAAACCCAAGTGCTTTCCCTGCAGCAGGAACAAAGCATTACAGATAAGGTCCTGGTTGACGGCAGATCCAGGACAGGGCAGGAGCTTGAGCTGCAAAGCGCCTCCAAGAGCAGGATCTAACTGCGTCAGGATGCAGCTGCCCTGCATGATCTAGACGGGGAACTGATCGGCGCATTTGCCTTGTTCACAGACTTAACCGAGATCAAGGCCCAGCAGGAACAGATCGAAAATCAGAATAAGACCATAGCCAAGGCTGCCCAGAACGCGGATCAGGTGGCCCAACAGGTGACTTCTGCCTGCGAGGAGCTGGCAGCCCAGCTGCAGCAAGCCGAGCAAGGCACAAACCAGCAAAGGCAGCGTACCCAGGAGACAGCCTCCTCCATGGAGCAGATCAACTCCAGTATTACAGATCTGATCTGGCCCGACAGGCCCAGGAGCTGAAAAGAATCATTGAAGAAATGCAATAGGCTCGAGTAATATCAGCCTCAAAATTCCGCGCTCCAGCCGGCGTTGGCAAAAGCGAATCTCTCCTGGAAGTATTGATAGCCAATGGCAGCAGCTTTAGGCCCGGTACAGTGGGATACCCCCACCAACTCTAGGCCAAAGCCATCCAGGGCCTTGAGGATCCTGTCCAGCTTCTCTCCTGGCTCCAGCACCCCCAGATGGGTACCCCCGATTACCGCCTTAAAGCTCGTATGCCCGGTTCGGCTGGAGAAATGGCGCAGAATGTTAATAATTCCGGCATGGGCGCACCCCAAAAGCACCACTGGTCCGCTATCTGTCTCCAGAAGCAGGCTGGCATCATCCCAGAGAGGGTCAGGCTGCAGGCCGTTTTCCCCCAGTACCTGGAGCCTGGGGTCCAGCACTTCGTATTCTTGTTCCCTGGGCACTTCACCGCTGAAAAAGATGCCAGGCCCTAGCTCGCAGAACTCCCTGCGCAAATCCCAGCTGCAGCCCAGACTGCCCTCCAGATACTCCCTGCTGTAGGGCAGACCTATGTACCTGCTCTGTTGCCCGGCAGAGGTCTGCAGCACTGCATACTTAGACTGGAACACATCCGGATGCGCAGTGATCCGCACTCCCCGGGGTGGATACAGGGCCTGACTCAATCCTCCAGTATGGTCGTAGTGGCCGTGACTGAGCACAATATGCCCCACCTCCTCCAGCCTTAGCCCTAGCATGCGCGCATTGTGCTGCAGACTAAAGCCCTGGCCTGTATCAAACAGGATCTTCTGCTCTCCTTTCTCCACCAGGGCACTGAAGCCGTGCTCCCCAGTAATTCCGAACATGGAGCCTGCAGTATTCTCGCAGAGGATAGTGAGCTTGGTTCCCGGCATATTCGCCTCCTGGTGCATTAATGATCACAGGCATTAGCGCCAGTGACCAGATTGCTGTTGAGATAGTCAACCACTATCTCTTCCGGGCTGCCGCCCTGAGCTCCAGCTAGGACCTGAACGCCATGTTCCTGGAAGATGCCTTGGGCCCTGGAGCCCATGCCTCCAGCAATGACCAGATCGGCTTTTTGTTCAGCCAGCCACCTGGGCAGCACCCCTGGTTCATGGGGCGGAGGATTTAAATGCTCTATGGCCTGAATCTTTTTGGCCTCGGTATCCACGCTAACCAAAGCAAACTGCTCGCAATGCCCGAAATGCTGACACAGCCTGCCCTGAGCCACTGGAATAGCTATCTTCATTTCCTTTTTCCCTCCTTGCTGGGGCCCTTGGGCTGAGCCCGTCCTTTGCTGTTCCGGATTTTCCTGGGCTGCTGCTTGTCGCTGGCCTTGCTTCTCTAGATCCCTAATGGGCTCCAGTATCTTCTCCAGGGCCTGTGCAGCCGGATCGTCCACATGGCTCTGCAGATAGGGCAGGCCCTGGTCCGCGGCGTTGACCATGCCCGGATCCAGAGGGATACGTCCCAGGAAAGGCACGTTCATTTCCCTGGCCAGGGCTTCCCCGCCGCCTGAGTTGAAAATGTCCACCTCCTGCCTGCAGTAGGGACAGACAAAGCCGCTCATATTCTCCACTATACCCATGACCGGATTTCCGGTATGATGGCAAAACTGGATGGAGCGCCGCACATCATCTATTGCCAGAACCTGCGGGCTGGTAACCACAATGGCGCTGGCCTGCCCATCCAGCAACTGGAGCACTGAAATAGGCTCGTCCCCAGTGCCAGGAGGGCAATCTATCAGCAGATAGTCCAGGTCCCCCCAGTCCACATCCTGCAGGAACTGCCTGATCAGGCTCATCTTGATGGGGCCCCTCCAGATCACCGCATCTTCCTTGCTGGGCAGAAAAAAACCCAAGGAAATCACTGACAGGTTAGCATTCCACTGCACAGGCATCAGCTTTTGCTCTGCTGCCTGAATCTTGGCCTCTCCCAGGTTCAGCAGTCTGGGGATGCTGGGACCATGCACATCCACATCCATCAGCCCCACTTTATAGCCGGACAGAGCCAAACCAACTGCAAGGTTTGCTGCCACGCTGCTCTTGCCTACCCCGCCCTTTCCGGACAGGATGACCAGCTTGTGCTTAATGCGGCCCATGCTCTGCTGCAGCTTGAGGTCCTGTTCCTTTTCCTGGGTATTGCAGCTGGAATGCTCGCCACAGCTGCCGCACGATTTCTGACTCATGTCTATTCCTCCTTGCATCATTTATTTTGAATCCGCAGGGGCGTACAAACGATCCGCTATAGCCTCCCAGATACCGCGCACAATCCTGCCCAGCCCCCGGGGGTCCAACTCGGTCACGCTTTTGCCCTGAATCTGGGCCAAAGTGACATTTTGATCATAAGGCACTCTGGCAGCCATATCCACTCCAGCTTCCCGACAAAAATCCTCTATCTCCTGGGTTAGCTCCGGATTTATATCCGCCTTGTTCACCACTGCCAGACCTGGAATCCCAAAGTAGGCGATTAGATCCAGCACACGGCGCAGATCCCCAGCAGCTGTTAACGTAGGTTCTGCCACCAGCAGGGCAAGATCCGCGTTCGTCAGGGAAGCGATAACAGGACAGCCTACGCCTGGAGAGCCATCCACAAGTACCAGCTCCTTGCCTTGTGACTGACCCAACTTATTTGCCTCCTGACGCACATATGTCACCAGCTTGCCTGAATTTTCCTCGCCGATACCTAATCTGGCATGCACCAAGGGGCCAAACCTGGTCTTGGATTTAAACCAATGTCCGCAGAGCCTGGGCTGCATGGATATCGCCCCTGCCGGGCAAACATGATAGCAAAGGGCGCAGCCTTCGCAGTGCTCCTGCAGCACCTGGTAATCCTCTGATATAGCATCGAATCGGCAGTGGTCACGACACAGGCCGCAAGCAGTGCACAGCCCCTGATCGATCCTAGCCAGCTCTCCACTGACAAACTCGTGACTCTCCTGGATCTGCGGATCCAGAACCAGATGCAGATCAGAGGCGTCCACATCACAGTCCGCCAGGATCTTTTCTGGCCCTAAAGCGGCCAACCCAGCCACTATGCTGGTCTTGCCCGTACCTCCTTTACCGCTGATAACGACCACTTCCTTCATGAGCTTGGACCCTTTTTAGTTTTGAGACCTGCTGATCCGTTAAAGATCCTTATAATGCAATGGTTAAATTGCATTAATGCCGAATTCCAGATAGGGGCAAAAAATCTCCTCTTCTCAATAACTCCTGGTAGAGCTGATTCTAAGAGAGATTCTTCACTCCAAGCATCGTTTAGAATGACAACAAAGACAACAGATTCTAATCTGTCCTTCCTTCGAAGACTCAGGACAGGCTCTGAGTGAGTCTGCGAACCTAGGATCTCTTTGCCAAGACTTGTTGATCAGTTACACAAATTCTTTTGCCCCTTGCAATCTCAGTTAGCCATACGCACCTTGCTCCTGGACCTTAATTTTGTCTGCCGCCTGCTGCAGATTGGCCCAAAGCTGGCTGTAGATCTCCTGGAAGCCGTTCGCACCCTCCAAAAGGAGCAGCCCTTTGGAATACGCCTGGGCAGCCTCCTTACTGTAAGGGAATCTGGCCAGGACTGGTATCTTTTCTTCCTGCACGCGCTGCTGCAGTTTTTCATCCCCCATGCCTTCCCGGTTGATGACCACGCCAAAGGGAAGACCCAGTTTGCGCATCAGCTGCACCGCCAAATCAAAATCATGCACCCCGAATGGAGTAGGCTCTGCCACCAAAAGCACAAAATCTGCATCCTTGATAGCCTCTATTACCGGGCAGGATGTCCCAGGCGGGGCGTCCACGATCTGGATCTCCTCCTGGAGAGCAGCATCCAGAACCCGCCTGATAAGCGGTGGAGCCATGGCCTCCCCAATGCGCAGCATTCCGCCGCTGACCTTCAGCCCCCTGGCCTGACCTTGGCGCAGGACCCCTATATCCCGAGTGGTGTAGGAGACAGCCTGCACAGGGCAGATGTATTCGCACAGACCGCAGCTGTGACATAGCTCAGGAAAAACCATAACTTCCCGCACCATCCAGATCAGGGCTTTGAACCTGCATTCCTGCACACACTTCTGGCATTCCTGGCCCAGGCACAGGCTGTGATCTATCTGGGGCACAGGCACAGTCTGGGTCTGGGAGAAATCCCAGGGCACATCCAGGAAATAGTGCGCATTTGGCTCCTCCACATCACAGTCCGCCAAGCTGACCTGCCTTCCCTGCTGGGCCAGCCAAACCGCCAGATTCACAGCTACCGTGGTTTTGCCAGTGCCGCCTTTGCCACTGGCTATAGCCAGACGCATCTTGTACTCCTTATAAGTCTGAAAATATTGTCGCGAGCTACTGCCAGTGTCCTGCTTTGTCCGCACCTTCTGCCTGCTGCAGCCTGCCTTGTTCATAAGCCTGCAGGGCTTCCTGCACGGTCCCGGACTGGCAGAGATAGACAGGGATACCCCCTGCCTGCAGCGCTGAAAAGGCTTTAGGCCCCACATGCCCGGTAATTACAGCCTGGACCCCTGTTTTGGCCACATTCTGGGCTGTTTGAATACCCGCCCCTTGGGAGGCGTACAAGTTTTGCTCATTGGAAATGAACTGGGACTCTTGGGTATCCAGGTCATAAATTATAAACCCAACTGCCCGTCCAAATCTGGGATCCAGACCAGAATCCAGATCGTTGCCTTGACTGCTCACCGCTACTTTCATGGAATTAACCTCCTTCATGAATGCATTTTGCCTGTTTCTGCCTGGACTTCTGGAGCCCTGCTTCCTGCTCCGGGATCTTACCTGGCAGTTTCCCGCCCTGCGGCCCTTTCGCCTGCAACCAGGCATAAGCAGAGCAGAAAGCTCCCCCTGCTGCCAGGCACCGAGTACTTCCTGGATCTCACCGCGCATCCAGTCCAGAACCTGGACCCCGGCACTTTGCAGCAGGCGTTTGGTGCATCCGCTCATAGCACCACAGATCAAGACCTGCACTCCGTGCTCCAGCAAGAGCCGGGCCCGCAGGAAGTCCCCGCTTTTTTCAGGCACCCGGATCTCCCCGATCTGTTCCCAGAAGCCAGGAGAGCTTTCCTGGAACAGCAGCAAGTTGGTGCAGTTGTCAAAGAGTGAAGCCAAACGGTTCTTGTAGGCTGCTAAACAAAGCTTCATATCCTGCACCCTTGGGCTTGAGAAACATGCATACGTCACAGGCAGGGCACGTCCAGGCCCCTGCTTGCATAAGCCAGATAGCACAAAACGTGCCAGACAAAAAAACATGGCATGGCAATGGCTTGGCTCATGGAAGGCTTTTACAGACTGAATTGGCTGGCGCATTAATCGCCCATGAGGTTTGCTGTCGGGCTAATCCTGCGCCTGACCTTGACAGCGCTGCAGCATCCTGCGCAGGGTGTCCTTGGAAATGTCCAATTCCCTGCAAGTTTGCATCTTTCTGCCCTGATTACGCTCCAGGGTCTGCAGCACGGCCTGGCATTTGATCTCCTCCAGAGTCCTGGGCTCCCTGGCCTCCCAGATGTCCTGGGAAGCTGTAGGCCGCAGGTAGTCCGGCAGATGCTCCACCTGGATAAAACCTTCGGAGCAGAGTATGAAGCAGTACTCTATCACGTTCTCCAGCTCCCGGATGTTGCCTGGAAAGTCGTGCCGCAGCAGGGCTGCCAGAGCATCCTCTGATATGCCCTGCACATGCCTATCCTGCAGCAGATTGAAGCTGCGGATAAAATGATTGACTAAAAGAGGCAGATCCTCTTTGCGCTCCCTCAAGGCAGGCATATGGATCTGGACCACGTTCAGCCTGTAATACAGGTCCCTGCGGAACTCCCCATTTTCCACGCAGCTGGCAAGATCCTTGTTAGTAGCTGCAATTATGCGCACATCCACTTTTTCCGATTGTAAGGCCCCCAAGGGTTCTACTCTTTTATCCTGCAAAACCCGCAACAGCTTGACCTGCAGGGCCAGAGGCATCTCCCCGATCTCGTCCAGAAACAGGCTGCCTTTGTGCGCCATCTGGAACCTGCCAGGCTTGTCCTTCTTAGCGTCTGTAAAGGCCCCTGCCTTGTAGCCGAACAGCTCGGACTCCAGGAGATGCTCGGGCAGTGCGGCGCAATTGACCACCACAAAGGGCGCCTCGTGTCTGGGGCTCAGATTGTGCAAGGCCTGAGCGATCAGCTCCTTGCCGGTTCCGGATTCTCCGCTGATCAACACAGAAGAGGGGCTCTTGGCCACCTGGGGCAGGATGCGGAAGATCTCCTGCATACGCTGGCTCTTGCCCACTATATCCTCAAAGGTGTACTTCTCTTCCATCTTCTGGCGCATATACTGAATGGCGCTTAGATCCCGGAAGGTCTCCACTCCGCCCATGAGTTTGCCTTGAGCGTCATACAGCGGAGCAGCGCTGATGCTGATGGGGACTCTGGTTCCATCCGGCCGGATGAAAAAAACAGATTTATTGCTGATGGGTTGAGAGTTGCGCATGCAAAAATCCAAGGCGCAGTTGCCGTCGCACAGGCTGGAGCGAAATATCTCCCAGCATTTCTGGCCCAGGGCTTCGTTACGGCTGATCTGGGTGATCTGCTCTGCGGCTTGGTTGAAGAAAGTGATGTTCCAATCCGGATCCACGGTGAATACACCGTCAGCAATGCTGTCCAGGATGGCCTCGCAGGGTAAATTCTGGGGCAGTTCCATCTAGGTTGGGTTTCCTGTGGCTTGCAGCTGAATTCAATCCTTCTTCTGGTCCTGCTCCCCTGCTTCCTGCTGGCTGTCCTTGTGCCCCTGCCTGTCCCTGGCCAGAAAAAGGACATAACAACCTGCCAGCAAGGGAAACATGATCATGCCTTGCCCGAATCTGCCCTGACTAAAGGAGTACACGCTATGCAGCAAGCCCCCAATCAGCAAGGCCAGTAAGAACATTGCCAGATAACGGTTCATACGAGATACCCTGGCACGACACATTTGGTCTCAAAAAGATCCTGCCCTGCGCATGGCCTTAGAATCATGCTGCTGCAGGATCATTTCCGCTTCCACAAAGCATTCTTCACTGGAAGCGTATCGAGTGAGCTGATCAAAGCAGGCTTCTTTAAGTCTGAGCATGAGCCTGGAATCAAGCCCTGTCCTGCGCATGCACTGGACTACTGCATCCGGAAAGGAAACCAGAACCAGCCCTATACCTGTTTCCTGGGGATCGCCCTGGAAAAACTGCTGCCTGCTTTCCTCGCTTTCCTGGTACATATTCAGGTAGATTTCCAGGCTCCAGCTGCGGCCCAAATCCAGCAATATAAAAGGGATGCTCTTTTCCACAAACAGCCCCATCCTCATCCTGCCTTTGGACCAGTCCTTAATCTCTTTGAAGGCCAGCCCGCTGTAAAAGGCAAACACATCCAGGCTGGGGCCGTTCAGCACCGGCATCTGGCCCTCCTTGGGAGGAGAGGCCCCGAGCTTTTGTCCTGCTTGATATTGCATGCAGCTGTCCTGATTGTAACTTGTTCGTCCTGCTTCAGAAAAAGGCTATGGTATTACCGGGCGCTTAAGTGGGATTTGAGCAACTTATAAATCATATCCAGGATCTCATGCATCTCCTGCTGAGAGAGCTTGGGCGCCAGATGCTGCAAAAGCTGATCGTCAGAAAACTTCTGCAAATAGCAGATCATGCTGCTCTCATCAATTTCCTCTCCGGGCTGAAGGCCGGAGACCGTCGTAAGCCTCCACAAACTGGTGGCTGTGTCTAGGTTTGCCTGCCATAGTCCCATTCTCTGTTTCTTGTTCGCCCCTGAGTGCAGGCTCAGCCCCTTGTTGAGCTGCCCAAAAGCTCAGATATCCTCTTGCCCAACTCTTGCATCTGAAAAGGCTTGTTCAAAAAGCCCGCAGCCCCAGCCTGCAGGGCTCGCTCAGCATTCACATTAGCAGCGTAACCGCTGGCTACAAGCACTTTAGCCTCTGGATCTATACTCAACAGCTCCTGCAGACAGGTATACCCGCCCATGCCAGGCATGCCCAGATCCAACAGCACCAGGTCAATCCAGCCTTGCAGATCTCGAAATATCCTTAAGGCCTCATCTCCGTTGGAAGCACAGACTGCAGTATAGCCCAGAGCCTGCAGCATTTCCTTGGTCAGCTCCTGGATAGCTGGCTCATCATCCACCACCAGGATAGTACCTGTGCCTGGCTGCGGCTCATACCCTTGCTGAGCTTCCTGCTCCCTTTGCTCCGGCTGCGGCCTGGCAGGGAGATAGATCTGGAAGGTTGTCCCCTGACCTGGCTGGCTATAGCAAAGCACGTGACCCTGGTGGGACTTGACTATGCCATACACAGAGGCCAGACCCAGCCCCGTGCCCTTGCCCACATCCTTGGTAGTGAAAAAGGGCTCGAATACCTTTTCTCTGATTTCTTCGTCCATGCCGCAGCCGGTATCCGAGACAGAAAGCAGCACATGCTCTCCAGGCTCCAGTCCAGGATACAGCCCTGCAAACTCGGTATCCAAGAACAAATTTCTGGTCTCAATCTCTAGGATCCCCCCATCCGGCATAACATCTGCCGCATTGCTGCCCAGATTCAAGAGGATCTGCTCCATCTGCATCGGATCTGCATCAACCAGCCACAAATCCTGATCCAAGCTAAGCCGGATGTCAATCATCCTGGGCAGGCTGCTGCGCAGGATCTTTTCCGTTTCCCTAATCTCCTGATTCAGATCCAGGAGCTGCTTTTCACCTTCCACCTTGCGGCTGAAAGTAAGCAGCTTCTGGACCAGCTGCGCCCCATGCCTGCCTGATTTCTGAATTTGCAACAGCTTTTCATGCTCTGGATCCCTGAAGCTTGTGGCTTCCAAGAGTAAATTGGTATAGCCATTGATGACTTGCAGTATATTGTTAAAGTCGTGGGCTATCCCCCCAGCCAGGGTGCCAACAGCCTCCATCTTGCGGGCCTGCTGCAGCTGCAGCTCCAAGTTCCTGCGTTCAGTGACATCCTGACCCACTGCCAATATGCGCTGCGGCCGTCCCTGTTCATCTTTAAGCAGCCTGGCACGATTATCCAACCATTTATAGCTTCCATCCTTGCAGCGCATTCTAAAAGAAAGCCTATGCTGGTCCCAGCCTTCTGCTACTCCTTGCTGTAAGGCCTGCATGACCTTTTCTTGGTCCTCAGGATGGATAATCTTTAAAACATTGCAGCCCAATAGCTCCTGGGAGGAGTAGCCCATCACATCCAAGTATCGAGTATTGTGGTAAATATAATGGCCACTGAGTTCCAGGAGACAAGTCAGGTCAAAAGTGTTCTCGGTTATTGATCTGTACAGCTCCTCACTTTCCTGCAGCCTTTTTTCCACCTGCTTGCGCTCACTAACGTCCCGGATGGACTCGATTGCTCCGATCAAGTTGCCTGATCCATCCCGCAAGGTGCCTGCAGCGCCCCAGAGGTAGGCCCCTTTGCCGTTATGCACCGCTGGGGCATAGGCTTCTCCATACAGGATTTCCTCCCTCCAGGAAATATACTCGTAAGTCTTCTCAAGCCCAGGCCTCTTCCCAGAATCCGCAAGCACAATATCCACCAATATAGGGCAGGGACGTCCATACAAGAGCCTGCTGTATTCATAGTCTCCCTTGCCCAGCATCTCCTCCTTGCCTACTCCGGTCAGCTCCTCTATAGCCCGGTTCCAGGCCAGGACCTTGCCCTGAGTGTCAATCACCAATGTGGCATCTGGCAGAAACTCTATGATCTCGTCCAAGAGTCGCCTGGTCTGTTTTAGATGGCTTTCCTGCTCCTTGCGGGGGGTGATGTCCCAGACGAAGCCATCCAGGACAAAATCCCAGGGCCCATAATATTCACTGACCCTGGCATTTATGCTCAGCCAGCGAGTCTGCCCGTCTTGGCAAAGAGCCTGGTGCTCAAACCCCTGGACCTGGCCTTTTTCCTGCAATATAGAAATGAACTTCTCCCTGGTTTCTAGGTCTTGATAAATCTGCCTGCCCAGGTCCTGGTAATAAAACACTGCCTCTTCCGGGGAAGCCCAGCCCAAGAGTTTGGCCATGCTTGGATTGGCCTGCAAGAGCCTGCCCTGGGATGTGGAGCGGAATATGCCCACAGGCGCATTCTGGAAAAGATCCCTATAGGCAGCTTCACTGGCCTCCAAGGCCTTACGCATGGAATATTCCTGGCTTACATCCCTAAATACCAGGACCACTCCCCTGACTTCACCCCCTGTCCCATCTTGGATCGGGGCTGCGCTGTCAGCAATCTGGTACTCCCGGCCCTGCCTGGAAAGCAGCAGGGTATCATTGGCCAGGCCCTGGATCTTGCCGCTTTCCAGGACCTTTTGTACAGGATCCTGGCAGGCTCCCCGGGTATGGGCATTTACAATATGGAACACCTCCCCCAGGTGCCTGCCCTTGGCCTCTGTCTGGCTCCAGCCGGTCAAGGACTCTGCTGTGGGGTTCATGCGGGTGATCCTGCCCTGCCTGTCCGTAGCAATGACCCCTTCTCCTATGGAGTTCAGGGTCACACTTAAGTCCTCCCCGCTTTGCCTGAGCCTTTCCAGCTGCTGCCTGAGCTGAGGATAGTAGCTCTTGTGCGAAGATTCCAAGCTCAGACGCAGGAGCTTGTCCCGAGCTGCCTGAACTTTTGGGTCTGAATTCTGATCTTGGGGCATGGCTAAATTTTATTTTAAGAATTGTTCAGTAGATCTCCCAAAGGACGTTCTCCACCTCCCCTAAGGATGCCTGCCTGGGATTTGTGGCCATGCAAGCATCCTGCAGGGCATTTTGGGCCAGAGTAGGGATATCCTCCTGCCTCACACCCAACTCCCGCAGCCTTTTGCTGATGCCCAACCTATGCCTCAGCAAGGCTAGGCCTTGCAACAGAGACTGCAGCTCCTCCTCAGATGGCACTCCCTCTTCAGACAAGCCCATGATCCTGCCCAACTCCGCATACCTACCTGCGGCCACAGAGGAATTAAAGCGCACCACCCCTTCCAAAAGCAAGGCATTGCACTGGCCATGGGGCAGGCCAAGCCTGCCGCCCAAACTATGGGCCAAGGCATGCACCAGCCCCAGGCTGGCATTTGAAAAGGCCAACCCAGACATTAAACTGGCCAGCATCATATTGTGCCTGAGCTCCATGTTCTCCGGCTGCTCGCAGCTCTCCGGCAGGTTCCTGGCTACCAGCCTGACTGTCTCCTTGGCAGCCATATCTGTCAGTGGAGAGCTAAGAGTAGAAACATAGGCCTCAAATGCATGGCTCAAGGCGTCCATGCCTGTATGGGCTGTCAGCTGAGGGGGCATGGTCCTTGTAGTCTCAGGATCCACCAGGGTCAGCTCCGGGATGACCATTTTGCTCACGATGCTTATTTTAACTTTTCTGGTGCTGTCATTAACAATTGCAAATTGGGAAATATCAGCAGATGAGCCTGCAGTGGTAGGCACACATATAAGGGGCACTCCTGGTTTTGGAATCTCGTCCACACCCTCGAACTCCAACACATTTTGCTCATTACCCACCACCACACTGATGCCCTTGGCACAGTCCATTGGGCTGCCGCCACCTACCGCAAGAATAAGATCACATCTTTGCTCCCTGCAAAACTTGGCTCCAGCCGCTACCTCATAATCCTTGGGATTCTGGGTTAGGCCATCAAAGACTTCATAGCTCATTCCCTCCCGGATCAGGCTGTTTTCCACCCTTTTGCTTAAACCCATTTCACGCACTTTGGGCCCGGTAACAATCAAGACGTTAGATGCCCCCAAATTCCTGCATTGCCTACCTGCAAGCTCCAGGGCCCCGGGACCAAATATAATTTCCGGAACAGCAAATTTTCTAAGTTGCTGCAAGTACTCAGTTTGCATCTGTCTCCCCTAGAAAATCAAATTAGTGTCTCATGAATGATAATGTCAATTATAATTTTGATGAAAGCAAACTAATGATGGAGCTCAGCTTCCTACTCATACAATATATCTCATTAATAATAAAACATTTTAACTTGGCATAACTTATACATAAGGGCATCATAACTTATTAACAAAAAGAAGAATAAAAAAATATGCAGGCCAAACTACACAAAAAAATTACAGAAAGTAAACATAAAGTAAAGTGTTCATGTGATTAACAAGATTTTATGCAAATTATAATTTTTGGATTCTATTTAGTAGTTGCTATCGATATGCTTAGTTCATATAAAAGAACTTGAACTAGCCTATTTAAATATCAAGACATACATATTTATGTATTAAATAACAGATTCAAAAAAAGTCTATTTTTTATATGATATTCTAGCCTGCTTTTTCTTAAAACCTCAAGCATTGATGTTACCTAAAATAAATTTTATTTTTCTATTGACAAAATAAAACTCAAGATTTAAGAAATTATCGCGTTAGTTCATAAAATTATTTTTTCTAGGGGGAGGTCTAAAATGAGAAAAGGGTTTGAGCTTAGGCTGTACGACATTAACAACAATCTGGTCTTTAAGGAATTCTTCTCGTCTTACAAAACCACAAAGTCTGAGATTGAGAGCAGGGGTAAACAACTGCTAAACGATCCCAAAAGCATCGCTACAAGTGAAAGAAAAAGGCCTGCTTCCTTTAAAGTGAGCGCCCTTTAAAAGCTAATGCTCAATCTGAAAGGCTTATGATGAGCTAAATATGGTTTCAGGCTTCTAATAGATCCACCACACTTGTAGAGTTTTTAAGAAAAGCGCTTTGCAAAGATCAGCAAAGCGCTTTTTTGCTTCAACAAGCATTTATCCTGCATCTAGGCTGTCATTGCATTGCTTCTATGCAAAATCAATGAGCGCACTAGGTTAGAGAACTCAGCTATGCTAAATGGCTTGTACAACACCGCCTCGGCCTGCTCAACTATTGGGCTCTTTTCTGCCTGCTCAGAACTATGCCCGGTACAAAGAATAACTGGCAAAGCTGGGTTACGCTCCTTAATCTTTTGCAGAAACTCCAGACCGGAAAGCCCAGGCATACTCAGGTCCGTGACCACCAGATCAAAGTTTAAAGAGCCTTGGCGGAAAACCTCCCAGGCCCTGGAACTGTCCGAGGTCCCAAACACTCTATAGCCCAGTCCCTCCAGGGCCCTGACTCCCCAACGCACTATGTCCTGCTGGTCATCCACAAATAAAATGTTGCCCCGGCCTCGAACAACACCCTGATGAAGCTGGGCCTGCTCCTGCACTTCCCATCCAGTCTCCTGCAAGACCGGGATGTTCACTCTAAACAAAGTGCCTTCCCCAGGCGAGCTTTGGACACTGATCGAGCCTCCTATCTCTTGGAGTATGCCATGCACCACTGACAGCCCCAGTCCTGTACCCTGCCCCCTGGGCTTGGTGGTAAAAAAGGGGTCAAATATACGCTGGGCCAGCTCCTGCTCCATGCCTTGGCCTGTATCCTGAACCTGCAGCAGCAAGTATTCTCCTGGTTCCAGGTCTTCTGGTCTTTCCTGATATTTCCCGTCTATGCTTTTGCCCTGCAGGCTCACCAAAAGCTTGCCTCCGTCTGGCATGGCCTGCACCGCATTGGTGCACAGATTCATGATCACCTGCTGCACCTGGGAAGGATCAGCCAAAATCTGGGGTGGCTCAGGATCTATGTTGGTCAGCAACTCTATATTGGCTGGCAAAGTGGCCTGCAAAAGCTTCAGAACCTCCTTGAGCACTGTCTTGACTTGCAAAGGTTTTTTATCGCTCTCACTTTGTCTGCTGAAGGTCAAGATCTGCTGCACCAGATCCTTAGCCCGTGTGCTGGTTTGCAGCACGCTGTGCAGGTGTTTGGCCGCCTTGGAATCCTGGTCCAGGTTGGACAAGGCTAGTTCTGTAAAGCCTTGCATACCCATAAGCATATTATTGAAATCATG
Organism: uncultured Desulfohalobiaceae bacterium; assembly: GCA_964494985.1. Lineage (GTDB taxonomy): Bacteria > Desulfobacterota > Desulfovibrionia > Desulfovibrionales > Desulfothermaceae > CAZBUB01. The sequence continues at coordinate 52,865 of CAZBUB010000005.1, read as the reverse complement.
GGCAATACCCCCGGCCAATGTGCCTATGGCCTCCATCTTCTGCGCCTGCTGCAGCTGCTGTTGCAATTGCAGCTTCTCGGTAATATCCCGGACTAAAAGCACGAAATTGACCACTTGCCCGGACCAATTTTTAACTGCAGACAGAGTGGCTTCCACCTGGCGTTGCACGCCATTTTTATCCTCCAGGCTCAGTTGCCCCCTCCAGTTCTGATCAACGAAAGCTTCCCCGACTTGATCCGTGCCTTTGGACTGCCTACTCAATAAATTAAAGATGAGCTCACTGGCCTTGAAGCCGCTGACTTGATCAAAAAAGGGATTCACATAAACCACCCGAAAGTTTTGATCAGTGAGCACGATCCCCTCGCCGCTTTGCTCCAGGGCAGCAGCCTGCATGGAGCTGTGCTCCAAAAGCTCCATCAGCTTATTCTGCACCCTTTTTTGCTGGGTGATATCCTGGAACAAGCCCGCCACGAGACCATTTTCCATACCAACTTCTTTTTGACCTTGGATCCTGATGTACCTTTCTTCTCGATCCAGCCGCCTGCAGGTCAGCTCCAGCTCAAAACATTCACCAGGATCCAGGGATTGCAGATTGCGCTTTAACTTTTGTACGTCTTGTTCATAAAAATGTGCATCCAGCAACTCGCACCCCTGAGGGGCCTGCTGCCTGACATAGCCCAACAATCCCTGCAAGGCCTCTGAGGCATAAAACTTTCCTTCACCCAGAGCATATTCCCAGTAGCCCAAGCCAGCTTTAGCAGCCAGATCCTGAAAGTGCAGCAGGGTCTGCCGCTGCCTTGCCTTGCAAAGCCCCAACTCCAAACGCAAAGCCAACTCCCGGGCATCAAGAGGCTCGAACAAGACATCCTGCACACCCAGATCAAATGCCTGCAAAAGATCCTTTTTTTCATCCTGCCTGGAAGATAAAAGCAGGCATACTGGGATTTGGCAGCCATGTGTTTTTATTTTGGCCAGCAACTCCAAAGTGGACATGTCTGTCAGCCCCTTGCCTAACAGCACCAACTTGGGTTGCTGCGTACTGCAAATATCCAGGGCCCTATGGGCTGAATCGGTCTGCAGCAGATTCTGCTTGCTGCAGCCGATTTCTTGCCAAGCGCTTTGAACCTGCTGCGCCTGCTTGGAATCTAAGCCTGCCAATAAACACAATAATTTGGACATACTATACTCCGGAGCCTTGGCTCCAGCTTTAAGGTTTTCGACTCAAGAGGCCTTAGGGCTAAAACCCAGCTTGTCCAGCTCTTCACCCAATTTTTCCTTATCAATGGGTTTGACCACGTAGGAGCTGGCTCCGCCATCATAAAAGGCCCGGACCACGCTCTTGGGGTCATCCAGGGCAGTGACCATGACCACTTTGGCCTCACCAAACCCGACTATTCCCTTGGAGCGCTCAAACTCCCTGATCTGTTTCAGGGCCTGCTGCCCGTCCACGCTGGGCATCATGATGTCCAGCAGGACCAGATCATAAGGCTGCTTTTCTTCCCAGGCCATGCGAAAAGATTGTACTGCCTCCTCTCCATTGGCTGCCACATCGCAATCCCCGTAAGCTAGCAAAAACTTCTCCAGGATTTTCCTGCTGTAAAAATCATCCTCTGCAATCAAGATCCTCATCGCATCCACACCTTATCCGTTTATTGGTTTACAAATCATTCCCTACTGCACTGCCTTGACTACCTCTAAGGCAATCCTGTCCAAATCCAGTTCCTTATCCACCGCCCCCAGCTTTTTAGCCTCCTGGGGCATGCCGTAGACCACGCAGCTGGCCTCATTCTGGCCAAGAGTAAAGGCCCCGGCCTGGTGAAGCTCCTGCATGCCCTTGGCCCCGTCACTGCCCATGCCGGTCATGATCACCCCTACAGCATTTTTGCCCGCATACCTGGCCCCGGATCTAAACAGGACATCCACCGAGGGCCTGTGCCTGGATACCAGGGGGCCGTCCTTGATCTGCACATAATATCTGGCCCCGCTGCGCTTGAGGAGCAAATGCCGGTTGCCCTGGGCTATCAAGGCCCTGCCCCGCAGCACTGGATGCTGATCCTTGGCTTCCTGCACAGTTATCCTACACGTGCCATCCAGTCTCCGGGCAAAGGCCCTGGTGAAATGCTCAGGCATGTGCTGCACCACCACTATCCCCGGGCAATCCATAGGCATAGCTTCCAAGAAAACCCGCAGGGCTTCGGTGCCCCCTGTGGAGGCCCCCACCAAGATCACTTTATCCGTGGTCTGGAACATGCCCTGTTTAGGTCTGGCCCCGGGCAGCACAGCATCTGCATCCAATTTGGGCTCTGGTTTCTGGGTTGTTTTGCCAGGATTGAGCTTCTTCCTGCGCACGTCCACCTGAGCCGCAGCCTTGACCGCGTCCAGGATACGCACCTTGGATTCAGCAAAGAACTGCTTGGTGCCCAGCTTGGGCTTGGTGATGATCTCCAGGGCTCCGTAATCCAGGGCCTGCAGGGCTAGATCAGAGCCTTTTTCTGTCAGGGTGGAGCAGATGATCACCGGCAATGGGTGCTGGCTCATTAGCTTGCGCAGAAACGTGATGCCATCCATGCGGGGCATCTCTATATCCAGAGTGATCACATCCGGGACATCCTGCTCCATCTTTTTGGCTGCAGCAAAGGGATCAGAAGCTGCGCCCATGACCTCAATCTCCGGATCAGAGTCCAGAATCTCGGACAAGGCCTGCCTGACCACTGCTGAATCATCCACCACCAATACCCTTATTTTTCCCTTAGCCATTTTTACCCTTCCTGGGCCACCCTGGCGGCCAGCTTCTTGACCCAGACCTCACCCTGGCCTGGCAAAAAAATCAGCTTCCTGCCCCGATTTCCGCCCACCTCAGTCACCATAACCCGCAGCCCCAGCTCCTGCAGCACATCAAGAGTGGCCCGGACATTCTTTTTGCCCACACTATTATTTTTTCCCCAATCCTTTTGCTGTCCGGCACCGTACGTCTGAGCCCCGCCAAAGACCTTGATCTGCAGCTCCTGCCTGTTGGCCTGCCTCCTCTCCAATTCCTGCAGCACGCTTTCTATGCTCTCCCGCACAAAGCAGCCATCCTCCCTGGAGCAGGAGCTGCGCAAGTCCTCTTTGCCCGGCAGCACAGCGTGATTTATCCCTCCCAGACCCAGCCTGGGACAGTGCATGGTCACTGATACGCAAGAGCCCAGAACCGTAGTCACCACCACAGGAGTACCGTCTGAGACAAAGCATTCCCCTTGCCCCAGATAGATCCTGGGCCACTCTGCGTTTATATCCATGGCCTGGGACATGTTCCTCATCAATCTCTTAGTTATTCCAACCCCGATAACAGATCAACTGCACATCCTCCTGCACAGCTATCCCCAGATTTTTCAAAGTTCCCAGCAGAGTATCCCTGGCAAAAGGCTTGGTGATATATCCGTCAGCCCCGCAGTCAAACTGGGCCTGCAGAATCTTATCCGGATCCTGCACTGTGCTGATGATCAGGATTTTTGCCTCCTGGCAGTCCTCCAGGCCTGTCTCGTATTCCCGGATCTTTTGCACTGCGCTGAGGCCATCCATAACCGGCATGATCACGTCCATGAGCACCAGATCAAAGCCCTGTCCCTGCTGATGGAATCTTTTGTACATATGTACAGCTTCTTGGCCATTATGCGCCAGGTGACACTCGGCAAAGACCCCCAGTATGGACACAAACCTCTTTTGCACCGAGGCGCTGTCCTCCACTATCAAAATCCTGATCATTCTGGATTGCCCCTAAATCCTTTGATAAACCGTGGGCCTGACCTGCTTCAAGGGCAGGTCCATCCCGCTCAAGGTCTCTGAATGCCCGATAAACAAATAGCCACCCTGCTCCAGGCAGGAGCAGAGCTTGCCGAACAGGGTTTCCTGCACCGGACGCTCGAAATAGATAATCACGTTGCGGCAAAAGATAATATCCATATGCTCCCTGAAGGAGATTTCCTGCATCAAGTTCAGCTCCCTGAAGGAGACTTTACTCCTGAGCTCAGGCTTTATTCGCACCAGCTTCTTTTGCCTGTCCTTGCTCCTGAGCAGGTACTTCTTGCGCAACTGATAGGGAATGCTTTGCACTGCATCCTCTGGGTAGACCGCCCTTGCGGCCTCCTGCAGCACCTGCCTGGAGATGTCCGTGCCCAGGATCTGATAATCCAGACCAGGATTCTGTTCTGCAAACTCGTTTAAGACTATGGCCAGGGTATAGGGCTCCTTGCCGTTGGAACAGCCCGCGCTCCAGGCCATAAGCCTGGCCTGGTCGCCTTTCTCAGCCAGCCACCCAGGCAAAAGCTGATTGTAGAGCAGCTCAAAATGCTCCCCTTCCCGAAAGAACTCTGTCTTGTTGGTGGTCACCGCATCCACCAGGTGCGGCATCTCCACCTCCAGGCCTTTCAGGCTGAACAGATAATCCTTGTATTCCTGGTAACTGCCCATATTCAGAGTGCGTAACCTCTTGTTCAGCCGGGACTCCAGCATGGTCTTCTTGCCCGGAGGCATCTTGATTCCGAACTCGGACTGGATGAACTCCCCGAACTTCTTAAACTCCTGCTGGGTCATGGGTCTGGGATTGACCCATGGCTTGGACCCTAAAGACTGATTGTTGCACATGCCTTTTGCTGTTTTGTTCAAGTACTTCCCTGACTCTCAGCCCTTGCCGCTTGACTCAGATCCGCATCCCCTCCTGTCTCTATGATCCCGGACAGCTCCTCAACAGTAAACACGGACTGGATATCCAGAATAATCACAAACCTATCCTCCAGCTTGCCTATGCCCTTGATGAACTGGGTATCTATCCTGTTGCCCAGCCTGGGGGGCTTTTCAATCTGCTCTGCTGGAATATCCAAAACCTCCTGCACCCCGTCCACCAGAATGCCCATGGTGCTGGATTCCCCTTCCAGCTGCAGTTCTACGATGATGATGCAGGTATCCACGGTCTGTTCCCCTTCCTGCAGGCCGAACTTGAGACGCAGATCCACCACAGGCACGGCATGGCCCCGGACATTGATCACCCCGCGCATGTAGTCCGCAGTCCTGGGCACCTTGGTGATCTTGGTATACTCCAGCACCTCCCGCACCGTGTCTATATTCAGCCCGAACAGGTCCTGGTCCAGATAAAAAGTCAGGTAGGTACTGTTTTGGCTCGCACTTGAATCGCTCATATTTACTCCTTCACTAATACTTCTCAAACTCCTGATCCTCTGAGTCCTCCGCACCCATGTCCAAAGACAACCGCTTCTGCTCTCCCTTCTTCTCCTGACCCTGCTGACTGCCTTGGGCCAGCTGCTTGCCCTTAGCCGGCTGCTTTTTGGCCTGCCTTTGCACCTTGCCAGAGGTCTGGGCCTTAAACTGCCTGGACTGACCAGATGACTGTTCATCTACCTTGAAGAAGTTCATGGTATCCTGCAGCTGCTGGGCCTGGCTGGAGAGCTCCTCTGCTGTGGAGGCCAGCTCCTCAGAGGAGGAGGCATTTTGCTGCACTACCTGATCCAGCTGCTGAATGGCCTTGTTGATCTGCTCCGCTCCGGAGTTCTGCTCCTTGGAGGAGGCATTGATCTCCTGCACCAGCTCTGCAGTCTTCTGGATGTCCGGAACCATCTTCTTCAGCATCTCCCCGGCCTTTTCCGCCACTTGCACACTGTTTGCTGACAGCTCGCTGATCTCGTTGGCAGCCTGGCCGCTGCGCTCAGCCAGCTTGCGCACTTCTGCAGCCACCACGGCAAAACCCTTGCCTGCTTCTCCTGCCCGGGCCGCCTCAATAGCCGCATTCAAAGCCAGCAGATTGGTCTGACGGGCGATCTCCTCGATGATGCTGATCTTTTCTGCAATATCCTTCATGGCCTGCACTGTGTCCTGCACCTGCTGGCCGCCTTCTTCAGCGTCCTTGGAGGCCTGCATGGCGATCTTCTCAGTCTGGGCAGCATTGTCCGCGTTTTGCTGAATATTGGAGCTCATTTGCTCCATATTGGAGGAGACCTCTTCCAGGTTGGAGGCCTGCTCTGTAGCCCCCTGGGACATCTCCTCAGCAGAAGAGCTCATCTCCTCGCTGCCCGAGGCCACATTATCCGAAGCTGTCTTAACCTCCATCACCACCTGCTTCAGCTTATCCTGCATCTGGCGCATGGCCTCGGCCAACATTCCTACCTCGTCCTTTTGGTGCACATCCAGGCTCTTGGTCATGTCCCCCTTGGACAGGTATTCGGAAAAGGCCACACCTTGGGCCACCGGCCTGGTGATCATCCTGGTCAAAACCGCGCCCAGCAGGACAGCCAGCACCACTCCTATGCCCATGCCCGCCAGGGAAACCCTGACTGCCCCTGCTGCATCAGCCTCAGCCTGTTGCACAGAGTTCTCAGCGACCTCCTCATTAATCCCGATAACTTCATCTAGAATGCCCATCACCTCTTGCTGCTGCTGCTCAGACTCTTGCATAGCCAGCTGATTCATCTCCTCATAAAGGCTATTGGCCTCTTCAGCGATATTGATAAGGCTGTCAAAATAGGCAAAGGTCTCTTCTGCAGCAGGCAGCATCTGATCTGTGTAGACATCCTCAGCAGCCTGCTCCTCCCCAGCCTGTAAATGTTCCCTGATCTCCTCCACGCTCTCGTGGAACGTGTTGTGATGGGGCTGAATATCCTGCATAATCTTGGTCACTTCCGGATTATCAATACTGAAGTCAGCCATCCAGCGGCCGAAGTCACAGGCCCTGGGATCCCCTCCGCCCTCAAAATCTTCTCCTGTCAGCAGCAGCTGGCCCACATTGTTCATCAGCTCCTGATGGTCACCCCGGAAGCTTTCCAGGCGCTTCAGGAACTGCTCTGTATTCAGGATTCCAGTATCCTCCAGCTCCTTGGACAACTGCAGATATTCATTGTTTACATTGGCCCACTCTTCCAGCCCCGGGGCAAAATCCTCCCATATCCGAGCTTCCTCGTCTGTCTGGGGCAAAGGCTCGAAAACTTCCAGGGCCTGCTCGTAGCTCTTCCTGCCCTCGGCTATGTTGTCATACATTGTTTCCCTTTGCTGCATATCCAGGTTGGGATTCAGCAGGCTGCGCATTTGGACCATGACATAATCAAACTCTTTCTCCACCTTGAGCAGACTTTCAATACTCGGCAAGCGGACCTGGCCAATTTCCTCCACATGTCCGGACATATTGTTGGCTCCCCGCCAGCCAAAAAAGCCGACCACCAGCACAATCACTGCCACGAGGGCAAAACCGCCCATCAGCTTGACCCCTAGTTTCAAATTCTTCATCTTTGCCCCTCCTGCTTGAGTTTATCCGCTCCATACCTGCAGACCGGAGTGTTGAACAATAAAAGCCACACCATATTGCCTGTTCCCTAGTCCCCTGCTCTGGGCCAAAGGCTGTTTGTCCTCAGGCAGCCGCCTGTCTCTTCATGGAAACCAACTGCTCCAGCCTGGCTGTATCCAGGATCAAAGCGATGGAGCCGTCCCCAAGGATGGTGGCCCCGGAAACCTCCTCGATATTCTGGTATACCCGGCTCAAGGTCTTGATCACTGTCTGCTGCTGGCCGATGACCTCGTCCACTACCAGGCCCAGGGATTTATCCTGGACCTGACTCACCACCACCTGCTCGATACTGGGACGTGTTCCGCCTACCTGGAACCACTGCCTGAGTCGAACATAAGGCACCAGCTGCCCGCGCAAATGCACAAAATCCCAGCCCCCTTGACTGGATTCTTGGGTCCTATCCAGCTCCAGGCATTCCTGCACAGAGTTTAAGGGAATGATAAAGTGCTGATCCTCCACCTTGACCTCCAGGCCCTCGATAATGGCCAAAGTCAAAGGCAGGCTTATTTTGATGCAGCAGCCCTGGCCTGGATTGCTCTCAATATCCACTGTGCCTCTAAGGGCAGAGATATTTTGCTTCACCACATCCATGCCCACCCCCCGGCCGGAGATGTCGCTGATCTCCTGGGAAGTAGAAAATCCTGGTTCAAAGATCAGATTGAAGATCTCCTTCTCGCTCAACTCCGCCTCTGGGCTTATCAAACCCTTTTCCAGGGCCTTGCCCCGGATGCGTTGTGCATCCAGCCCCTGACCATCGTCCTGGATACTGAGAATCACATTGCCCCCGGACTGCTCCGCAGAAAATATGATTTTGCCCTGCCTGGGCTTGCCCTTGTTCTCCCGTTCCTTGGGAAACTCAATCCCGTGATCTATGCTGTTGCGCAGAAGATGCACCAAAGGATCGTTGATCCTCTCGATCACTGTCTTATCCAGCTCTGTTTCTGCGCCCTGGGTGACCAGCTCAATCTCCTTACCCTTCTGACTGCTCAAGTCCCGAACCACCCTGCGGAACTTGCCGAAGCAGGAGCCGATGGGCAGCATCCTTATCCCTAAGGTGTTGTCCCTGAGCTCGTCAGAAAGCCGCTCTATCTCCTCGGATATGCTCCTTAAATTGGGATCCAGGCTGCCACCCACCATCTGGCTCAGCTTGGCCTGGGCTATGACCAGCTCGCCTACTAGATCCACCAGCTCGTCCAGCTTGCTGGCAGGCACCCGCACACTGCTTGCTGCCGCCTCCTGGCTGCGGGTTTCTCTGACCTGGCGCACTGCCTGCTGCTCCACCAAGGCAGATTGTATCTGAGAGCTGCTAACCAACCCGGACTCCACCAGAATCTGGCCCAGACGTTTTTGGGAATCCAGCACCGCCTGCAGCTCCTTTTGATCCACGTCCCCGCGCTCCGCCAGGATCTCCCCCAGCTTTTTGTAGCCGGCATCTTCCTCATCCTGGGAGGAGGCCTCATCAATCAGCTCCACCTGCAGCTCACTTTCCTCCTCCACAAAGATAAACACATCCCTGATAGCGTTCTTGCCAGCCTCTGTGCTCAGAATGATATCCCACCAGATATGGCACTTTTCCGGATCCAGATTTTGCAGCTCTGGAATGTTTTCGCTATGGGCAATCACATGGCACTGGCCCAGATCTCGAAGCTCATCCAATAAAAGCATGGGATCCGTGCCAGTAGCAAAAATATTCGGATCCGGACGGAAACGAATACGGTAGACACGCTTTTCCCGGTTTTGAGTCTGGGATTCAGCTGCAGCCTGCTTGGGAACTTGATCCTGTTCTGCAGGCAACAGCTTGCGCAGCTCCTGGGCGATATCCTGCAGGGTATCTTGGGCCTGCTCGTCCCCTGCAAAAAGCCAGGCCTGGATAGCGTCCTTGGCCTGGAAGGTCAGGTCCAAAAGCTCTTTGCTGACTGCTAAGTCTCCGTTGCGCACCATATCAAAGGCTGTCTCCAGCTCATGGGTAAAGCCAGAGACCTGTTCAAAACCGAACATGGCTCCTGAGCCCTTGATAGTATGCAGGGCCCTGAAAATCCTGTTCACCAGATCAGAGTCCCCGGGATTTTCATCCAGCTCCAGCAGGGCTGACTCCAGTTCCGGCAAGAGGTCTCCGGCCTCCTCTAGGAAAGCCTGCTGCATGCGCTGTCTTTCAGATGTCGTATCCTGCATTCTTAAAGCTTCCTATTTAAGCAGTTTCTGGACCACGGAAAGTATCTGGGGCGGCTTGAAAGGCTTGACAATCCAGCCCGAGGCCCCGGCCTTTTTGCCTTCCTGTTTTTTTTCATCCTGGGACTCAGTGGTCAGCATGACTATGGGCATAAACTTGTATTCGGATATTTGCCGCACCTGGCGGATCAACTCTATGCCATCCATATTGGGCATGTTCAGGTCAGTGATGATCATGTCCACCTGGCCTTTGAGCTTTTTCAAAGCGTCTTGCCCATCAGTGGCCTCCAGAACCTCGTATCCGGCGTCCTGCAGGGTATAGCTGACCATCTGCCTCACGCTGGAGGAGTCGTCCACAGTCATTATGGTCTTAGCCATCAGTCCTGACCCCCTTGAATAAGCAGTTCTGCAGGGTAAACACGCAAACCTGCCCGAAGCCGCCCCTTTCCAGATTGTCCAGCACAGCCTGGGCCGGCCTGGGCTGCAGGCGGATATCCTGATTCCTGGCTGCAAAGCTCCTGTGCGCAGCACAGATGATCTGCTGTAATGAGGCATCCGCCCTGCTGACCTGGCTCAGATCCAGGTCCAGATTTGACCCCTTGTCCAGGATTTTGAGCAATTCCTGGTGGATCCAGGCTGCTTTTTCCACTCCGCAATTGCCTTCCAATCTTAGGCTTTCCCTGGCTTGTCCCTGCTGCATACATAATCCCCTTTAGGCCTGGGCTGCAGAAATGAACTAAAAGAGCTCCACATTGTCCTCGAATTCCTCTGTATCCTGTCCTGAAGCCAGCTTCTGCTCCCTAGATTCTGAGCTTGTTTCCTCATGTCCGGAAAAAGCCAAATGCACCAGACGTTCTGACTCCATGGTGTAGCGCCGCAATATATCATCCAATCGCTGGGAATGACTGGTTTGGGTTTCTCTGGGCACATAGCTGCACACCTGTTCCTCAACTTCCCGCAGCTTGTTCATAATTCCAGCCATATCCTCTTCCACCTGGTACTGCAGCTCCAGCTTGTCCTGGAGGTTCCTGGTCCGATGCAAAAAGCTCCTGCCCTGCTCCTGCAGGAAAGAATACAATTCCCCCACCTGAACATTGGCCAGGGAGATGCGGCCCAGAATCTCGTCCAGGGCACTGCACAGTTTTTCTGTCTCTTGCGCCCCGGTCCTGGCCTCCTGAGCCTGGGCCTGAAAGTCCTGGGCCAGAGAGGATATTTGCTGCAGAGCCTGGGATACCCGCTGCACCAACTGCTTGGCCTCCTGGGACAGCTTGCGGATGGCCTCTGCCAACACCCCTAGGGGTCGCCCCATATCTCCAGTATGCGCAGACTTGATGCTGGCGTTCAGGGCTATCAGCTCTACCTCGTCTCCGATCTCCTGCAGCGTGCCCAAAAAGCCTTCCACCTCCTGCAGAACTCCGGCCATATCTTCCAGATTGCTGATCACCTCAGTAAAGCTGCTGGTTGCGGATTGCAGACTGCTCCTGAGCTTTGCCGCATCCCTTTCCAGAGTGCTCAAAACCGACTCCTCGCCTGCCGCACCTAGACCCGGGAACTCCTGCAGCTCCTTTTCCTGGGCTGCTACTGCCGAGCCTATGGACTCCAGACTCTGTCTGATCCTTTGCATGGCTCTCGCCAGCTCCTCCCGGGTAGCTTCCAATTGCCTGACCTGCAGACCGCTGACATCCCCCAGCCAGGCGACCAGATCCCTGGCCTCCTCCTGCTGCTCCACGCTGAGCTCCGACTGCAACACCTCCCTGACCTCTTCCAGGACATGTTGCACGTGCTCCACCTGCTGTCTGCTGATGTCGTGAAACTGTACAGACGAGTAGATCTCCTCGATCTGTTCCTTAATATTCTGTGACCTCTGGGAGACCGAGCCGGAAATCCTCTCGGACATGGCCTGCAGCCTGGATAGCTCTGCGACGTTGGATTGAACTCCCTGCAGCAGGGGAGCCACTGCGGTATCCTGCCCCTCCCTGGCGCTTTGCACCTTGTGCTGCACCACTTCCAGTCTCTGCAGGAGCTGATGTGTCTTGCCTGTTACCTCCCTGGAATAGGAGTCTGTCTTCTGTCCCAGGGCTTCCACTTCCTGGGCCAGGCTCTGGAATCTGCTGCCCTCTGAGCCCAGCCTGGCGCTTTCGATGCGTATGGACATAGACAGTACCCTTAAGTGTTTCAAAATGGGCCTGAAGCTGAACATCTCCTTTTGCAACTGCATAACAGGCTGAGTCAGCTCCTGGCACTTCTGCTGGATGTGACCCAGATCAGCCTGGCCTTGGCTGCTGTCCATCCTGTGTATGGAGGCCTGCAGTTCCTGCACCCCTTCCTGCAAACCCTGCCCTGAGGCTTGGCCAGCCAGATCTATGGCACCATGGGCCAGATCCCGGGCCATTTGGGATAGCTCCCTAACTCCGGAGCCGATTTGTAGAAAATCCCCTTCTCTATCAGCTATCAGACCCTGCAGGGCTGGCAGCATCTGATCCAAGCCCTGCATCCAGTCCTGCAGCGGATAACTTTTTAAAACTGATTCTGACTCTGCCCAAGTCTCACCTTGAGATTGTTGCATGTGGGGTTCCGCCTTCAAGAATTTCTGTGCTGTGCTGGTTTGAGATGTTGAGCCTTATGCAATCTGTTCTCAATAACGGTGTAAGCATTTGATGTTATGTGACTAGACAGATATACCCGACACACACCGTTGAACGGGCGGACACAAGGTCCGCCCCTACAAGTACAACCATGACCTGGGGCTTTTTTCACCCCACTCATCCTACCCGGATCCAGCGTCAAGGCCGTAGGGGCAGAGCTTGTCTCTGCCCGATGTTATGGCGCCTTTTCGAGAGGCCCTCGGATGAAAAGGCTCTTGGATAAAATGTATCGCTATAGTGTGAGGACCATTTTTCGGGAGAAAAAAATTGTCCTCCACAGCCTTTTTTGGACACCCTATGTCTGCGGCTTTGCAGGCATAATAGTTAGTTACAAGCTTCGTGCCAAAGGGGCCTTTATAAAATTTTACTTTATATTCAACAACTTAAGCTGCAGACTCCCGCCAAGGAGGGTATAAAAAAAGGCCCATTTTCAAATCAGATTTAAAAGAATTCAAATCTGATTTGAAATTGGGCCTTTTTGCAGGTTATGCTCTGGGCTTGTTTAGTGGCCTTTGCTGACTGGAATCCTCATGGGAAATAACCCTCAGAACAAGGTACCTGGATCAGGAGTTTCGACGCTGGCGGTGGAATTATTTTTATTCTTCTTTACATCACGTAAAATACGTGCTAATTTTATTCTTAAATTATAGCTTCATTCATTGATAAAAGGGGATATTATGAAACAAAACATCACCCTTAGCCTCGAAAAAGAGCTCATTCAACAAGCCCGAATTCTGGCTGCCAGACGTTCTGTATCTGTAAGCCGCTTGTTAAGCGATGAGCTGGCCCGAATAGTCCAGGAGGCAGATGCCTATGATAAAGCCAAACAGGCTGCTTTAAGCGATTTGGAAAAGGGGCTGCCCTTGGGAGGTCAACCAGCCAAGCGAGAGGAACTTCATGAGCGCTGATGTGTTTTTGGATACCAATATCTTGATCTATGCCTATGATTGTCAGGCAGAAAAAAAGCATGAGGTGGCTAAAGATGTTGTGCGTTCTTGGTGGGAACACCGGGGAGCATTGATTAGCACCCAAGTCTTGCAGGAATTTTATGTAAATGTCACCAGCAAGATACCGCAGCCGCTGTCTAAGTCTAAAGCTAGGGGGCTCATTGAGCAGTATCAGGTTTGGCCGATTATTACCAATACAATAGTAAGCATAATCAGAGCTTCGGAAATTCAAGAAAGATATCAGCTCTCTTTCTGGGATTCACTGATCATCAGTTCTGCAGAAAAGGGAGGAGCCAAGTTTATCTACAGCGAAGACCTTTCTCATAATCAATATATCGCAGGCATACTTATTCAAAATCCGTTTCGCACTTTGAGCTGACAAACTTTCTGAAGTATTGAACCGGGTAGTGCTCTTAGAGTACGTCGTAATAGATTTGCACTTTCACTCCGTGCCCCTAGGCTTATACTTCTTGAGCAGCTCGTAAACCCTGGCCTGGGTCAGGCCTGCAAGTTTGGCCATCTCCTTAACCCGGCCCTGGGTGTGGACATGCAGGTCCTGGAAATAGCGCTGCTCAGCAGACTTGAGAACTTGTTCTTTAAAGCTCTTCCAGTCCGGGATCTGATCCCCACGCACAGGCGAGGCCTGGGGATGCAGCAGCTGTCCATTCGTCCGGCTCTCTGCCAGGGAATTCTTGAGTAAAGAAATACGCAGATGCAAAGGCAGGTGCTTCCGATGCAGAGCTGGTTCCTCTGCAGCAGCAGAAACTGCCTGCTCCAAGGCATGCTTTAGTTCTCTTATATTTCCAGGCCAATGATAAGCTTCGAAAATCTCTTGCACCTCGGGATAAACATCCTTTACAGGCCTGTTTGTATGCCTGGCAATATCCTGCAAAAAATACTTACATAGCAGAGAGATATCCTGCTTCCTCTCCCGCAAAGGAGGCAAATGGATCTGATGCAGCCTTATCCTATATAAAAGATCCGCCCTGAACCTGCCCTCCTGGACCAAGGCCTCGAGATCCCGGTTAGTGGCGCATATCAGCCTAAAATCGCTTTTAACCTCAATGGAGGCTCCCAAGGGCCTGTACTTCTTTTCTTCCAGAACCCGCAGGAATCTCTTTTGCATCTCTAAAGTCAGCTCTCCGATCTCGTCCAGAAACAAGGTGCCTTTATGCCCTTTGGCTACCAGGCCCTGTTTCTCAGTACTGGCCCCAGTAAAAGCCCCTTTTACGTGCCCAAAAAGGGTGCTCTCCAAAAGGCTTGGGGTCAGGGCAGAGCAATCCACCACCACAAAATCCTGACTGGCCCTGGGGCTGTTCTGATGCAGGGCCCTAGCAAAAAGCTCCTTGCCTGTGCCGGTCTCCCCCCAGATAAGTACACTATTTTGAGAAACAGCAGCTTGGCCCAAATCCTGCAGACACTTGGCCAGGGCAGGACTCTGGCCCACAATCTCCGGACAATTTAATGGCTTTTCTCGACTTCTTTTGAGTTTCGCCTCCCGGTATTCCAGGGCCCGCGCCAAAGTCAGGATAACTTCTTGCAAGGATACAGGCTTGGGCAAAAAATCAAAGGCTCCCTTGCTTAATGCCAGCTCAGCACCAGCTGGATCTCCCTTGCCAGTGATGATGATAACTTCAGGCAGGGAAGAGAGCTCCTGGAACCAGGACAACCATTGCAGGCCATTTCCATCAGGCAGGCTGAGATCCAAAAACACAGCGTCCATTTTGGTTCCACTGGCTTTCTCCCTGCCCTGCCCAAGACTAGAAGCAGCATAAGCACTATGCTCAGCTTGCTCTACAGCCTGGGATAACACCTGACAGACATCTGGATCATCGTCTATGATTAAAATATTGGCCATAATGCAAGACAGCTTGAACTTGTGAAATTTTTTATAAATCTAGCGGCAACTCCTTGGCCTCGTCAACAAACAAATCCAAATTTTCCTGACATTGCAGAGAATATCTTGCCAAGTGTAAAGAATTCTTCTAGTCTAAAAATTATTGTCTGCAAAGAAAACGGTCCAGGAGGTGGGCCCATGAGCAAAAATCAGCCTTCCTTATACTTTTGCCCAGATGATCCCTGTTGTTCCCGGAATACCCAAGGCATAAATCCTGTTGTGCGCAGCTCCTTCAGATTGCGTTTAGATCCAAAGGATAATGCCTTTGTAGCTTACCAAAACAGGAAATTTCCAGTACACAACCTGAGCGAACACGGCTTACAGATGGAAAGCAATGCTGATTACACTTTTTTCCAGGAACAAATCCTGGAAGATATGGAGCTTTATTTCAGCGGTCATAGCGCTTCCATAACGGCTCAGATCATATACTCTTTTCAAATGACTCCGGACTGCTACCTGTTCGGCCTGGACATCTTGAGCTTTTCCTCGGACAAAGAAAAAGAGCTCCTACAGGATTTTTTGCAGCAAAAAAAGGAACAGCTGTTCTCCAAATAACTATCATGCCCAGAATTGGCACAATGAAACTTGGAAAATGACCAATAGACGTTTGCCAAACACGCAAACACGGGCCAAAATTTTTTACACGAAAAGGCACTATAGCGCCAAGGCAATCATGTAATCTCAAAGAATTATTCCGCCTTAACAAACCATGCAGGAACAAGATCAGCTACCGACCCAGACCCAGGACCTGGAACAAAGACAGCAGGAATATTTGCGCAAATTCATTGAGCTTCTGGCTACAGACCAAACCAAAGGCCAAAATCTGCTGCAAGAATGTCTCTATCTCCTGTTGGATCTAGCCCAAGCCAACCAGGGATTTTTGGCTTTTCTGCAGGACTCTTGCCGCAACTATAAGATCGCAGCTGCAAGCAAATCTGAGCAGATTGGTGTACAAAAAAACGTCGCTCCCAGGACAATAATTGACCACATTTGCCGCACAAAAGAGGCTGTTCTCATCACAAACGTTGCCCAGGACCAACGTATACAAGCCCCTGAGCCCCAGAACAAGGACTACTCCCTGCTTTGCCTGCCTGTCTTGAACCAGGCTGGGAAGCTGCTTGGCATTCTAAATGCAACTGGATCCAAACAGTCTCCCGAGTTCTTGAATCACCAGCAACAGATTGTACAAAATGTTCTGAATTTCATGAGCCCTTTTTTGGAACGGGTGCAAGAGGAAACAAACTCGGATATCCAGACCCAACCCAGTCTGGATATCCTGGGTGAAGTCCTGGGGGCAGCCCCTGAAAGCACTAACAATGACCATGCTTCCCTACTGGAGTTCCCCCAGGTACCCCCAAAACGCAGGCAACCGGAACAGCTGCAACCCCTATCGAATACTACTAAATGCAAAGAAGCAGGGATTTTTTCCTGCTCTGGGCCCAAAAAAAAGAGCACCTACTATTTGAGCCCAGAGCTCTTTGAGCTGCTGGATAGAACCAAGGAACAAAGTAAAGACATGGCCCGGAAAGAAGAAAAATCCAGAATAACCAAAACCAATATTGTAAACCTCGCTTTAGGGATTTTGCTCAAGGATTTCCAGGCCCACAGGCAAGACAGCCTGCTTATCAAAAAGCTCCTGGGCAATCAGGACTAGTCTGCTAGAGAATGTCTAACAAACCAGTACGTTTAAGAACCAAATAGCCCGCACAGGATATTTTCAGGAGCAGCCCATGCTTATCACCTGCCCGCACTGCAAGAAAGAGCATCACCTGGAAGAAGCAAGGCTGCCGCTTAAGACCACCACAGCCAGATGCCGGACCTGCGGATTTCGATTTCAGATCAGACCAAGCGGGGAGACAAAGATCCCTGATACCACCTCCGGGCACAAAAATACCAGATCCATCAGCATATCCTTGAGCAAAGGCGGCGTGGGCAAAACCACCACAGCAGTTAATCTTGCCGCCGGACTCGCCCATGCAGGCTATCAGGTCCTTTTAGTGGATACTGACACTCAGGGACAGGTCAGTTATATGCTGGGAGTGCATCCTCCTGCTGGACTCACTGAGCTCATCACCGGAGAGCTATCAGCAGAGGAAGCAATCTGCCCGGCCAGGGAAAGACTCTGGCTTTTGGCCGGAGGCAGATCCCTGGCGGGTATCAAGCGCCTGATCGACCGCAAGGATTTTGGCGGGGAGCTCACCCTAAAGGAGTCCTTACAAACGATCCAGGACCAGTACGATTATGTTATTGTGGACACCTCTCCGGGCTGGGATCCTTTGACAGTGAATGTACTTTTCTATGTGCAGGAGATACTTATCCCGGTCTCCCTGGAGATCATGACCCTGCAAGGCCTGATTGAGTTCCAGAAAAGCGTCTCCTCAATCAAGAAATACCGCAACAACTTGGCCATCAAGTATATCCTGCCCACTTTCCTGGATTTGCGGGTCAAGAAAAAAACCAATACCTTTCTAAACAGGCTCCAGGAACATTATCCTAAACATCTCTGTCAGCCTATTCGCTATAATAACATCCTTTCTCAGACCCCGATGTATGGCAAAACCATTTATGAGTACGCCCCTGGCTCCAAGGGAACAGAGGACTATAAGGAACTGGTGCGCAAAATTACAGGCAAACAGGAATTGTTCAACTGAATCAGTCTACTTTTTGAGCAGGACAGCCTGACCTTAACCTGTTTGATGCCGCTTCCTGCGTCAAAAAAGGCTTTTGTTTGGCTCCAGCCTAACGCAAAAAGCCTGCTTCCCAACCATATTTAAAGAACTCCTTCACCCTCTCAGGCGGCCCAAAGAGCCAGACTCTGCCCTTGAAGCCATCCTTTTCCAAGCAATACTCCAGGCCTGAGCTCTGCAGGGCCTGCAAAAGGTCACCCTGTCTAGAAAGCACGAAACCCAGGCGTTGAGAGATTTCTGGCCTCCAGTCCCTGGCCTGGATCCTGCCGTCCAAAAGGAGCACAATTTGGGCAGAAAGATGCCTGCGCCTTTCTGCAATAAACTTTGAAATATCCATACCCCACACCTGGCGCAAAATGAGCTCATCCCGGATCAATTCCCCAGAGCCCATATCCACCAGAAAGACATTTTCCGGATGGGTCATGTACAGTTCAACAAAACGTTCCTGCAGCCTTTTGCGCAAGATAGGGATTTCCTGGTACTCTTTCTGAAATTGTTGCACCAGCCTTTCATAGACCGCCTTATTCCAGGTCTCCCAATACAGCCTCTGCCTTTCTGTGGGCCGACCTTTAGGCGGATCCAAGTCCAACAGGCTGAGTTGCTTAGGAGTGCTCTTAGTCTTGGGCATAATATAAAACTGCTTCCTGGGCTCTAGGCCAGTTTATTCTCCTGATCCCCCTGCTCCAGGATCTGATGCAATACCTCTTTTTCTTCCCCGCAAGGCACACGGCCGCCAAGTGTTGCCAAACAGACCTTTTGCCCTTCCTGATTGTACATCTCTGCCTCAGCCTGTGCCCTGCCTGTCTCATCAAGCTTGGTAATGGTCATTTTGCAGGTGATGGTCTCCCCAAAATAGACAGGCTTCAAAAAGCGAAAGTCCATACCTGTAGCCAACCAGGCTAGCTGGCCCCCTATCTCGCAGATCATACCTCCCACCAGCAGCCCATGACAGATCTCTGCTTGAAAACCTTTGCTCTTTGCCCAGCTGGGCTCATAATGTACCGGGTTGTAATCCCGAGTGACATCCCCCATTAATCTGGTATCCTCCCGGGTAAAGGTGCGGGAGATTGTAAATGAATCCCCTTCCTGCAGACCTTGGGCAGCACACCTGCGCATTTGAGTGCTCATCTTCCACCCCTTTTTCCAAGTTCAAGCGTCATTATTCCCCACCTGCTGTGCTCAAAAGCTAGGAACTGATAAGGTGCACAGTTATGTTCAATCTAAACCATACCCTTTACTGATCCAACCAGCTGATTTAAATCACGGTGTTTAGGCACAGCCATTGCTACTGGACATTCCCAACTGCAAGGAATAATTTCACTCAAACATAAATCAAAAAACAACTCCAGACAAACAAAGCAAATATGAAATTTCTAACTTCCCAATTACTCTATTTTTTCCAGACTAAAAGCGCCCAGCGCAATGTCAAGGTTCTGCTTAAGTTCATCCTGGTCTTGATATTGCTTATCCTGGCCTACAGCTATATCTTCCACCACCTCATGGCCCTGGAAGGCAAAGAGTACTCTTGGCCCACCAGCATCTACTGGACCCTGGTGACCATGACCACCCTGGGCTTCGGGGACATCATCTTCACCACAGATATCGGCCGCGTCTTCTCAGTAGTGGTCCTGATCTCAGGCGTGGTGTTCCTGTTGGTCATGCTGCCCTTTACTTTCATACAATTCTTCTATGCTCCCTGGCTGGAGGCCCAGGACAAGGCCCGGACCCCCCGCAGCCTGCCTCCAGACACTAAAGCGCACGTAATCATGACCAACCTGGAAGCCGTGGGTACGGCCCTGGTCAACAAGCTCACACAGCACAACTATGATTACGCCATCCTGGTCAGCGACCAGCAACGAGCACTAGAGCTTTATGACCAGGGCTATAAAATTGTCCTGGGTGATTCCGACGATATCAGGACTTATCAAAAGATCCGCGCAGACCAGGCAGCACTTTTATTCTGCAACCAGGATGACCAACTGAACACCAACGCCATATTCACCCTGCGTGAGCTCTCTGCTTATACTCCGATTGTCGCCAATGCAGAGAGCCAGGCCTCAGTGGATATAATGGAGCTGGCCGGGGCCAATCAGGTCTTCCACTTCTCCCAGATGCTGGGCAGATCCCTGGCCAGAAGGGTATTTGGAGTCAGCATGCACGCCAATATCATCGGCAAGTTTGATCAGTTGGCCATTGCCGAGTCCCCTGCCATGCGGACTCCCTTGGAGGGCAAAATCCTTCGGGAGAGCGGCATCCGGGAAAACACCGGTGTGAACGTAGTAGGTCTCTGGCAAAGGGGCAGTTTCAAGCTCCCTGGACCGAATACAGAGATCGGCCCTCAGACTGTGCTGGTTCTGGCAGGCTCAGAAGAACAACTGCAACGCTATGACAAGCTTTACAGCGTATACAGCGTCTCCAGGGAACCAGTGCTTATCCTGGGTGGAGGCAGGGTGGGCAAGGCAGCTGCAGAAGCCCTGCGTGCAAGCGGTATAGGCTTTTGCATTGTGGACAAAAGTCCCAGGGTTGCCCGGGACCAGGAAGGCATTATCCTGGGAGATGCTGCTGACTGGGAAGTTCTAAAACAGGCAGGAATCGAGCATGCCCCCTCGGTGATCATCACCACCAACAACGACAACATGAACATCTACCTGGCCATATATTGTCGCAGACTGCGGCCGGACATTCAGATTATTACCAGGGCCACTTTGGATCGCAACATTAGCCAGTTGCACCTGGCAGGGGCGGACCTGGTCATGTCCTACGCCTCCATGGGGGCCAACGCAGTGCTTAACTTCCTCAAAGAGGACAAGGAGCTCATGGTGGCCGAAGGCCTGAACATCTTCCGCCAGCCCATTCCCAAGGCACTGGTCAACAAGTCTCTCATGCAAAGTAAAATCAGGGAAAAAACCAGCTGCAGCGTAATCGCGGTACGCATAGGCACTAAAATGCGCATCAACCCTGAGCCAGAATTCATGCTGCAAAAGGGCCAGGAGCTCATCCTGATCGGCACCACCCAGGCGGAAAAGAAATTCCTGCAGCATTTCGAGCAAAACAGCAGCAGGCCCTATATCTGATTTAAAGGTATTTATTCACCATCTACTATACTCGGATAAGTATTACCGAGGAAGAAACCAAGGTCCGGGGGTTCGGCCCACAGGGCTCAAAATGTTTGAGCGACTTAGAATGCGTTCAGCAAAACTGTGCAAGCTATTTCAACCTCAAAGTCCACCATAGTCATCTGGAAGTTCAAGAGGTCCAAAATCAGACTTTTGCTTTACGCATTCTTGGGAGCGAGTTTTTTGCGCCCTGTGGGCCGAACCTCTGGACCTGGTGAACAGTTACATTTAAAGCAACAAAAGGCAGATCCCTCCGGCCAGAAAGGGAAAGATCAGTACCAACAGCGTGCGCAGCACAGTAAAACGAGGGCCAATAAAAGCCAGGCCCATGATCAGCTGTCCCAGGCCCAAAAGGGCCCAGCCGGTAATCATGGACACCACAGTTGCCAGCCCGGCCCCTAGCTCATAGATGCTGGAAATCACAGGAAACGCTGCATAAGGCCCGCCCAGGATCAAACTGCCTGCAAAGGTCCCGATCACAACCCCTTTCCAGCCTGCCTCCTCACCCAGCCAGGATTGGATAGTCTCTGGCGGCACCGCCGCCTGGAGCAGCCCGGCCAGCAAGAAGGCCAGCAGCAATAGGGGCAGTAGACTGAAAAACATAACCCAGGCCTGCTTGAGCCCGCTCATATGGGAACCGTCCCTTTTTTTTCTGGCCAGGACAAAAAGCCCCAGGGTCATAACTAACAAAAAGCCGGATGAGATCCACATCCCGTGCTACTCGATTTTTTGGTTGGGGTTTCGCAGATGCTGCAGCCTGCTGATTTCCTGTTTGAGCTTTTCTGTCTGGCCCTGAAGAAAAAAATGAGCCATAAGTCCGGCCAGAATGGGGAAGGCAAAAGTCAGGGCATAGCGGAGCACAGTCAGCTCAGGGCCTAAAAGGGCAATCTCTATGGGCAGCCTGGTCAAAGTCCAGAGATTTTTGGCGGTCACAAAGCTGATCACCGTGCCCAGTCCTGCGCCTGAGACCAGCAATGTGGCTGCCAAAGGAAAGAAGATAAAAGGCCCCCCTGGCACCAGGGCCCCTGCCAATCCTCCCAGCAGGATGCCCTTCAGTCCGGATTCGCTTCCCAACCAGCGAGAGGCCTCTTTTCCCGAGCTGACAGCGGATATAAGCCCTGCACTGGCAAAAGCCAGCAACAAAAGGGGCAGGAGCTTTATCAGCATCAGCATTCCGATATGCATCCCATGCAGCAACTGTTCCCAGCCACCCCTGCTCCAGGCCAGGACAGATAGCAGCACGCAAGCCAGGCCCATGATAACATATATACGGCGCATTTCTTTCACTGCAAGCCTCCAAGGGCAAAGTTATTGTGTGTTTTCAATCAGAAGTTATAACTTATTGACCAAACAGTAGTTTGGTTTTAGCCTACCTTGGTTTTCAGGGACCTAGCTCAGCTTAAGGCTTGGTTCCATTTGCATCCAACACATTGAAACCATTATCTGGCCGCTTGGCCTGGAGTTTTGCTGAATGTTGCAGAAAACTGTCCTGCCCCTTAGCCTAAAAGAGACGCAATATAAGATATTGAACATGCTGGAGGCAATCCAGGATTTGGGCACCAGCCATGTCTATCTGGTGCATGTCCTGGGTACTGACAAGGCCGGCTCCAACTCCAAACGTCAAGACAAACTTTTGCAAATCGCCCACCAGGTAAGGGACCAGGGCTTTGAGTGCGAAATGTACTTCAAAACAGGATACGTGGCCACAGAGGTAGCCCGCATCTCCAATGAGCTGGATGCGCATTTCATCAGCTTGCTTTGGCAGGCCAAAAGTGCCCTGCGCCAGGCAGTGCTGGGCAATCTGCTCAAAGATATTGTCAGGCAAAGCGATCTGCCTGTGTTTATCTATAAAAGGCCTTCCTACAAGGCTCCTAGATTAAGCCTGAACAAGGTGCTCTACGCCACAGATTTCAAAAGGACAGATAGCAGAGTTATGAACTACCTTATCGATTCCAGATTCCAGGCTGACACCCTGTACCTGCTCCATGTAGGCTCCAGGGCCCCAGATCCCCTGGCTGAGGAAGCCAGACGCAATCAGGTGCTGCAAAATCTCTCCAGGCTGGAGTCTGAATGCAGCCATGCCTATAATCAGATCCAAAAACTGCAGACCGTGGGTTCCATCAAGGACCAGATAGTACTTCAGGCCTGGAAGCATGACGTGGATCTGATAATTCTGGGCAAATTCGACCAGGAGGCCCCATTTGCCAATCTGTTAGGTTCAGTGGCCGAAAGCGTACCTGATAAGGCCCATTGCTCAACATTCATCATCCCCGGCCTGAGGCAAAAGCAATAAAGGAGCCAGGCATGCAGCGCTTACGAGAAAACATTGTGTTTCTGGTTTCCCTGGGCATTGTCCTGGCCCTGGTAGGATTAGGCCTGTTCCGGCCGGAAGAACTGGATGCCTTCTCCAGCTATCTGCACCAGAGAATTATCGAGCACTTCGGCTGGGGCTATCTGGTGGCCGCCTTCCTGTTCGTGGTCTTCAGCCTTTGTATGGCCTTTAGCAAATACGGCAGGATCAAGCTGGGCCAGGACCATGAGAAGCCTCAATATTCCTACTTTGGCTGGTTCAGCATGCTCTTTGCTGCAGGCATGGGCATTGGGCTCATCTTCTGGGGCGTAGCCGAACCCTTAAGCCATTACTTAAATCCTCCGGAATACATAGCCGATCATTCGGACAGGGCCGCAGGCTTTGCCATGCAGTACAGCTTCTTCCATTGGGGGCTGCAGCCTTGGGCCATCTACATAGTTATGAGCCTGAGCATTGCCTACTTCTCATTCCGCAGGGGTATGCCCCCGCTTATCTCCAGCTGCTTCTATCCTTTGTTGGGGGATCGCATCTATGGCCCTTTGGGCTATGCCATCGACATTCTGGCAGTATTTGCCACAATCTTCGGCATCGCCACTTCCTTGGGCCTGGGCGCCATGCAGATTACTAGTGGACTTGGAGAAGTCTTTGGCTTCCAGTCCAGTCTAGGAACCACCTTCATCATAATAGCCGTGGTCACAGTACTATTCATGATCTCCAGCATGACCGGGCTGGACAAGGGCATCCAGATCCTGAGCAAGGTCAATATTCTGCTGGCTATCTTGCTGCTTCTGTTCATGCTCCTGGCTGGACCCACCACTTATATCCTGAATGTCTTCACCAACACCTTTGCGGACTACTTCAGCTCCCTGTTCAATATGAGCCTGGCCACCAATCCTTTTCGGGGCTACGAATGGACCCAGTCCTGGACCCTGTTCTACTGGGCCTGGTGGATAGCCTGGTCCCCGTTCGTAGGCCTATTCGTGGCCAGCATCTCCAGGGGGCGGACTATAAAGGAATTCATCCTGGGCGCCCTTCTGGCGCCCACCTTGCTGACCTTTTTCTGGTTCAGCGTCTTTGGCGGCGCCGCTTTTTTTCTGGAGCTGGGCCAAGATGCCGGGCTGGCCCAGATTGTCTCTGAAGATGTTGCGGTGGGACTGTTCAAACTCTACGATTACTATCCTTTGAGTGCTTTGCTCAGCCTGATCACAGTTCTGCTGCTGGGGATCTTCTTTGTGACTTCCGCTGACTCGGCAACCTTTGTGCTCTCCATGATGACCTCTGGAGGCAGGCTCTTTCCCCCGGCATCTAAGAAAATCGTCTGGGGCCTCACCGTCTCCAGCACAGCTGCCATCCTGCTCTACTCCGGAGGCCTGGAGGCCTTGCAGCGGATGTCCATAGCCGCAGCACTGCCTTTCACCCTGATCATGCTCTTTTTGTGCCGCAGCCTGCACAAAGGCCTGGCCTACGAATTCAAGTACGAGCTACGGGGCAGGAGGAAGGATGATGAGCTGCCCCGCCAAAGCTAAACATAGATGTATTTATTCACCATCTACTATGCTCGGATAAGCATTCCCGAGGAAGAAACCAAGGTCGGGAGGTTCGGTCCACAGGCTTCCGGCACCTACTTCTGTTACTTTTTCGTTTTAACGATTCGAGTAGGCCTGCAAAAGTAGGTGCCGGATCTGAGCGATTTAGAATACGTTCAGCAAAACTGTGCAAGCTATTTCAACCTTAAAGTTCACCACGATCCTCTGGAAGTTCAAGAGGTCCAATAGCAAACTTTTGCTTTACGCATTCTTAGGAGCGAGTTTTTTGAGTCCTGTGGACCGAACCCCCGGACCTGGTGAATAGTTACACATAGATTTCATATCTGGGATCGAACATCTGCTCCTGGATAAATGACCTCAAATCCTGAGGCCTGGGCTCTGCAGCCAGGCCCTGGGCATAGGCCACCTCTGCCACCTCCTCTGCAATCTGCAAGGAGATATTTCGGATATCGCTGATAGGCGGATAGATGCAGCCCAGGCTTAACAGCTCCTCTGTAACCTGCCTGGACAAGGCCCTGGCTGCCGCAGTAAACATCTCATCCGTGACCAGCTTGATCTTGCAGGCCATAATCGCCAGGCCCACGCCTGGGAAGATGTATACATTATTGCCTTGGCCTGGAATATGGGTTTTGCCGTGACAGGTGACAGCATCAAATGGACTGCCGCTGGCAAAAACAGCCTTGCCCTGGGTATGCTCGTAAGCCTCCTGGGCAGTGCATTCCGAGCGTTCCGTGGGATTAGACAGGGCAAAAACAATAGGCCTTTGGTTCAGCCTGGCCATCTCCTGCAGGATCTCTGGGGTAAAAACCCTGGGCTGGCCGCAGACTCCGATCAGAGCAGTGGGCTGCAGCTCCCTGACTGCAGAGGCCAGATCCTGGACATGCTCAGCCTGGTGGGCAAAGGCCCTTTTATGCTCATCCAGATCTTGCCTGGAAGCCACCACCAAACCTTTGGAATCCACGAACCAGCAACACTGCCTAGCTTCTTCTTCACTGAGGCCCTCTTCTTGTAGGGCAGTGACCAGAAGCTCCCCAATCCCGGTGCCTGCCTCCCCGGCACCCATGAATAGAAACTTCTGCTCTTTCAAACTCCCTTGCAAAAGACGCATGGAAGCCTGCAGACCAGCCACTGCCACTGCAGCAGTACCCTGGATATCGTCATTGAAACAACGGGCCCGCTGTTGATAGCGCTTGAGCAGCCAAAAGGCATTCTTATTGCCAAAGTCCTCGAACTGGATCAAGGCCTGGGGAAACTTGTCTTGCACAGCGCTCACAAATTCTTCCATAATCTCCTGATATTCTTCCCCCCTTAACCTGTAATGCTGCATGCCGATATACAAGGGATCCTTGAGGCGCTCTTCACTGTTGGTGCCCACGTCAATGCACACTGGGAGACAGTGCCAAGGAGCTATGCCGGCGCAGGCTGTGTACAGGGAGAGCTTGCCTATGGGGATGCCCATACCGTCAGCCCCCAGATCTCCCAGGCCCAGGATGCGCTCTCCGTCAGTGACCACTATCACCCGCACATCCCGCCGGGGCCAATTGTCAAAAAGCTCTCTGATCCTGCCCTTGTCTTTAGAGGAGACAAACAGGCCCCTGGGTCTGCGGAAAATGTGTCCGTACTCCTGGCAGGCCTTGCCCACGGTGGGAGTATAGATAATGGGCAGGGTCTCCCGCAGATTCTCCAGCACCAGCCTGGTGAACAGGTATTCGTTCCTGTCCTGCAGGGAGACCAGAAAGATGTATTTCTCCAGATCAGACTGCTTGCGCCGCAGATTCTCCAGGACCCTTTGCAACTGCTCCTCCTGGGTATGCACCCTGGGAGGCAGCAGCCCTGAAAGCCCCAGTTTTTCCCGCTCTCTCTGGGTAAAGGCAGTGCTTTTGTTCAGTAGAGGATCCCGCAGCAGCCCAAACCCCTGGGGCAAGCTTGAGGGATCAGGTCCTGTTTTGCTCATCTAGCTCTCCTTGTTTAAATTCCCGCATGTCTACGGGCCAGCTTCTCGAACATCTGGGCCAGACCTGAGCCTATGGAAAAGACCCCGTCTATGCCCACGTTTTCCGTGGCGGTTTCGTCAAAAAAGATATGCAGGCTGGACTCCAGGCCCTCGTCCGCCTGCCAGTAACAGATCAGCATGGGCACCTTGGGCAGGGGATAGAGCAAAATGGAAATGTCTGCCTGCTGCTCATCATCCACCTGCTGGACATTGAAGATATCCAGCATGTCCTGAAAGAGTCCTGTATATTCATCAGCAATTTTCTTCAAGGGCTTTTCGCAGCGCTGCTCAAACAGCCCGCTCCTGACCCTGCCCCCGGGCAGCTCCCGGAAGGGCAGCCATTTGCCCTTGGGCTCCAGGCCCTTGCCGTTTAGGATATAGTTCAAAACCGGTATACCTACCCAGGGGTTGGTATGGATCTCTGCATGCAGCCTGCCCTGCTTATCCACGCTAAAGTCCTTGCCCATGACCTTGACCGTGATCCTGTCCCGGGTCAGGCGGCCTCCTGTCCTCTGGGCAGCCTCCTGCAGATCCAGGCCAGGCACCTTTTGCTGCAGCTCATGCATGGCCTGGTACATATCCTCTTCAGGCCCGGATTTTTTGGCCTCTTGGCCTGCATACTGCTGAACTGTTTCCGGGTCCAGGCGTGGACACTCAGCCAGACTCCTTTGCCCCCTGAACACGGCAGCGGCAAAGGCCAGACAGGTGGGCTCTCCACACTGCCCGCAATCGGATTTTTCCAAGAGACTATAGATCTGCATGGGGTTGCTGGGTGCTGTCATATTTTCTGCTCCTTAATTTATTTTTGCTTTAACTGCCTAACTGCACAACATGAGCTTTGGCCTTGAGCAGGCTCAGACAAAAAGGACTAGGCTGTTTACAGTATTAACACTAATCAGGCATCTTAAAATTTCAAGTAACAAAATTCAACATCTTATAACACCTGCCTCCTTGCTGTACTTGACATTTTGTCCTTTTGTTCAGATTCTCAGATAAAGAATCAAAACCAACTCAACTTTTGAAATAAGCTTGCAGGACAAGTGTATGCTGGTCACAATAGATAAAAGAGGGAGCATCAGCTTGCCGGCTTCGGTGCGAAAAGATCTCGGAATCGCTCCTGGCACCTGCCTGGAGCTTAAGGTAGAGCCAGGGGGTGCAATCATTCTGTATCCTGTTCAGATCTACCGGTCGATCAAGCTAACGCTGCAGGTTTATCCAAGCTGGAGCAAGCAAGGTCATCTAAAGCAGGCCAATTACCGGAGTGGTTTGACCAGGAGCTTGTACATGCCGGAACTGATACCGAGTAAAGAGTTTGCTTCTGATCTTGAAAAATTGAAGAGCAACAAAAAGCTGGTCCAGAAAACAGCCAACTGCTTTAACTTGCTGGAAGAGAACCCATTCCATCCTGGGTTGCATCTTGAGCGCATTGCCAACGATCCAAGAGCATGGTCCGCTCGTGTCGACAAGAAGTACTGAATTGCCTTTGAACCTACTGCCTCCAGTTCTTCTGAAGATCCTGACTGGACCTCAGCAGTCAAGCTCCTACGCATTATTACCCATGATGACCTTTACAAAAGTCCGCACTAGGCAAGCTCTTGGTACAGATGGGATTTTTTGCTGCATGAATGAAAAACATGCCTTTGGCATCATCCACAGCAAATGTTGATACAGACAAATCTCTGAGTCCTCTCACAGTGCCTTGATCTTAACCCCCTGGTGCTAGCTGAAAGACGCCAAGGTTCAGCAAAAGGCTATTTGACAAATGGATAAGCACTCTGTTCCTGCCAAGCTAAGCCCGCCCAGAACTTACTATGTTCTGCCCCGCAAACGTCTTTTCCGACTCATGGATCAACAGCTGAAAAGGCCTGTGCTTTGGATCAGCTCCCCCCCGGGCTCAGGCAAGACCTGTCTGGCTGCTGGCTATCTGCAGGAAAGGAGCAGACCCTGGATCTGGTACTCCCTGGAACCGGAAGATACAGAACCCGGCTTTTTCTTCGAGCACTTGGGCCTGGCTGCAGCCTGCTGCCTGGGTCGCAGCATCTCGGAGCTGCCCGTATTTCAGCCCTTTGAGACGGATCAGATCAAATTTGCCCGCAGCTTTTTCCGCAGCCTCTACAGTCTTCTACCCCAATATCCCATCCTGGTTTGGGACAATTTCCAGATCATCCAGGAAGACACAGATCTGCTCCAGGTTTTGCTGCATTCCTTGCAACTTTTGCCTCCTGGGGCAAATGCCCTGCTGCTGAGCCGAAGCGCTCCCCCGAAAGAGTTTGCTGCCCTGTTGGCCCAGGACCGGATATCCTTCCTGGGCTGGGAGCAGCTCAGATTCAGTCTGCACGAATCCAAAAAGCTTCTAGCTCACAAGGGCCTAAATCAGGAAGAGCTGCGCAGTCTGCACTACAAGACCCAGGGCTGGGCAGCCGGGCTGATCCTGCTGGCCCAAGGGCTTAGGGCCGGAGCCAAAGAATCAAACCTCTACCACTACCTGGCCCAGGAGCTTTTCCAGAGTCTCCAGCCAAAGATCCAGGACTTCCTGCTGCGCACTGCTTTTTTGCCCAGATTCAGTCTAAGGGTTGCCCAAAATCTGACCAACACTGCGGACTGTAAGGGACTCTTGGATTATCTGCTCCAAAACAACCTGTTCATTTTGCTGCGGCAGGGCTCCAGTGCGCATTATGAGTATCACAATCTATTCAGGGAGTTTTTACTGCATACTGCCCAAAAGACCTTTTCCGGCCAGGAGATAAAACAGATTTGCCACAAGGCCTCCCGCCTGATGCAGGGAGCAGAGTTTTACGTCGATGCTGCGAGGCTCTATACCCAGGCTGAGGATTGGCAAAGTCTGCTGAACCTGATCCAGAAACAGGCCCCTGCAATGCTGGATCAGGGCCAGGCCAAGATCTTGCAAAAATGGCTCCAGGCCCTGCCCCAGGAGATCCTGGAGGCTGCCCCCTGGGCCTTGTACTGGCTTGGGGTTTGCTGTGAGACTTCAGCGCCGGAGCAAAGCAATGTATTACTCAAAAAGGCCTGGCATATATTCGCCAGCAGCTCTTGCCCTTTGCACTCTCCAGATCCTGCCCGGGATAAATGGCCTTGGCTGGTTCGCGTCTATACCCTGGGCAGGTTCAATATCCTGATCAAAGACCTGCCCCTTGTTTTCAAGGCCAAAGCCCAAAAGAAAAGCCTGGAGCTGCTCAAGGCCTTGCTGAGCCTGGAGGATCCTTATCTGCGCATGGAGTACCTGGAAGATCTGCTCTGGCCAGAGGCAGAGGGAGATCGGGCCCACAGCGATCTGAGCACTGCCTTGTACCGGCTGCGTCGTCTATTGCAAAGCAAGGACACAGTCCTGGTCCAAGAAAATAAGGCTTGTCTGAACCCTTCCTGCGTCTGGGTGGATGCCTGGAGCTTTAAGGGAAAGCTGCGCAGGACAATCCTGAGAGGCCCAGGCACAGCAACTAACTGGCCAGAAATAAAGACCGGCTTCGAAATAAATCTGCTGCACCAAGCCTTCTTCCTCTATCAAGGCCACTTCCTGCCCCAGGACTTTGAGCTGGAATGGACCAGGAACACACGCAACCGCCTCCAGCAGGACTACCTGTTCCTGGTGCTCACTCTGGCCAAGCTCTTGCAAGAGCGCGGCCAGCACGCTGCTGCAGCCAAGCGTATTACCCAGGCCCTGGGAATAATGGAGCTGGAGGAAGAACTGTACCTGGTACTCTTTCCATGCCTGCTGGCTATGCAGGAACCTGCTCTGGCCGAAGCTTGGGCCATCCGCTGCAGCAGGAAAATGGCTGCCGCAGGCAAAAGACCCTGCTCCAGGCTGCAGACTCTGCTGCACAAACTGCAGCCCTAACAATTTTGCTGCAATCAGTGAGCTATCCGTGACTGCCCCTTTGCTATTATACAGCCAAGCCTAGGTATACTTCTAGCAACAGCCTGTAAGTTAGCACAAAAAAGGAGGGTAGGGTTATGCGAAGGGGCAAACATTATCTGCTTATTTTCATTCTGGCAGCATTTACCAGTCTGCTGTGGGCTGACCTAGTCAAGCCAACTCCTGGCCTGGCCTTTTGCACCACAGTCTCTGGCATGTCCTGCATGCATCTGGAAGGAATGCAGGCCTTGCTTACCCAGAACCAGACAGGGATAAGCTTCCTTGATCTCCATACCCCTGAGCAAGCTATCTTCAAAGAGTGCGTGCAAACCTCTCACAATGTCACTGACATGGCCTTTGCCCAGGGACATGCCTATCTTGCTGTCAGCGAGCAGGGCTTATTAGTTCTGGATATCCAGGATCCTCAAAACTGCAGGCTCCTAGGCAGTCCTAAAGGCTTCCAGGACAAGATCAAAAGGCTAAGCGCCTTTGGCGATCTGCTCCTGGCTGAACTTACCCGGGAGGGGCTCGTGCTGCTGGATATCAGCGATCCGGTTCAGCCCTTGCAAATCGCAAATTTCAAAGAGCCTATCCTGGTCAAGGACATGCTCTTGGCTGCAGGCTACGCATATGTCGCCGGGTCCAACGGAACCTTGCATGTCTATGACCTGCAGGATCCAGACCTGCCCATCAAAACTGCCATTTTGCCCTTGCGGGCCAGCCCCCTTGCCCTGGGACTGTCCCAGGACAGACTGTACATGACCACCAAGGAAGGCCAAATGCATATCCTGGACATCTCTGCACCTGAAAGTCCTGACTTGCAGGCCAGCATAAACATCGGCAAATGCACAGTGGCTGCCCTGGCTGAAGACTCAATCTTCCTGGTAAACCAGGCCCGGGAGTTTCGTATCCTGGATATCAGTGACCTTGCCCAGCCCAGAAAATCCAAAAGCTTCAAACTGCCCAGGCAGGCCCTGGCCCTATGCATAAAGGATAACACAGCCTATCTGCACCTGCTTCAGAACCAGCTTTGGGTCCTTGACCTTAAGGATCTGGCCAGCGGAGCACACCAAGTGCAGATCCTGGATCTGAATATCCTGGCCAGCAAGTAACTTTAAAACCATGCCCCCCAGCCAGAGCCTGTCAAGGGCTGTCTTCGCTGCAAGCCCGTGCAAGAAGCACGGGCTTGCCTTCATGCTGGCTTGCTCCTCTCTTTATTCGTGTTCCTGCAATATTTCTTGGGCCTTTTGCTTAAAATACTGGTCAAAGTATCCAGTATCAGCCTGAGTTGCCTCCCGCAACATTTGCTTGGCCTCTTCCTGATTTTGGCCCATCTGCAAAAGCAGGCTGCCCAAATAGACCTGCAGCTCAGTCCGGTATGGAGAATCTTCAGGCATGGCCTCCTGGGCCTCTCGATAATACTCCAGGGCTTTATCTCGATCCCTGTAGGGCCAGGGCACCACCTGCCAATACCTGCCCAAGGCCATGATCGGAGTACTGTCCCTGTAATGCTTGTCTATCTCATAAGTCTTTTCCAGGGCATCCTTGGTCTTGCCCCTGAGACCTTGACTTATTGCGCTGACAATGCCCACTGAATCAGAATATACACTTACTGATAAGCCGTAGAAATAATGGCCCTGAACTGCATCAGGATTCAGCTCCCTGGCTTTCTCAGCATACTCCATTCCCAGTTGTCCGTATTCTTTGCAAATATTTTTCCAACCTTCCAGATCCTTGCGCTGGGCATTCAAGGCATAGTCCCGGTAGGCCCGGGCCAGCTTCCAGTTGGCCTCAAAGCTCTCCGGAGACTCCTGCAGCGCCTGCTCATAGAGCTCAATCGCCTTTTCCAGATTCTGCATGTCCCCTTTTGCATAGGCCTCATCAGCTTTTTGCAGGTGCTGGGCCTGCACCTGGACTGCAAACAGCATCGCCGCACCCATGGCCACAGCAACAAAGCACCAAATCTTGCGCATAGCTTCCCCCTCCTTATTTTTCTGATGCTCATGCAATGAAGGCAAGAAAAAACTGGCATATACCCTATCAATACCGACCAGAAAGTAAACAAAGCTTAGAACAAATCCATACTCATTGTACCTAAGCATTAGTTCAAAGGGAGAGATTTTGTCAACCAAGGTCCAATTTTCATCAGCTTGTCTTCCTTGACAGTCCAGGCAAGGATCATCATTTATTGAGGGATGCAGGTTACGAGCATCTATCTCGTCATACAGTCTGTCCTGTTCCTTAAAGGATGTTTATATCTGAACCAGGACCAACAATCTAAAGGTTTGAAAATATGGCTGAAAAGAAGAATGCTTCAGACATACCAAGTGCGGAAACCTGGGAGAGGTCAAGCAGGCCGGAGATGGTGATCTTGCCTGTTGGAACATGAGCATGGACACTTTAACTGAACAGGAAGCTTGGGAGCTCAAGGACTAGCTAGGCTGGAAAGCCATAGTCTGCAGAAAAAAGCCTTCAAAGGCCTTCTGGAAAAGAAGGCCTTTTTCATATACAATAGTGTTTGTATCGCTTCAGAGTGTATCCCTTGGGTCAGATCAGGCCTTCAAGATACATGAATCCATGATCCTTTTTTGCGTGAGAGTACTTGCCACGGCCAAGCTTGATTTACAACGAGCTGTATCTAGACATTTTTAGGAGAGAAATATGGTCCAACAATATTTCAAGGAAAACAAACAAATGATAATTATCCTGGCCTTACTTTTGGGATTTTTGCTCTGGAGCGTCATTTCCCAACAACTGGCCACCACCCGTATCAGCTACAGTGACTTCCTAAGGCAGGTGGAAGCAGGCAATGTGCAGGAAATCACGGTCAAAGGCGACAAGGTGGAAGGCAGCCTCAAGCAAGAAGCTACCTCAGAAGGACAATCCTACCAGGACTTTTTGACTTACATTCCCTCGTTTGGAGAAGAGAGCTTAATGCAGGATCTGCAAGACCAAGGGGTACAGGTCAACACCGAACCAGAAGCCAACCCCTTTTTCTGGTATATTATCATTTCCATGCTGCCCCTGCTTTTGATCGCAGGCTTGGTATTTGCCCAGTATAAACGTATGCAGGGTCAGGGAGGAGGAATTTTCAGTATTGGCCAGAGTCAGGCCAAGCAGTATGACCAAAGCCAGGAGAAGACCACCTTTGATGATGTGGCCGGGGCAGACGAAGCCAAAGTGGAGTTGCAGGAGGTGGTGGACTACCTCAAGGATCCAGTGCAAATCCAGGACATAGGGGGCAAGATCCCCAAAGGGATCATGCTGGTGGGCCCCCCTGGTACAGGCAAAACGCTGCTGGCCAGGGCTGTGGCAGGCGAGGCAGGCGTGCCTTTTTTCTCCATTACTGGCTCGGACTTCATGGAAATGTTCGTGGGTGTTGGCGCTAAAAGGGTACGCAACCTCTTCCAGGACGCCAAGAAGAATGCCCCCTGCATTATATTCATAGACGAAATGGATGCCATAGGCAGAAGACGCGGAGCAGGCCTGGGTGGAGGCCACGATGAACGGGAGCAGACCCTAAACCAGCTCTTGTCAGAGCTTGACGGCTTCGAGGCCAATGAGAACATAGTGGTCATGACCGCCACCAATAGGCCGGATATCCTGGATCCTGCCTTAAGCCGGCCCGGCAGGTTCGA
This sequence comes from uncultured Desulfohalobiaceae bacterium, assembly GCA_964494985.1. Classification (GTDB taxonomy): domain Bacteria; phylum Desulfobacterota; class Desulfovibrionia; order Desulfovibrionales; family Desulfothermaceae; genus CAZBUB01. Next base: position 18,717 of record CAZBUB010000005.1, on the reverse strand, counting down.
TCGACGCATAGTGGTGGATCTGCCTACCACTAAGGATCGTCAGGAGCTATTGCAAATCTATACCAGGGACAAAAAACTGGATCAAGATGTGGACCTGGAGCGGCTGGCCCGGGAAACCCCTGGCTTCTCAGGCGCTGACCTGGAGAATATGCTCAACGAGGCCGCGCTCCTGGCTGCCAGGGACAAGCGGCAGACCATCAATCAAGGGGATATAGAGGCCGCCCGGGACAAAATCCTCATGGGCCTCAAGCGCCATGGCCTGGCGCTTACTCCAGAGGAAAAACGCATGGTGGCCTACCATGAGGCTGGGCACTCCATCGTAGGCGCGCTTTTGCCCTATGCAGACCCTATACACAAGGTCTCCATAGTGCCCAGGAGCCAGTCCATGGGCGCCACCCAGCAGTTCCCGGAACAGGAAAGGTATATTTTTCATCGAGAGTACCTCCTAGACCGTCTGGCGGTAATGATGGGTGGGCGCTGCGCTGAGGACCTGGTATTCCAGACCGCTACCAGCGGGGCAGCCAATGATCTCCAGCAAGCCACCAAAATGGCCCGCAGGATGGTTCTGGAATGGGGCATGAGCGAACAATTCGAACATATAGCCCTGGGCAGCACCAGCCAGGAGGTCTTCCTGGGGGAAGAGCTGGGCAAGACCAAGGAATACAGCGAAAGCACCTCCAGGGTTGTGGACCAGGAGGTGGAATCCCTGCTCAAGCAGTCTTTCCAAAAAGCCAAGGAGATCCTGAGCGAACATAGAAAGGCCCTGGACGAGCTGGCAAATGTGCTTCTTGAGCAGGAGGAGGTACCTGGTGAGAAGGTCTATTCCATTGCCGGAATAGAGCCCAGATAAGACCCCATGCTGTGAATATGCAACACAGGTAATGGTGAACGCCACAAAAGGGGCGAGCGCCGCTGGCCCCTGCTAGACATCACTGCAGCACCTCTTTCTAACTCAGGCCTGTAGGCAAATCATAGTCTTCTTATAGGGACGGCGGTAGAGACCTAATTCGGACAGATCAGTGCCTTTTTAGGGTGGATTCACGATCCCTCTTCCTGGAAAAAGAAGTAACGCAAATCTGCACAAATATCCTTGAATTGACACCAAAAGCATGTTTTTGGGAAATAACCCACTTAACGCATTATGGGATCCAAGAGATCTTGGAACGTCAGTCTGCGCTTGGGGTGCTCCCAGATGGACTGCACCAGGGATCCGGCCTTGGGTATACCTCGCTGGGAAAGGTGGGCTGCCGCCTCCAGGAGGTAGGTACTGATCTCGTCCCTGGGCAGCCTGTACCTTACTCCGTCCACACTGAGCTCCACTTCTCCCCCTGCAGGAAGGCAAAACAGGCCTTGCTCCTGCAGCCTGGTGTCTATGTACACATTCCACAGCTGTAGGAAACACTCCTCCTGCACAGGGCTCAAGGCCAGCCTTTGCTGCTGCTCATAGCCGAAATCCGGATGCAGCCTGTCCGCAATATGCCCGAATTCGTGGTACAGGATATAGGCGTCTCTTTTGCCAGGTCGCAAGATGGGATGGATGGTCAGATAGACGTTTCTGTGCCCGTCCATCTCAATCCTGATGCCCCTTTGATCCTTTTCGTATACGCTTAAAGTTTTAATGCTGGAGGCCAGATCCGGATGGAAGGGATGCTGCCTGGTGACCTTCTCCAATAGGCCTTTATGCACCAGATTCTGAAAATCCAGGACTTGCATAGCAATACGAACTGGTTTTAAACTATTTGATTTTTATTAAGATTGCTGGGATCTTTAAACCTTTCCTAACAACAACACATAGTATAACCTGCAAATACTGCTCAAGCAATAATGCAATAGGACTTGAAACAAGGGGTATTTATGCAGCAATCTGAAAAATCATGTCATGTAAACTGGATACTGTTTGATTTCGGCGGGGTACTGGCAGAGGAAGGATTTGCCCAAGGTTTGCAGGAGATTGCCCGCTGGAACAATCTTGAGCCGGACCTTGTGTTGCAAAAGGCCAAGGAGCATATTTACTCCAGTGGCTATCTGCTGGGCAGGGGCAGTGAACAGGAGTTCTGGAATCGAATGCGGCAGGACCCCGGCCTCTGCGGCCAGGACAAAGTCTGGCGTCAGGAAATATTAAGCCGCTTTCAGCTCAGGGATTGGATGCTGAAGCTGGTAGATAACATAAAGGCCGCGGGTACCTGGGTAGCCATCCTCAGCGATCAGGTGGATTGGCTGGATCAGCTAAATGCCCAGCATGATTTCTTTACCCTGTTCGATCAGGTCTTCAACAGCTACCATCTGGGCCTTAGCAAAGCGGATTCTGCAACCTTCACCCATGTATTGCAAAGGCTGGGTTGCAGACCTGATCAGGCCCTGTTTATTGACGATGATCCCGGCAATGTCCAAAGGGCCGAGATGGCCGGCCTGCACTGCATCCTCTACCGAAACCAGCAGGATTTTATACAGCGGCTGCAGGAATTTTGTCCTGCAGCCGTATAACTGGCGAATTAACGTTTTCAGGAAACAGAAAATCCAGGATCAGGGGAGCGGTCCTGGCGCAGGGCCTGAATGCGCTGCTCCAGGGGAGGATGGCTCATGAACAGGATTTTCCAGCCTGGTCCTTGCTGCTTGCCGTTAATGCCAAATGCGGCCATCTGATCCGGCAGGGGCTCTTGGGCCCCTTTGCGCAGCTTTTCAAGGGCGGAGATCATCTTCTCCCTGCCTGCCAGCCTGCCTCCTCCTGCATCAGCCCTGAACTCCCTTTGCCTGCTGAACCAGAGCACCACAGTACTGGCCAGAATACCAAACACAATCTGGGCTACTATGGTGGTTACAAAAAAGCCGATCCCATGCCCTTCCTCGTTCTTCAGGATGACCCGATCCACAAAATGGCCCACCACCCTGGACAGGAAGATCACAAAGGTGTTCACCACTCCCTGTATCAAGGTCAGGGTAATCATGTCCCCATTGGCCACATGGCTCATCTCGTGAGCCAGAACCGCCTCCACCTCGTCTTGGTTCATGGAGTGCAACAGGCCGCTGCTCACCGCCACCAGGGCCTTATCCCTGCGCATTCCAGTGGCAAAGGCATTCGGGGCCCTAGATTCAAATATCGCCACTTCAGGCATGCCCACTCCCAGCCTGTGGGCCTGGTTGCGCACCGTGTTCAGCAGCCAGGACTCTGCGGCACTTTTGGGGCTCTCTATGACCTTGGCCCCGGTCATTCGCTTGGCCATCCATTTGGAGATGGCCAAGGAAATAAACGCTCCACCAAAGCCAAAGACAGCAGCAAAGACCAAAAGATGCTGCAAATTGAGACCTGCTCCCTGCTCATCAAGGATGCGGTTCACCCCAAGCAGACTAAGTACAATGCTCAAGACCACCAACACGGCAATGTTGGTGCCTATAAAAAACAAAACCCTTTTCATGCGCCTTTTAACCTCCTTATGCAAAAACTCAATGATTCTTGTAACTGTTCACCATAGTAACAACTTCTTATCTAGTGGCCCGGAGATTGGGCCAACAGGACTCAAAAAACTCGCTCCCAAGAATACGTAAATCAAAATTCTGGATTTGCTCCTCCAGAGTATTTTGTGCGAACATGGCTGACTCTAGGGTTGAAAAAGATTTCATGGTTTGATTAACGCATTCTAACTCGCTCAAACATTTTGAGCCTGTTGGCCCAATCCCCGGGCCCTGGTCTTATCATTTCCCAACTTTCGAGCACAGAATGTGGTGAATAATTACTGATTCTTAAGGGAATAAAATCCTGGCCCAGCCAGAGGCTCAGGAAGCAATGTTCGGCAATTATGGTGAGTTATACTCAGTAATACATATACTAAATTTAGGTCTTGTCAAGGCTTCAATCTTCACTGCACAGGGGGCAAAAAAGGACTTACATTTGCAATCCCTGTCCTGGTGTGTTAGGTGTAGAATTTATCTGGTCATGCTTAAACTGCTTTGCTGGATGAGATATCCCTGATTTTGCCGCAGAACTGAACGGTGCAAAGCAACCACCACTAAACACACAGGAAAAACCAGCCATGTTCAACAGTCTCTATAATTGGATTATCAGCGATGTGACCAAACTATGCTACCAGGATTGCCTGCAGCTCTTTGCCCCAGAGACCAAGATCTTGGATGTGGGCATAGGCAATGGGGTCATGCTCCAGAACTACCACCATCTGATCAAGGTAAAGGACCTGCAGATCACTGGCCTGGATATCAACCTGAATTATATCAAGCACTGCTGCAAGCTGATTGAGCGCTATGAACTACAGGAACAACTGCAGGTGCTGCACAAGTCAGTGTTCAACTACTGCCCTGCACCAGAAGAAAAGTACGATTATGTCTTGTTCAGCATGAGCTTTATGCTTTTGCCTGAACAGGAGAAGGCCTTAGACCAGGCCAGATCCTGGCTAAAACCTGAAGGTAAGGTCGTCTTTTTTCAGACCATGTTCCAATCCAGATCCCCTTTTCTAGAGTTTATCAAGCCCAAGCTGAAATATCTGACCAGCATAGATTTCGGCCAGGTCACCTATGAGGATGAATTCTTCCAGCTTTTGAAGAAAAAAGGAATGGCCACCTGCGAGGACAGACTCCTGCAGCGAAAATGGTTCAACGGTGAATACCGAGTGATCGTCACCCAGCCCGAGGAGAGGAGCCAGAGGAAATTTTCCCACTCCCGCTTTGGGGAAGAGCCAGCGACTGAGCTTTGGCCAGCCTCCCAGAGCTAACCCTTGCCCTTTGTTCCTGGCCAGCCCCTGACAGCCGCTTCTTTGAGCTCTTTGCCCTCTCCAGGGAAAATCAGCTTATCCTCCTCTTGGCTGGGCTGGGAGACTTCAGGCCAGTGCCCGGGCTGCGGTTCAGGCCCTTCCAGGACTGCAGGGCAGGGGCTTTTGTCTGCCATGCAGGGAGTATTGCGCACATCCAGCTCAGGACTTTGCACACTGAACTCAATAGGGATATTGTTTGGATCAAAGCTGTATAAGGAATAGATAAAGCCGTGATCCACCACCTCAGAGACCCAGAATCCCGCTGCATCCAAGCGGTCCTTGAGCTCCCAGAGTCCTTCCAAATCCTTAATCCCAATAGAGACATGGTCAAAGGCAAACGGGCCCTGTACAGGTACGCCATGGTCCTTTTCCGCTATCTGCTCCACCGCAGACCACTCAAAAAAAGCCACCAGGTCTTGTCCAGAAATCTGGAAAAAATAATGTTTATATCCCCTAGAGCCCAGCCCAACCACCAGACGCAAGCCCAAAAGATCCCTCCAAAATCTGATAGTGGCCTGCATATCCGGGGTAACCAAGGCCAAATGATTTATTCCAGTGTATTCAGGCATGAAACCTCCTAACAAATTGTATGCCCCTCAAGAGTGCCATTGGCAAGCCGCAACAGGCAAGCCTCAAGATTCAGGCTAAGCCAGGCTATGCCTCAAGCTCAGCAAGTATGTTCACGAACTCAGCTAAAACCAAATTACTATAGGCAAGACATATGCCCCGAAAAGTGCAGAAGCAGGAGGTGCTTTGTCTGGGCAGCAAGGCTTCGCTCCTGGGCACATCCATCCCTGTCTGGAGCTTCTTCCTGGATGGTCTGCTCCTGGATACCGGTCCCTTTTCCTTGCGCAAGGATTTTATGCCTTTTTACCAGGAACAGCACATTGCACAAGCAGCTTTGACCCATTACCACGAGGACCACAGTGGATTGACTGCTTGGCTGCAGGCAGAAAAACAAACCCAGATACTGATGCCTGCGCAGAGCCAGCACCTGGCATGCCAAAGGATCAAGCTGCCCCTGTACAGAAAGCTGTTTTGGGGCACCAGGCATCCATTCCAGGCCCACGTTCTCCCTGGAAAAATCTGCACAGAGAAATATTGTCTGCAGGTCATACCAGCGCCTGGGCACACCCGGGACCATGTGGTCTTCCTGGAACAAAACCAAGGCTGGCTTTTCAGCGGGGATGTCTTTGTCCGAGCCAAACCTGAGCTGGGTTTTTGGGAAGAGGATATGTCAGCCATGTTGCAGACCTTAACCTATTTGGCTGGCCTGGATTTCGAGCTCTTGTTTTGCAGCCACTCTGGACCCCAGCCCCGGGGCAGGCAGCTTTTGCGCCAAAAAATGGATCATCTGCTCCAGGTACAGGAAAGGGCCAGGCAGCTCAAGGACAATGGCTGGGGAATCAATAGCATCGTCTCCAGCATTTTTCCCCGTAAAAGACCAATAGAATACATGACCAGAGGGGAATGGAGCAGGAAGAACCTCATTCAAAGCCTGCTTTAGAAACCAAAAGGCCGGATCCCTATTTTGGAATCCGGCCTTGCTGATTATTGCTCGTTCTAGACAGAGGGCGTTAGTACATACCGCCCATGCCGCCCATTCCACCGGGCATTCCGCCACCGCCGCCGCCTTTATCCTTGTCCTCAGGCTTCTCAGCAATGGCAGCCTCTGTGGTCAGAAGCAGGGAAGCAATGGAAGCGGCATGCTGCAGGGCAATCCTGGTCACCTTTTTGGGATCGATAACCCCGGATTTGACCAGATCTTCGTATTCGCCTGTGGCTGCGTTAAAGCCATAGCCTTCCTTGTCGTTCTTGACCTTTTCTACGATCAAGGAGCCTTCAAAGCCGGCATTGGTGCAGATCTGGCGCAGGGGCTCATACAGGGCCTTGCGCACGATTTCCAAACCTGCGGCCTCGTCCTCGTCTGCGGGCTTGACATTGTCCAGGCAGCCCACGCAGCGCACAAAGGCCACGCCTCCGCCGGGCACAATGCCTTCCTCCACAGCAGCCCGGGTGGCGTTCAGGGCGTCCTCCACCCTAGCCTTTTTCTCCTTCATCTCGCTTTCAGTGGCAGCGCCCACATTGATCACAGCCACGCCGCCCACGATCTTAGCCAAGCGCTCCTGCAGCTTCTCCCGGTCATAGTCTGAAGTGGTATCATCGATCTCTGTCCTGAGCTGCTTGACCCTGGCCTTAATATCCTCGGAGGAGCCTGCGCCGTCTACAATAGTGGTATTTTCCTTGTCCACCACAATGCGCTTGGCCCGGCCCAGCTCGTTCACTGTCACATTCTCCAGGCTGATGCCCACATCCTCGGATACCATCTGTCCGCCGGTCAAAATAGCGATATCCTGGAGCATGGCCTTGCGCCTCTCGCCAAAGCCAGGGGCCTTAACAGCGCAGACCTGCAATGTACCCCTCAGCTTGTTCACCACCAGGGTAGCCAGAGCCTCGCCCTCGATATCCTCGGCAATGATCAAGAGGGGCTTGCTCTGCTTGGCCACCTGCTCCAGAACTGGGAGCAGATCCTTCATGGTGGAGATCTTCTTCTCATTGATCAGGATCAGGGCATCTTCCAGTTCGCAGACCATCTTCTCGGAGTTAGTGACGAAATAGGGGGAGAGATAACCGCGGTCGAACTGCATGCCTTCCACGATGTCCAGGGTGTTCTCCAGACCTTTGGCCTCTTCCACAGTGATCACGCCTTCCTTGCCCACCTTGCTCATGGCATCAGCGATCAGATTGCCAATGGTGGGATCATTATTCGCAGAGATAGTCCCCACCTGGGCGATCTCCTTTTCCTCCCGGGTGGAGTGGCTCACGGAATTAAGCTCCTTGACCACTGCTTCCACAGCCTTGTCAATGCCTCTTTTCACGGACATGGGATTGCGCTCGGCAGTGACCAGCTTCAGGCCCTCGCTGTAGATGAATTGGGCCAGAATAGTTGCTGTGGTTGTGCCGTCTCCAGCAATGTCGCTGGTCTTACTGGCCACTTCCTTGACCATCTGGGCGCCCATGTTCTCGAACTTGTCCTCCAGCTCAACTTCCTTGGCCACAGTCACGCCGTCTTTGGTAATGGTCGGTGAGCCAAAGGACTTCTCCAGGACCACGTTTCTGCCCCTGGGGCCCAGGGTTACCCTGACTGCATCAGAGAGCTTGTCCACTCCCCTTTTCATCGCCTGTCTGGCGTCTTCCTTAAACTTGATATCCTTAGCAGGCATAATTGCACCTCCTGATTATTCTGTTTGAGTTTTTAGTACTTAGCCTTCAATAATAGCCACGATGTCATCTTCCCGCATGACCAGATGCTCTTCGCCTTCGATCTTGATCTCAGTGCCTGCATACTTGTTGAACATAACCTGATCTCCGGGCTTGACAGACAGTTCCATGCGCTTGCCGTCATCGCTCATTTTGCCCGGACCGGTAGCCACCACCTCACCCTTGATGGGCTTTTCCTTGGCAGTGTCCGGAATGATGATTCCACCCTTGGTCTTTTCCTCTTCCTCCAGCCTTTTGAGCAGCACACGATCATGCAAGGGTTTCAACTTCATAACTCCCAACCTCCATTGTATTTTTTAAATCTTGAAAACTCGGCCTGTTCCACCTTACCCTTGTTAGCACTCGCTTAGACTGAGTGCTAACAAGCAGGCATCATATTCATAGCTGCCTGAAATGCAATAGCAAATTTTGTGGTTTCACAGCACTTATTGACATTCAAAGAGAATTATAGTCTATTGTAGCTCTAAAGCTAAAAAATGCTTCATATTCCTTTATTTTTTTACCTAAAAAACCCCCAGCATCAAATATGAATCTCCACCTGCCTTAGCTTGCAAAACAAGGCTCTTCAGGTTAGGTGAAGATTTTGCCTTGAGGCTTACGGCATTGCCTCACGTTAAACACCATTATTCTTGTTTCAAAAAGGACACAAAACGAAAGCCCTTACAATCGAGCTCTAATACCAAGGAGAAGGCATGCATCAAGGCTGCAGGATAGGCTTCGCCGGAACTGACGCCAGGACTCTGTTGAGCGCCCTGGTGGTCTCCACTGCCAAAAGTGAAATCCATTCTGACCAATACCAGGGTTTGGTCCTCAGGGGGACTCCAGCAATGCCAGTCTTCGCTGGAAAAGCACATATGGACTGGCCTGTAGAATTCATACCCACCCAGGGCAATTCTGCAGCAGACTACGCCCGGGAAGCTACAGAGGCCATACAGAAGGGGAAACTGGATTATCTTTTCCCTCTGCCAGAGGCTCTGCTTTTCCAGGGGCTGGTGGATGATATGGATAAAGCTGGCCTGGGAGACAGGGTTGCAGGTCTAACCCAGTCTGGCTCCTTCTTGGAAGCGGACAAGATAGCCTGCAAAAAATTCTGTCGTCAGGCAGGAGTGCCTGTAGCCCCGGCCTGGACTGAAGTGGACGCCAAGGACTATGCCCGCATCTGCCAAATCTGTCTGGAATATATCCACGAGTATGGTGGGGCAGTGCTCAAATACCCCTATAGCGCGGGGGGCAAGGGAGCCAGGCTGATCCAGAGCACCTGGGACATCAGGCAAGTCTACCAGGAGCTTATACAGGACTATAAGCCCAGCTACAAAAAGATGTTCAAGAACAGGAAGTGGCCTTTGCTCTTGGAGGCCAAAATGTCCGGCGTGGAGATCAGCTTTACTATCCTGGTAGACAGCCAGGGCCACTACCAGATCCTGCCCACAGCCCTGGATTACCCGGAGCGCTATGCAGCTCCTCCGGGCAGGGAAAATCCCATCACCGGCGGCATGGGCAGTATCTCTCCCCATCCCCTGGAGTCAGAAGAGCTTTTGCAGCTGGTGCGCACAGATCTGGCTGAACCCTTAATCCAGGCCATGCGCAAAGAAAATATGCTCAGGCCTTGCGTCCTCTATCCTGGCTGCTTTGTCTCCTTTGGCCTGGATGCACAAAACCGGCTGCAGCCCAAAGCCATTAGGGTCTGCGAAATAAATATCCGCCCAGGAGAGCCTGAGTTCCAGCCTGTGGTCAGGAGACTGCGCAACTTGGGCCCCATGCTGCAGGCCATGTTTACGGGCCAGCTGCACCAGGTCCCCCCTGAGGTCAGGCAGGAGCAGATCTCCCTGTGCCTGGCTCTGGTCACAGGCCCAGGAGGGCCGGACAACCAGAAAGGCTATCCCTGGAGCGTGACCAAGTTCGAGCCCATGCAGATAGATTTTTCCTACCTGGTCAAGAAAAATATCCAGCTCGTGCCTTCTGCCATGGGTTATGACCAGGAAAAGGGCTTTTATTCAGACGGCACCCGGGTGGCCTACCTGAACCTGAGCGGCTCGGTACAAAAACAAGGAAGCAAGGCCCAAGTAGCCCAGAGACTTCGCCAGCGTGCTTTACAGGCCTTTGACTCCCAAAAGATTCGAGTCATACCCCGGGAGGAGCCCCAGGGCAACAGGCTGGACATCAGGCGGGACATCGGGTTGCACTTCACTTGGGCAGAGGAGCTTTTAAGCCCCTTAAAGGAATGAATGCCTTAAGAATCCTGGCCCTGGATCCTGCCCGCCAGCTTTCGCAGATAGCCCAGGGGGTGATAGGATCCCTTGGCTTTGCGCAGACCTGGATCACCTAGGTCCTGCTCCCGGTTCACAAATTTGAAGTCCTTGGCTGTGTTGGCCAGGAACATCTGGTTCATAGCCTGGTAAATCCCCTTGTGATTGGGGCAGCCCTTTTCAAAATGCACTACTATGGTTTCCTTATCTAAAGGCTCTGCCACTGTATAAGCCACCATATCTCCGTCCACTTCCAGTCCTGCTCCCAAAATATTTTCCAGCCTGCTCCAGTCCAGGAAGGTATTCAAAATAGCCTGATTCTCCGCCTCCAGAGTAGTGGAATCCTCGCAATCCTTCCACATGCACCATTCTGTCTGCAGGGTCAGAGCCTTATCCACCTTTTCCAGATCCAGCTCAATATATTTAAAGTTGTAATTGCGCATGAACTGGCGCAGCAAATTCTTCTTGCGGTGGAAGCGATTTCCTTTCAGCTCGATCAGATCCTGTACAGAATAGATATAGTCCCACTGCTCTGGATCCTGCTCCAGCCGCATTTGCCCCTCGAAGCTTTCCTCCCAGATCCGGCCCAGATCCTCTGGCACCCGGATCAGCTCCTGATCCTGGAGCTGGAGCTCCTGGAATCTGCTGGACCAATGCACTGCCTGCCAGTCTCCTACTGGAGCCCAATACAGTTGCCTAGGGCTGTTTTGCCTGATCCAGACAAGATCATGGTCAAAGGCCCACTCCAGCTGATAGATATCCCGCCAAGCCCAAAGATTCAGGAAACTATAATCCGAAGCCTTCTGCGGGGTAAGCCCAAAAATGCGCCTATACTCTGCCTGCCTTGTCAGGGACAGGCTCTGGAAACTGAGCTGCATGCTCTTTTGCTCCTGCTTGTCTTTTAAGCATCTTTTTGGCCTGCATGCTGAAACGATACCAATCCCAGCGCTGGAATATGTACAGCATCAGGCTGGCCTGCACGCACTGGGAAATGAGCATAGCTGCCCAGACTCCGGTCGCGCTGGCCAGAATATAATGGCCCAGTAGCATGGCCAGGGGCAATCGCACTAACCAGACCGTACCCCCTATGGCCAGCATATTGTATCTGGTGGCCCCGGCTCCAATAAACACGCCTCCCAGGATCAGGCTGGTTGCGGTAAAAGGAATGGCTAGAATATTGAAATGCAGATAACTGACTATCTCAGCCTGCACCTCTGGCAGAGGGCTCAGCAGTCTGGCCAGGGCGAAAGCCCAGATCCAGAGCAGCCCGCCGCAGACAGTGATCAACCCGCAGCCCAAGGCCCAGATTTTAAAACCAATCCGTTTGGCTCCGGCAAAATCCCCATCCCCTAAATAATGCCCCACCAAAATGGAGGCGGTCATATTAAAGGCTATCGCAGGCAGAAACAAAATGGACTCCAATCTAAGCCCAGCGGTCAGTGCAGCCAGGGCGGTAACACTCCCCTGGGGCAAACTGGCAGTGATGGCAAATAACACCAAAAAGGCTGTCTGCCAAAGGGCCTGCATGAGGCCTGCAGGCCAGGCCACGCTCCACAGATAGGGCAAGCCCTTCTTTATCCAGCGCCAGGGAGGAAAGGCAGATAGCTTCAGCCAGCCCGCCCTGTAAAGTATTATAAGATTAAACAGGCAGCCACAGGCCACAGAGATAAACGTAGCCCAAGCCAGGCCGGGATAGCCCAGCTGAGGCAGACCCCATAAGCCCAGCCCCAGGCCGAAGTCCCCCAAGGTGTTCAGCACCGTGCTGATAATCATGGCCAGAAGAGGGATGTGCACCCTTTTCTGAGCCCTGAACACTGCATTGCTGACCACGAACAGGTAATAGACAGGCAAAAGCAACAGGTAGACCCAAAGGAAGTAGTCAGTGACTTCCCTGATCTCCAGAGGAACCTGCATCAGGTCCAAAAAGATATCTCTTATGCCCAGACTGATCAGAGCCAGAAACAGGCTGGCGCCGAACACCAGCCCCAGGGCTAGGCCAATATATCGCTGGGCCCTCAAGTACTTGCGGGCTCCCAGGGACTGGCTGACTGTGGACACAGCCCCATTAGCCAGGGCCATGGCCACTATCAGAAAAAAGAACAAGGCTTGGGTAATGATGCCCAGGGCAGCCTGGACCTGCTCGTTGAGCCTGCCAGCCACATAGACATCCACAAACCCGATCCAAAAATGAAAGAACATCATCAGGAGCTGGGGCCAGGCCAGCCCCCAGATCATGCCAGTGGAACCGCTTTTTTGAGCTGGATCAGCGCACATAGGATTGCTGCTTGGGCCTTTGCTCCTGTAACGAATGCCTAGCTTGAGGAACCGGCCTAGATTCTGGAGCTATGCTGCAATAGCCACATGTCCGCCAGGACCAAGCAGACCATGGCCTTAAGCACAGGCACTATCCTGGGTATGGCGCTGACATCGTGCCTGCCTTTAATCTGCAGGGAGATCTCCTGCCCATTGCTGTTCACTGTAGACTGGGGAAGACTTATGGAGGGAATGGGTTTGATCCCGGCCCTGACCAGCAAAGGCTGGCCACTGGATATCCCGCCCAGGATTCCGCCAGCATTGTTTTGCTTAAATCCAGACTTGAATATGGGATCATTGTTCTGACTGCCCAAAAGCTCAGCCGCCTCCCTGCCCGCGCCTATCTCCACAGACTTGACCGCGCCTACCCCCATCAGGGCATAGGCCAACCTGGCATCCAGCTTGTCAAACACCGGCTCTCCCAAACCCGCAGGCACCCCTACAGCCTGAACTTCCACGACTCCGCCAATGCTGTTTCCAGACTTGCGCACCTCTTGGACTTTCGCGTTCCAGGGCTGGATCACCGATGGATCAGGAGCAAAATATTCCCTGTCCTGGGCCTGCCAAGGAGTGATCACCTCTGCCTCGATGCCGCCTAAGCTCCTGGTATAGGCAGTAACTGCAATGCCCTGCTCTACAAGCAGCTTCTGGGCCACTGCCCCGCCTACAACCCTGCACACGGTCTCCCGGGCTGAGGCCCGGCCTCCGCCCCGGTAATCTCGAATGCCGTACTTAGCCTCATAGGTATAATCCGCATGCCCGGGCCGGTATACATCGCGCAAGTGCTCGTAATCATTGGATTCATGTCCGGCGTTGGCCACATAGAATCCTATCGGCGTGCCAGTGGTCATCCCTTGCCACAGGCCTGACAGAAGATGCACTTGATCCTTTTCATTGCGGGTGGTGCTGGCCCAGCCTTGGCCTGGCCGGCGTTTGTTCAGCTCCTTTTGCACCTCCTCTTGCTCCAAGGACAGCCCTGCAGGGCAGCCATCTATGACTCCGCCCAGGCCTGGGCCATGGGACTCACCAAAGGTGGTCAATCTAAAAAGACGACCGATCGTGTTTCCGGACATACTTTTTAAGCATCCCAAATTGGATTTTTAAAAAACACAGACCAGTCTCCTGGCCTATTTCCTGCACCAGCTATCAAACATCATCTCCAGGGTCTGGGGGTCATACCTGCCCTGCCCTGGATCTGACCTGTCCATTCGCTGCCTGAAAGCTTCGTATAAAATCACTGCTGCAGCCACGGATACATTGAGGCTGGGCACCATGCCCTGCATGGGAATATACAGCTCCCCATCCAAACAAGGGACCAGCTCCGGGCTCAACCCCTGATGCTCGTTGCCCAGCACCACTGCTGTAGGCACACTCAGATCCCAGGCATGCAAAGGTACAGTTTCGGAACCAAAGCCTGTGCCCAGCACTTGAAAACCGCGGGTCTTCAAGCTCTCCACCATAGTTTGGGCAGTGCCATGCCTTTTGATCTGGATCCATTTCATAGCTGAAGCCGAGCTTTTTCTACCCGGAGCGGGAAAACTCTGCTTGGTATAGTACAAATGGACCTCAGGCACTGCAAAGGCGTCACAGCTGCGCAGTACAGCAGAGACATTGTGCGGATCATGGATATTGTCCAAAACCAGGGTCAAATCCAGCTGTCTTTTCTCCAAAACTGCCCTGATGCGCTTCTTTCTGCGCTCAGTGCGACTTTGCATGGCTTTCACCTCCCAAAAAAGGCCTAGCCCCGAAGCCTTGCAATTTTACCCAGGCTAAGCAAAGCTGCTCTTTTGCCAGCCTGCAGGACAAAAAGCAAGCTCAATTTACCTGGGCTTAAGCCCAGGTAAGCAAAGCCAACACATTTCAACTAAGGAGAGCCTTTCATGCTGGATAGCATCGAAGTCAAAGTCAAATATCTGCATCCCTTGTGGAATCAATATCCCCTGCAGTACGCCACTTTATATTCCGCAGGCCTGGATCTGCGAGCCTGCCTGGAAGATGAAAGCCTCTGTCTGCAACCCGGAGACAAGCAAACTCTAAGTTGCGGATTAGCCCTGGAGATCGTCTCTCCTGGCTATGCGGGCTTCATTTACTCCCGCAGCGGATTAGGCACCAAACAGGGCCTGGTTGTCACCCAGGGTGTGGGGGTCATTGATCCTGACTATAGGGGAGAAATCAAGGTCTCCCTGCTAAATGTTTCCAATCAATCCCAAAGCATAAACCATGGCCAGCGCATCGCTCAGCTTTTATTCCTGCCTGTTCGCCAGGCCAGGATCAAAAATGTAGATGCCCTCAATCACACAGAACGAGGGGAGGGAGGCTTTGGTCATAGCGGGGCAAAATAATCCCAGATCCATCAACCCCGCATCTCTTGCTCCAGCTCCTGCGCTGCCTCCTCCACTGCTGTCCGCATCTTACTTCTGGCCTGCTGCAGCCTCCCTTCCAGGTCTTTATCCTGCAGAGCCAGGATCTGGGCTGCCTGCCAGGCTGCGTTTTTTGCTCCAGCCTTGCCCACAGCCATGGTGCCTACAGGAAAACCAGGGGGCATTTGCACAGTGGACAAAAGGGCATCCCAACCCTGCATGGAAGCGTCCAAAGGTACTCCCAACACCGGCTTCAGGGTCCTAGCTGCCACTGCCCCTGCTAGGTGCGCAGCCATGCCTGCGGCACAGATAAAGACCTGGCAGCCAGAGGCCTCCATTTCCCGGATCAAGGCTTCAGTTCGCTCTGGCGTCCTGTGCGCAGAAGCCACAGTAAAGCGAAAGCTTAAGCCGAGTTCCTGAAATATTTCTGAACAAGGCCACATCTTGTCCTTATCCGAGGCACTGCCGATAAATATGGCTACCTGCATCTCTTTTTCCTGCATGAGTCATGCTCCTTTCTCAATTAGATAATTCCGGGACTTGACCTCTGGATACACTAAGCCAAAGCTGCCTGCAAGGCATGGCTTTACACTTATCAACCTGGACCAAGCCGAACCCTTGGACAGCCCTTGACCAAACACCCGAATTCGTGAATAGTATAGCTGGCTAAAGACAACACAAAAAACACTTACAGTAGAGGCGATTATGATCCTGGGGATTGATGTGGGAGGTACCCACACTGATGCAGTTCTAGTGGATAAATCCGGTCTGAAGGCCTGGGCCAAGGTGCCCACAGAGCATGGGAACCTTTTGCACTCCATTCGCTCGGCCCTGGAAAATATTCGCTCCCAGCACGGAGATCTCCATTTGGAAAGATTTAACCTGAGCACCACGCTATGCACCAATGCTATAGTCCAGGATGAGTTGGCAGAGGTGGGTGTATTGGTCAGTGCAGGACCGGGCATCGATCCCTGGAACTTCCAATTGGGAGACAAGTATGCCCTGGTGCCTGGAGGTTTGGATCACAGAGGTAGTGAAATCCAGCCCTTGGATCTCGGGCAGGCCAGGGAGGCTATCCAAAAATTCCTTGAACAGGGTATCCAGGTCTTTTCCGTAATCAGTAAATTCTCCCCTCGCAATTCAAAACATGAGATGCAGCTGGCTGATCTTCTGCAGGACAAATGCAAGTTCTTGACCCAAGGGCATCTGCTCTCTGGGCAGCTTAACTTTCCGCGCAGAATAGCCACTTCGTATTACAACAGCGCAGTTTGGCCCATATTCAATGATTTTGCCCACAGCGTATACCACAGCCTACAGGACATGGGTCTGAACCCAGAATTGAACATCCTTAAGGCTGACGGAGGTACCATGCCTCTGACCTTGGCCAGCAAGCTTCCTGTGGAGAGCATTTTTTCTGGCTCAGCTGCTAGCATCATGGGCATTATGGCCTTATGCGACATCCAGGAGGACGCATTGCTTCTGGATGTGGGAGGCACAACCACTGATGTAGGAGTATTCGCAGCAGGCGATCCTTTGATCGAGCCTGAAAATGTGGAAGTGGCCCACAGGCCTACCCTGGTCAGGGCCATGAAGAGCAAATCCATTGGCTTGGGCGGTGACTCAGCAATAAGCGTCCTGGATGATGCCCTGTGCATCGGCCCTAAAAGGATGGGCACCTGCCTAGCCCAGGGAGGCCCTGCCCCCACTCTGGTGGATGCCCTGAACTGCCTGAAGAGTTTTAGGTACGGGGACATCCAGGCCTCCATCCAGGGCATGCAGACCCTAGGTGAACAGCTTTGCGTCTCCTGCGAAGAGATTTCCAGAAAGGTAGTAGATGAGGCTTGCAGGAAAATCAGGCAAGAAACCCAGGAGATGCTGGATCTGATCAATGCAAGACCAGTATATACCGTGCATGAGTTTTTAGAATACAAGAAGATCAAACCCAAGAAGCTCTACCTGATGGGAGGCCCGGCACAGGTCCTGGCCCCATTTTTAAGTCAAGAGTTCGGTCTTCCAGCTACAGTGCCAGAACACTGCGAAGTGGCCAATGCCTTAGGCGCTGCCTTGTCCAGGCCTACTCAGCAGGCTGAGCTTTTCGCAGACACTGAAAAACATCTGCTTTCCATCCCGGTTTTTGGCATCAAACGCAGCATTGAAGCTGGTTATAGCCTGGATCAGGCCAAACAGGAGCTGCTCCAGGAACTGTGCAAATACTTAAAGGAGAATCTGCACTGGGAGATTCCTCTGCAGCAGGCCGAAATAGTTGAAGAAAGCGCCATGAACATGATCAAGGACTTCTGCGAGGTGGGTCAAGACATCCGGGTCAAGTGTCAGGTCAAGCCTGGCATCTGCGCGGACTATGAAAACTCTGTGAGGTGCGTATGCAAAGAGCTGTAAATCCCATGGGCGTAGTTTTCTTCCCAGCCTTTGACTGGGCCATCTCCCCCACTCATCCAGAGAGGCAGGAAAGGCTATTGTACACCATGGACCAGCTCAAAGAAGAAGGGATCTTCGACATTCCTGGCATCACGGAATACAAGCCTGATCAGGCTGAGCTGGATGATGTGCGCAGGGTACATTTTTGCTTCCCTCATACAGACTCTAAGCTCACAAACTCCCATCTGATCGCTGCTGGAGGGGCGATAAAGGCCGGCAGGCTCTATATGCAGGGCCAAGAACACAAAAGCTTTGCCCTGGTACGCCCCCCAGGGCACCATGCCATGAAGGTAGTCCATGGCGGCAGGGGTTTTTGCAATGTAAATATCGAAGCTATCATGCTGGAGCATCTGCGAAGCCATTTTCATGTGGGCAGGGTGGCAATTGTGGACACTGACTGCCACCACGGAGACGGTACCCAGGACATATACTGGCATGATCCAGACACGTTGTATATCTCAGTGCACCAGGATGGCAGGACCTTATTTCCAGGCTCAGGTTTTCCCGGAGAGCTTGGCGGACCAAAAGCCTTAGGCAAAACTATAAACATCCCATTGCCTCCCAACACAGGCGATGAAGGCTTTCTGCAGGTAACCAGGGATGTGATCCTACCCATCTTGCAGGATTTTCAGCCTGAAATCATTATCAACTCCGCGGGCCAGGACAACCATTTCAGCGACCCTATAACCAACATGAACATCACAGCCCAGGGCTATGCTACGCTTAACAGCTGGCTAAATCCTGATATCGCTGTCCTGGAGGGCGGATACTCCATCCAAGGAGCGCTGCCGTATGTCAATCTGGGCATTATCCTGGCCATGGCCGGACTGGATTACAGCTACGTTCAGGAGCCTGACCTTGATCCAGCCAGCCTCCAACAGGAGTCTAGAATTCAAGACTATATTAAGCGCTTAAGCCAGGTCAGCTTAGAGCACTACTTTACCCCTCCCCAAGGGCAGATCAGCAGAGAAAAACAGGACAATTACTTTATCCGCAGTAAAGAGATTTTTTATGATACCGCCTATATCACTGAGCGGCAAAGGGAGATGCTTCTGGACTGCGACAACTGCCCAGGCCTACTCAGGATTGAAAGCCACTCCAGCCAGACCAGGGACTGCCTGGGCTTGGAAATCCCTCGCCAGGCCTGCCAGGCCTGCTCCAAGCAAGGGCACCAAGAGTTCGAACAGGCCCAAAAAACTGGAAAATTTAAAAACATCCAGCTTATAGACCGTCTACAGGGCATCTCTCAAAGGCATTTAGCCGAATAGCCAAAGCTCACTGAGACCCCAATCCCTAGGCCAGTCTTAGTGCACCTGTTCG
>CAZBUB010000004.1:0-82105 GCA_964494985.1 uncultured Desulfohalobiaceae bacterium | reverse complement strand
GCTGATCCTGCAACCTGGCCTGTGCCGGGCGGGCCTTGCAAGGAGCCGTGCCAGGAGCGGCATACCGCTATTTTCCGTAAGGCTTTGTTACAGCTGGATGTTTGAATTCTGTCTGTGTGGCACCGGTCCGTCTGCGGGCCGGGGGCACACCTAGGTCTTTGCTGGAGCTCCTCCGAGGGGTGGTGGGAGGGAAGAGATTTATGGGGATCAGCGCTGGTCAGCAGCGTGGCAGGCGGTCAGGGGCGTTCGTATGACACCTACCTTATCTGACCGCCTGAGGCGCTGCTGGGTGCGCTGGACCGTTAACGGTGGTACACCGATGCGAAACAACATTGTCTGCTGCGCCGGACCGCCTGAGCAAAGAGGCGGCGGTGCGGCGCAGAAGCACACACTTGTTAGCATATCCTTCCGTGCTCCATAATCAGATCCGAAACCCAGTCGATTGCTTCCGGGTATTCATCACAGTCGAGCACGAATTCCTGTCCTCGTGCCACAGTCCTCAGCTTTGAACGTGAGCCGACTCTCCCCCATCGACCAGGGTCGGAATGGTATGTCAGGGGCGTTCGCCCCTCCCCGGGATGGAACCATCCCGGAAGTTCCCAAGTGCTGATGTCGTCCGTGTTGGGCGCAGTCAATTGCAGCTCACGCGAAAACTCTGGAAACACCCCCGCACCCGGCAAATCTCCTTCCGCCGTGCGGTCGGTTGCGAGGTGGTGCCGCGCCACATAGATAATATTGTTCTGGTCGCTTCCACGATGGAAGTGTGGATGGTACTCCGCCCAATGGCACTCAGTAGACTTCGCAACGCCGAGCGGCAGAGTCTCGGCGATTTGGAGCCACCCCCAAAGTACATGACGTGGACAGCTATTGGAGGCCCAGTGATGGATCCCATTGCTGCTCTCTACGCCACGAAAAAGACCGAAAAAGAGAAAGAGATCGCCAACTCCCACTTCGCACTTCCGAAGGTGACCTTGTGCTTGGCCGGTCTGTCCGAAGATTGGTCGCCATCCTTGTTTTCGGGGAAGGCTCTCCCGAACGATGTCTGGATCGATATGGG
Organism: uncultured Desulfohalobiaceae bacterium; assembly: GCA_964494985.1. Lineage (GTDB taxonomy): Bacteria > Desulfobacterota > Desulfovibrionia > Desulfovibrionales > Desulfothermaceae > CAZBUB01. Next base: position 81,048 of record CAZBUB010000004.1, on the reverse strand, counting down.
CACCGTACTTCGAGGGAACACGCCCTCGAGTGAGTTCCTCCACAAGCGGGCCAATCGAGCCGCCCTCGTACTGTATCTCCCCGTAGGTGACAACCGATTTCTTGTCTGGAATGGGCAAGGAAAGCATCCGGCCATCCGAAAAGATTGGGCTTGGCACCCCACCTGAAGCTGAGTCGAAGCCCTTTCTGCTGAGAATCAGCTTCATGCCTTCTGCCTCCATGACATGTCACTGCTCGGCCATTCCGTGGGTGGTGCGCTGACCCCCTGAGGAAACGATGAGATGAACTCCAGGAAGACGTCAATAGTCTCTCTGGAGAACCGGTTCTTGTGCGCCCGCCCCACCTTTAGTTCTTCCAAGTATGGCGGCAACTCCGGCCCGGAAGCCCCGAAGTAGTGAGACCTCCTCGCTACGAGAACATTCACACCACCCAAATCATGAGCCTTCGTCTCGGGGTTCTCTTCGTCTCCGTGCGAGTGCATGGAGCGTAACTGGTGGAAATCGCCATCCGGTAGTGGCTTGTAGATGTTGTCCCCCGTCTTCCAAACCACTTCGGCTCTGGTGTAGTCAGGTATCTTGTCGGAAAAACGGCGATCGTGGAAGTAAGTTGCGTAATCGAGAATCTCATCGACCTCCATGGCGAAGACCACCCGATTCCCTCTGGCCTTTGGACTGAGCCCGACGATCCAATCTCCCACTTCAGCCGTACGTCGAATTGTGGGCTTACAGTTGGCAAGCGTACAGCAACCCCAGAATGGATTGGGCGAGAACCCGGTGTCGTTTTTCAAGATGTAGGAATAGAGCTTCATGGCTTGCATGTCCTTCCGCTGCTAATCGCGGCGCTGACCCGCGAGCACGACGGCTGTGAGCAGGCCAGAGGCCTGTTCACAGCCGGCGCGCGCAGTCGGGTCAAGTGGCTTGTTCCGGCGCGTAGCGACGGGGCAAGACGCTTGACGGAGTCAGCGCCGCGATTCCCGGCGGCGGAGCCGCGGGGAACGCTGCAAATAACCGGTGCAAATGAAACGCAGCATAATTTTCATCCGAGTTAATTTGCTTTGTTATGCCTTTCCGCCACCTTTGCCACCAGTCAAAAACGCAACGACGATAGCAGCGACACCAATGCAGATTTCACCCAATTTCTTTATCTTATGCGACTTTGTAGATTTGCACGCAGGGCATAAATCATTTTCGCCTTCATTCAAACGACGTCCACATTTCTTACAATTTTGCATATTATTTCTCCATAAGTTCTATTGGCTTAAATTCTATTTCAATGTTTTCGAATTCACTATTTGCAAGTAAACGACACCTGTTAATTTCATCGATAAATGATGATTCTCTATCTAAAAAAGAAAGCCACGGCTCTTCAGGAAATTTATTTGCTTTAGCTGGTATTAATCTCGCTTTTTGTACGGCCGCTTCAATTCCACTGGATCTAAGGCTCGATAGCTTTGAGAATAGAATTGATGAAGCTGCATTCGCTTCATTTATTGTGCCATAGCACTCAGAAAGTGTCTTTATGCCAAGAAGACATGCTTTAAATGACTCTTCTGCAAGCGCAAATTTTTCTTTCGCAACTGTTGCCTTATTTGTAAACCAGTTATCCCAAAATCCTATTTTAGTATTTGGCGCATCTTCTATTTGCATTTTTAAAGACAGAACCGTTTTTTCGATACCAGAGTTCAAGGTTTGTATAGCATGTTCAATCATTCTTGATTGCCGATCATTGTCTTGTACCATCATTGCCTGTTTAAACTGGTTAACACCGGAAAAAATTTCAGATATTCTATCATTGTGAAATTCATTTATGATTCTTGATATTCCTTGTTCTATTCGGTTTAACTGCATTGCTATACTAATTAATAGCACCTGCGAGCCCACTGTTGACGCCGCTTTTATAAGTGATGGACGGACGGTTTGAAACTTGGCATGTTCGATAATCTTTCCATCTTTATAAAACACGCCCTTAATATTACCTGCTGAATCTTTAAAGAGCTTCCCCCCTTCTGGCGTTGAAACCAATTTATAAATGGTATCTTGATTTAAACTCCTCGCAATTTCCGGCACACCCGAAATGCATCGCAATTCACTTAACACAGCGCTTCGATTTTCCGAGAAGCTCTTGGAATGAAAAGCTATATTTTCTGTGGGCAAATCAACACCAAGGGGTTTATATGGAATGATTGCTTTTGTCATTTAATCACCATCTGTTTTATTGGGTGTCATAAGGGCATAACAAGTAATTATAAAGTTTCCACCCAACACGCAAAATTGCATGTTATACCAACTTTCATTTAACCCTACCTTGTGCCTACCTCGGCACCCTGATAAACATATATTCTTAATTTTCTGCCTCATTCGACCAATAAAGTCAATAAAACCAGCCCCCCACCTCCAAAATCAAGGCACCACATACCTCCCCCGCCGAATAACAATCCTCCCCTGAGCCAGCAGCTTGCGCACCGAGGGCCGCATCTCTCTCTTGGGCGCGTCCAGCTGCATGCGCAGCAGCCTGTCGTAGGTGTCCCTGACCCACAGGGCGCGCTTGGCGTGGCGGGGCTCCAACCTGCCCAAACCCTGCAGGATGATCCTGCCCCTGGGGTCCAGGTCCACGCGCAGGCGCATGTAACCCTCCAGGTAGCTGAGGGGATCGAAGGGGAGGGTTGCTCTAGGCATGATGCTATTCTCTGAATCTGCTACTCCACCCCCAGTCCATAGCAGATCTAGCCGGCAGCGTTAAATGGGTTTTATTGCACGGTTACCCTTGAACACCGAATCTATAGGATCCGAGTAAAAGCTGGTCTGGAACTTGGCAAACAGCTCCCCAGGGATGCTCTGGATATCCCCCACGCTGCTCATGGGCAGCAGGATCCTTCCTGCTCCGAGTCAGGCTCGACGAACGGGGCGTAGAGCAGATATTTGCCATGGGTATCCTCTCTTTCCAGCCTGATCTTCAGCTCCAGGGAGCCCCACTGGTCCAGGTGCAGGACCTGGACACCATCTAGCTCCAGCTCAGGTACGGACTCCACGAACTCCTGCTCTGAATCGAACCAGAATACCAGGCGATGGTCTTCCTGGTGAAATAGCCTTTGCAAATTGTCCTGAAGCTGGGTGATATTCATGGGAATTGGAATTACACGAATCAATTTCGGGCGGACACAAGGTCCGCCCCTACAAACACAACCTGAATCCGTTTATTTTTCAAACCTTCGATGATGCCTGTGTATGCGATTAAAACCGTAGGGGCAGACCTTGCCTGCCTTGTTAAATCGGGCCCCTTCAGGGTATTTAACTGGGTCTCTGCCCGAATCATTTTTTCATGCTTCGTTGTGCCCACTTCAGACATGGGGGTTCTATCACGGTTATTGATTGCATTCGACTGGCCCAAGGCATAAGGCTGAAAAGTCAGCAGGGCTAAAATCAAGAACGACTTGTGTCATGTCGCACCCCTGAAAAAAATTGCATTTGACAGCACTGTCAAATCATAATAGCTAAAAGATGGAGGCTTTAGTAGCGTATAGCTGTCATTGCCTTTTTTATTTGCTCCAAGAAAGAGATAACGGTCTCAGAGACCATTCCGTGATACAAATGGAGTCCGGCAGGATTTGTAAACTTAGGGAGCCTAAGTTTATAGAACGCGTCCGACCCCGATGAGATTTTGAAGGAGGTAATTGATAATGAGTGGTTTGATAGATATTAATCCAGATGTGCTTCGCGGGAAGCCTGTTATCAAGGGGACGCGAATTCCTGTGGAATTAATTGTTCGCAAACTGGGTGAAGGAAGCACAATGGAGGATATTTTGGATGGCTATCCCAATTTAAGCAAAGAGGCGATTCAGGCTGCTGTTCTTTATGCTGCTGATATAGTAGGCAATGAGCCATGGTTTGAGCTGAATACAGGATTTAAACAGGGTAATGACGCTAAAGTTACTGGCTGACGAAAGTTGCGATTTTGCCATAGTTAGAAGTCTGCGTGCTGCAAATTGTGAGCTTAAGGCTGTTGCTGAAGAAATGCCTGGAGTGAGCGATCTTGTGGTGTTACAAAGTGCCATAAATGAAAATCGATTGCTTTTAACTGAAGACAAGGATTTTGGCGAGTGGGTATTTGCTCATGGTACAATCATCTCAGGAGTGATTTTTTTTCGTTACCCATCGCACTTTCGTAAATCAATGGCCAGGATGGCATGTGAACTTATCATCAAGAAAGGTACTGAGCTTATAGGAAAATTTACCGTTGTTGAGCCTGGAAGATTCCGAATTAGAGGGATGTTGAAATAACAGATAATGGATACCTAATTCCAGATATGCTCTTTGACAAATACATGAAATCAGTAGCCCCAGACAAACAAGCCCTTATGGCCGGAATGCAGGGATTTATAAACCGTGGTGTGGGGCCTGGCCTATCCAACTTACTGAATTTATTCATCAAAAATCCGAAACAGCGCCTTGAAACTTCCCTAGAACGCCATTTTTGGAAAGTGGGTATCCACTTCGCTCACCCTATGATAGAGCCGGTTCATGACAAGCCAATTTCCCAATCATCCGACAGGCGGCGTGGATTATCCTCGAACGTCGCAAGAATTTGACCAATGGTTTTCTACTGAACAGGCTTGCATTGACTATCTTTTCAAGCTTCGTTAGCCGCAGGATTTTACCTGCCCGATATGCGAAGCACATAAAGAATGGAAGATCGGGACAGACTTGATTCGATGCTCTGTGTGCCGTCATGATGTCTCTGTTACGGCTGGAACCACCTTCCAAGGAACACGAAAGCCTCTCAAGCTGTGGTTTTAGGCTATCTGGTACGTTACAAGTCAAAAATTTTCTGCCTCACCCGGCCAATAAAGTCAACAAAACCGCTCCATCAGAGCGCACCTCAAGGCAAGACATACCTCCCGCCCCGAATAACAATCTTCCCATGCGCCAGCAGCTTGCGTACCGAGGGCTGTATCCCCCTCTTGAGCGCATCCAGCTGCATCCGCAGCAGCCTGTCGCAGGTGTCCCTGACCCATAGGGCGCGCTTTGCGTGGTGGGGCTCCAGCCTGCCCAGGCCGTGCAGGATGATCCTGCCCTTGGTGTCCAGGTCCACGCGCAGGCGCATGTAGCCCTCCAGGTAGCTGAGGCGAGGCTCTCTACGCACAAGGATCCATCACAGAGACTGGGCCTGGAGCAGCTCAAGCCAGATGCAAGCCTCTTTGGAGAGCCATAGGCAAAGGTGCTAAACTTTGGAACTGCGAGCGGAGGGAGCCAATAAAAAATGCCTCTGAAAGGATCGCTTTCAAAGGCATTTTGTGTCCGCATTTTGTGTCCGGACACTCAGCAGCAAGATCATTACATATAACCTGCTGAAATAATTTGGCGTCCCCAAGGGGATTTGAACCCCTGCCGCCGGCGTGAAAGGCCGGTGTCCTGGACCAGGCTAGACGATGGGGACGCAATAAAATAATGGCTGGGGGTAAAGGATTCGAACCTTTGTTACCGGGGCCAGAACCCGGCGTCTTGCCTCTAGACCAACCCCCAGCTGCAGAAAGAAATTTTTATGAAATACAAGAAAATTTGTCAAGGAACAATTTCCAACTCTATTGGGCAGCCATGCGTCTGGTTTGCCGCTTGAGCTGCTTGATGCGTTTGCGCAAGCGCTCTTTTTCTTTGTTCTCCCCAGGAGAAAGCTCCTGCTTCTGGGCTTTGAGCTCCTTGATCTGCCTTTTGATGGACAGTATTTGATCCTTATATGGAGAGCCCTTCTGCTCATCATCCAAGAGGCCAAAGAAGTCTTTGATTTTGTGCAGCAGCTCCTCTTTGCTCATCCCTGAGGCACCGGTTATCTGCGGGATCTTTTCAATGCATAGCTCTCGCAGCTCCTTAGCGGTCATCTTCTCCAAGGGCTTTTTTAGATTAAGGGATTCCAGAGTCATATTTTCGTTATCAGCCATCCTCATCCTCCTGTATTATGTGCTTAGGAATTAAGGTCCTGGTTCTTAGGACTTGATCTTAGCAAGCCAAGCTCTGAGAGCATCCTTTTATAGGCCTGATAACAGGAACCCACCGCAGTAGTAGGATCAAGATCTAGCTCAGCCTTTTGCTCCTGTAGAAGCTCTGCTGTAGAGACTTTCTCCTTGCAGTCCAGCTCCAGGCCCACTTTGTCCAAGGAAGCCCTATTATTTAACAGCTCCAACTTGACCTTGTCAAATGGTCTCCAGCCCAGAAAATTCTCCACCTTGTCCAGAATATCCTGCTGGTAATAGGACAGCTCCTGCATGACCACGCTGTCCTCTACTCCCAGGATAAGAGCCCGCTCCCTATGCCCCAATGGTCTGGCCAATTCAGCCAGCTCAGGGCCTAAAACCTGGGGCCAGCATAGCCAGAGCCTGGCCAGGCTCAAACTGTCTATCCCGGAAAATCGACTGGAAAAAAAGCTTTGCAGTGCTTGGGCTGCTGTTTTCATTATTACCTGATGCGCACTTATGTTCAACTTGTCAACTATCCTTAAAATACCAACAAATCTCCATGGACCAGTGACAAACAGACTGCTTGACAGGCTCTTTACCTGTGTTTGGCAACCGTAGTTGAGCCGGGAGAGCGTTGACCGTAAGTTGCAAAATCTGTATTGAATATCACATCATTTACACCCCTGCTATGAAGGAGTTCGCTCATGTCTTTCTGGTCCAAGGCAAGCTCCGGACAAACCGCGATCTTCTGTCCTGAATGCGCAAGCAAATTACTTTTAAAAAAGGGTTGAATCAAGACAGATCTGTTCTGCAGGTCCTGCGGAACAAGCTACAGCCTGCAAGAGTTTATCTCTGAGCTGGACAGCTCCTGGGAGGAAGCCCTGGCTGACATCAGATGCGACAGAATCTAGGAGACAGCCTGTGCACAACAAGACAGTAGCTGAAAGCTGCATGCAGATGAGCCGGATAATGCGTACCCACCATGCCAACAGGTATGGTTTTGTGCACGGAGGTCAAATCCTGCGTCTCATGGACAGTACCGCAGGATTGACCGGGATCAGGCACTGCCGTTGCAAAGTGGTTACAGCCTGCGTGCGCAGGGTGGACTTCCAGGCCCATGCCAGAGTTGGCGAGCTGCTCTGGCTGCTGGCAAGTCTCAACGATGTGGGTCGGACCTCTATGGAAATAGGAGTTCGAGTCGAAGCTGAAGCGCTTTACAGCGCAGAACTGCGCCACGTAGCAAGCGGATATTTTTGCTGTGTGGCTCTAGATGAACAGGACCGGCCCCAGCCAGTACCCGGACTTACAATCCAAAGTCCCCAGGAAGAACAACGAAGACAAAAGGCCAGACTGCGCAAGCAGGCTGAACTGGAGCTTAAAAACAAACTGAAAGGATAAAGTTTCCTGACCAGTTAGAGCTATACTCTTGCCACAGACTTATAAAAACAGGCCCCTAGCCCTCCTGCAGAAAATAGCTCTCCAGGAGCTTGAGATCTGAGTCCAGCCTCAAGACCATGGGCAAGCCTGTGGGCAGCTCAAACTCAGGAATTTCCTCCTCTGGTATACGCCGCAGATGCATCACAAGCCCACGCAAACTGTTGCCGTGTGCGCAGACCAGGAGATCTTTGCCTGAACTCAAGATCGGAGCCAATTGCTGCTGCCAGCAGGGCAACACCCTTTGCACAGTGAGCTCCAAGCTCTCAGCCAGGATCGGCTCTGCCAGCTCAACATATCTGGAATCCAAGGCAGGGTTTTCAAGATCATCCTTCTCCAGGGCTGGAGGTAGCGTTCTATAACCCCTGCGCCACTGCATTACCTGCTTCTGGCCATATTTATCAACTGCCAAGTCCTTGTCCATTCCTTGCAAAGCTCCATAGTGTCTCTCATTGAGCCTCCAGGTCTTTTTCACAGGCAGCCAAGCCAGATCCATTTCTTCCAGCACAAGCCACAAAGTCTTGATCGCCCGTTTAAGATAAGAAGTAAAGCAATACTCAGGCCTGATTCCAGCCTTAGCCAGCATTTTCCCTGCATCTCGAGCCTCTTGCTCTCCCTTGGGACTCAAGCCCACATCCCTCCAGCCTGTAAATTTGTTTTCCTGATTCCAGAGACTTTGCCCGTGCCTAAGCAGGATCAGCTGTGCCATATACCCCTTCCTTATACTCCATACAGAGAATTTTTCCTTGCCCTGGGACGAATATAATGATAGCCCTGTCTTCCATGTTTGACCCTGCAGCATTCATCCAGCAACTAGCCATATTGGCGGTGCCTGTGCTCATGGCCATCACCTTCCATGAGGTGGCCCATGGCTATGTGGCCTATCTCCTGGGAGACCCCACAGCCAAAAACGCAGGCCGCCTGACCTTAAATCCCATCAAGCACTTGGATCCCGTGGGTACCATTGCCCTCTTCCTGGTCAAGGTGGGCTGGGCCAAGCCTGTACCGGTCAACCCTAACTATTTCCTGAACCCCAGGCAGGGCATGATCCTGGTCTCTGTGGCCGGACCTGCAGTGAACTTTATCCTAGCCATACTCTTTTCCCTGCTATTCCATATCCTGCTTTGGGCAAGCCCAGATGCTGCCAACTCTTCAGCCTCTGGCCTGGTGCAACCTGTGCTGTATATGGCCCAAGCAGGAGTCTTGGTCAATATCGGTCTGGGAGTGTTCAACCTGCTGCCAGTCCCTCCCTTAGACGGGAGCAACATACTAGCCGGCATTTTGCCCCCCCATCTGGCCCAGAGCTACATGCAGATCAGCAAATACGGCTTTATTATCCTTATTTTGCTGCTTCTAACTGGAATAATACAAAAAGTAGTGCTTCCAGTCATCTATACACTGGCCTCTTGGCTTTTGCCTATATAGAACGTAGCAGATCCAATACGCTGACAAACAAAACAATAAAAAACTCTAAACCACAATCAATTTATCCGCAGGGAAAATCAGATGGCAGATATGCACAGGATTGTTTCAGGCATGCGACCCACTGGACCGTTGCATTTGGGGCACTATTTCGGGGTGTTGCAAAACTGGATACAACTGCAAAAAAAGCATGAATGCTTATTCTTTGTTGCGGACTGGCACGCCCTCACCAGCGAGTACTCCCAGCCCCAGGGAATAAAAAATTTTGTCCTAGAACTGACCAAGGACTGGCTGGCTTCAGGGCTGGATCCAGCCAAAAGCATCTTTTTTCTGCAATCTGAAGTTAAGGAGCATGCTGAGCTAAATCTCTTGCTGTCCATGATCACTCCTTTGGGCTGGCTGGAGCGCAACCCCACCTATAAAGAAATCAAGCAGGAACTTGCTGCCAAGGATCTGAATACCTTCGGCTTTTTGGGATATCCTGTGCTCATGTCCGCGGACATATTGATGTACAAGGCCAGCATGGTGCCCGTGGGAGAAGATCAACTGCCCCATCTGGAACTCTGCAGGGAGATCGCCCGTAGGTTTAATTATCTCTACCAAGATTTTTTTCCAGAGCCCAAGGCATTGCTTACAGAATCAGCAAAATTGCCTGGCTTGGACGGCAGGAAGATGAGCAAAAGCTATGAAAACGCCATCTACCTGGGCGAAGACCTGTCCAGCATCCGCAAGAAGATCAAGTCCATGCTCACTGATACCAATCGCATGCGCTTAAAAGACCCTGGAGACCCGGAGCAATGCAACCTCTACCCGTACCTGCAGCTTTTAAATCCCAAAGCGGACAGGGAGGAGCTTCGTCAAGGCTGCACCCAGGCCACGCGTGGCTGCATGGACTGCAAAAAGCTGTTAATAGAAGAGATGGAGCACTTTCTGCAGCCTATAAGCAAAGAGAGGCAAAGGCTGGATCAAAATCCGAATCAAGTGAGGGAAATCCTGGCCCAGGGGACAGCCCAGGCCCAGGACATGGCCAGGGAAAACATGCAAAAAATCAGGGAACTTCTCAATCTGCAGTTCTAAATCTCAGCATCAGGCATTGGGCTATTCGCATCTGCAGTATTGATCAGGGCTCACTGTACTGCATCGTATTGTCTTGGCCCACAATCACCAGCCTGGGTTTGTGCTCCTGGACCTCCCTGGGTTCCAGCCAAGTATAGGCAGCAATGATGACTCGTTGGCCTTGCTTGCCCTGCAGAGCTGCTGCTCCGTTTAGCCCTATTTGCCCCTGTTCTCCGTGGATGGCGTAAGTGGTCAAACGATTGCCGTTATCCAAATTGTATACGTCCACCTGTTCATTAGGAGCTATCCCGGAGGCCTGCAACAGGTCCGGACAAATAGCAATACTGCCCATATAATCCACGTTAGCCTGGGTGATCCTGGCCCCGTGTATCTTTGCCAGCAAAAAACATCTCCATCCCATACTCAACCTTCCAACAAAATATTATCTATCAGCCTGGCTCGGCCCAGATAGACAGCCACTGCCAACAGCGCCTGCCCGCTAACCTCCTGTACCGGGCTGAGTTGCTGAGGATCAACTAACTCCAAATAATCAATTTGTCCAGAAGGTATTTTTTCTTGAAAAAACTCCCGCAGCCTTGTCAAAATCTCCTTGCTGCTTCTACAGCCCCTGGAGACCCAATCCTGGGCCTTTAGCAGGCCGGCTGCAATGCCTGCAGCCTGCTTGCGCTGCTCAGGATCCAGATAACTATTCCTAGAGCTCATGGCCAGACCATCTGACTCTCGGACAATGGGCCTGCCTATGATCTGCACCGGGAGATTCAAATCCCTGACCATCTTCTTGATGATCGCCAACTGTTGCCAATCCTTTTGGCCAAAAACAGCCATACTGGGCAAGGCTAAGTTCAACAGCTTACAAACCACAGTGCATACGCCCTGGAAATGCCCGGGCCTGCTTTTGCCGCACAGATATCTATCCAACCCCTGCACATTTACCCACGTATCGAAACCTTCAGGATACATCTGCTCGGTCTGAGGGGCGAAAAGCACATCCACCCCCTGCTGTTCTGCCAAATCACAGTCCCGTTCAAAATCCCTGGGATAACTCTCCAAATCCTCACCAGGACCGAATTGTGCCGGATTCACAAACAAGCTGACCAAGACCAGATCAGAATTGCTTCTCGCCCACTGCATCAAACTCAAATGACCCTTATGATAATAGCCCATAGTGGGCACCAGGCAGGTCATTTGGCCCTCGCATCTAGCTTGTAGCGCAAGATTTTGAAATTCCTCAGGCTCAACAATCAGCTGCATAATCCCCTCCCAGGCCTTCGGGATAGCATACCCTTTGCAGACAGAGCCCTTTGGCTGGAGCCGTGGCTGGGGCCAGCTGTCGCTGCCCGGAATTCAAAATATTCTGCAAGGAGCTGACATCCATCCTCCTTGTGCCCACAGCCACCAGACAAGATGCCAAATTTCTGGCCATCTGTTTCAAGAAACCATCTGCAAAAAAATGGATGACGGTTTCCTGGGGAAAGAAGCCAGGACTGAAATCTATACGCTGCAGATTCCGCACTGTGCTTTGCACTGTGGTTCCAACATTTTGTACAGCCCGAAAGTCATGCCTGCCCTGCAAAACTTCTGCTGCCTCCTGCATGGCCTGCAGGTCCAGCTTTCCTACCTTCCAGACAAAAGGCTCTCTTTGGGGCAAAAGATACTCTTCTTGCGTCCAAAGTGTATAGCTATACTCTTTGGCCAAGGCCTTGAACCTGGCATGGAACTCGGTATCGCACCAGCTAGCCCTGAGCACTGCCACGTCCCAGGGAAGCAGGGCATTCAAAGCCTTTTGCCAGGGCACATGGACTTTATTCTCCGGCAGATCAAGATGCGCTACCTGACCCAGGGCATGCGCCCCTGCATCAGTCCTGCCTGCTCCATAGACCCTGACCCCCACTTTGCAAATCCTCTCCAGGGCCTGCTCTAAAACCCCTTGTACAGTGCGTAGTCCTGGCTGGAGCTGCCAGCCGTGGAAATTCCCTCCTGTATACGCCAGCTCTAGCTTCAATCTGGGCATCTAGCACCACATCTCAACTCGTTGTATTTGCACCCAAATTGGAAAATATTTGCGATGTGTGATTCAATATTCAGATCATAGCTATTGAAGACAACTTGGCTTTCGTTATCCGATAAGGCAGCATGTCAAAAAATAGACCTACGGCCTGGGCCCCTAATTCTCAAACGGAGTCTGAAAATCGGTCAGCTGCTCAGAAAGCCTGGCTGCCTTGTTCGCCTCCACAAAAGACAGAATCTCCCCTGCTGTCCTGCCCTGCATCCCGGACAGGATCTTGACCGCTATATCCTGATTCAGGGTCTCCAGGACATTAGCCGCCTGCTCAGGCTCCATATTGGAATACACATCCACCAGGTGCTTAATCTTACCTTCCTCCACGCTTTGGGCTTCATCAAGGATGTTCTCCAGCTCCTGCTTCAGCTCCTTTTGTCTGGCCAGTTTTTCATCTATTTGCTCCTCCAGCTGGGTGAGCTCCTTTTCCTTTTGTTGGAGCTCCTGCTGTTTTTGGCGCAGCCTGTCCCATTCCTGACTCAGATTTTCAGCGCTGCGATCCTGCTTTCCCTGCTCCTGGGCATCCGCAGCCATGGCTTGTCTGTCTCCAGAAATCAACCCTGTCTCCTGTAGAGAGCTTTTTTCAACAGGCCCAGATTCCTGCTCTAAGCTGGCTTGTTGCCTGACATCCGGGGACTGCAGCCACAGTTCCTGAACTGACCAAGCCGCAAACAGCGCCAACTTGCATCCAGCCAAAAGCAAAAGGGCTGTCAGCAGCTTAAATATCCCTTTTCTGATATAGAAGTGCAGCCATTTCATCTAGTTCCTTTTGCTCCTTTTGATCTTGCCTTTGTTTATGTTCCAAGGCCTGCTTTTCCTTGAGGCGCTCCATCTTTTTGAGCTCCTGGCTCTTGGAGGCCAGATCTTCCCTGCACTCTTGGACTTTTTGCATCTGCTCTTCCAGCTTGATCTGAACCTGATCCAGGTCCTGCAATAATCGCTCCCTGTATCTTAGCCAAAGCCAAAGCTCCCAGGCATAGGTATTTTTCTTGTCAGTCTCCCTTTTTTCTACCGTTTCCAGATCCTGTTGCAGTTGCCACAACTCCTTGGACTTGGCCTCCATGCGCATCTTTTCCCGGGCCAACTTCAAGGCGGCCTTCTCCTCCTGCATCTTTCTCAGATCCAGGAGCTGTTGCAGGGGAAAATAAAACTGCTGGGGCATGACAAAAACTTGACTTTAAGGCCTGTTCCAGACATCTTGACAAAAACCAGCAACGCATCGACAACCTTGTAATTTCATAAAACAAAATCCAGGAAAAAACAATGTCCAACTCCAGGAACATTTACCTAAGCATTTTGCCTATTGAGCAGGCAATGCAAAAAACACGCCAGGCTCTGCAACAAGTCCTCCCCCAGCCACCCAGGGAGAAAATATCCACAAGTCAGGCAGCAGGCAGGATAACTGCCAAGCCGGTATACGCCAAATATTCTTCTCCCACCTTCCATTCCGCTGCCATGGACGGCATTGCCCTGCGGGCCAGGGACACCTTTCAGGCCAGAGAGGGAGCACCAGTGATTTTGGAGCTCAATGCAGATTTTGTCTGGGTCAACACCGGAGAACCCCTGCCCCTGAATATGGACGCAGTGGTTATGATCGAGGAACTGGAGCAGCTGGACCAAAAAAAGGTGGCCTTAGAGAAACCAGCCTTCCCTTGGCAGCACGTACGGCGAATAGGAGAAGACATAGTGGCCACGGAGCTGATCCTGCCCCAGAATCACCTGCTCAGCCCCTATGATATTGGAGCCCTGCTCAGCGCGGGCATTTGGGAGCTGGAAGTCCTGGCCCGGCCCCATATCCATTTTATCCCTACCGGAGACGAGGTGTTGGACTTCCAGGACCAGCCAGAGCCTGGAGCTGGCCAGGTGGTAGAGAGCAACTCCCAGGTCCTGGGCAGCCTGGCCAGTGCCTGGGGCTGCAGCGTGAGCAAGCAAAAACCTGTACCAGACGACAGGCAGGCCCTGGAGCTGGCCCTGCAGGAGGCCCTTTCCAGCCAGGCGGATATAGTGGTTATCGGAGCAGGCTCCTCTGCAGGCAGCAGGGACTTCACCAGGCAGGTCATGCAGTCCCAGGGAGAGATCCTGGTACACGGCATTGCAGCCATGCCCGGCAAACCCAGCCTGCTGGGTCTGGCTGGAAAAAAGCTCCTGGTGGGAGCTCCAGGCTATCCTGTCAGTGCAGTGGTCTGCTTTGAGCAGCTGGTGCGACCGCTGCTGCAACAGGTCTGGGGGCTAAAGATACCGGAAAGGCCCAGGGTGGATGTACACCTGACTCGAAAAATGCCCTCCAAGCTAGGCCAAGAAGAGTTCTTGCGGCTTAGCATAGGTCAAGTGCACGACAAATTGGTGGGCACACCCTTGGCCCGGGGTGCAGGCCTGATAACATCTTTGTGCCGAGCCCAGGGAGTTGCCAGAATACCTGCAGACTGTGAAGGCATCTCCGCCGGAGAAACGCTGCGCACCGAACTCTTGGTCCCTTTTCAAGAGCTGCAAAGTGTTTTGGTTTGTGTGGGCAGCCACGATAACATACTGGATCTGCTGGCCAACGAGCTCATGGGCCTGGCAGAGCCTATCAGACTGGCCTCCACCCATGTGGGCAGCATGGCAGGAATGACATCCCTCCAGAACAAATCCGCCCATATGGCTGGTATGCACCTCTTTGATCCGGAGACTCAGGATTTCAATTTCCCTTTCCTGCAAAAATATCTGCCTGACAGACAATTGCAGGTGGTCAATCTGGCCATTCGGAAGCAGGGATTTATCCTGCCTAAGGGCAATCCCAAGGGCATCCAGGGCCTGCAGGACCTGTTAAAGGATGAAGTACGCTTTATAAATCGGCAGCGGGGCTCAGGAACCAGGATACTTTTGGATCATCATCTAAAACAGCAAGGCATAAACCCCAGACAGATACAAGGGTATCAGCAGGAGGAATATACCCATATGGCTGTGGCGGTGAATGTGCTCACCGGCTCCGCAGACTGCGGCCTGGGCATAAAAGCAGCAGCCCAGGCCCTGGACCTGGATTTTGTGCCCCTGGCCAGGGAGAGATACGATTTGGTCCTGCCTGAAAAATCCCTGCAGGAACAAAAAGTGCAAACCGTACTGGAGCTGCTGCAAAGCCCAGGCTTCCAGGAAAAAATCCAGGACCTGGGCGGCTACGAGACAGGCCTTACAGGCCGGATCATGCAGCCTGGGCAGGGCCTGGCAGAAAATCATTATTCCGGCAGCTGAAAGACAACCTCCGCTCCTAAATAAAGACCCAGGGTCTTTGCGCATGAGGCCTGATTCACTGCCAATTCCAGAAACCCCTGACTTCCAGGCAGCAGCCCCACCCTGCCCTCGGGCAGTGAGCTATAGTTTTGTGCTGGAAATAGCCGGGCCTGTTGGGGCTGCTCTAAAAGGATCTCCGGCAAATGCAGCAGTCCTGTTGACCACTTGGCCAGATTAAGGGTAAGAATACAATTCCCGAAATGATCCACATGCTGCACATGGCTCGAAATTTCCCTGCCCTGCTGCACGGGCCGGGCTAAAGCCAGGCGCATTACGTGGCTTGCAGACACAGGTTCCCCAGGAGCTTGCAAAGAGCTCTCCAGGGCCAGACTGGCTGCCAAAGGCGCAAAGACATCTCTGCCGTGGAATGTTGGGCTGACACTTTCCCCTTGGGCAAGATTTTTGGGAAGGTAGAAGCGATTTTCTCCTGGCAGGTCCATGACTTGAGTAAGCAGCCCATTGTCCGGGGCCAGGACCAGGCGTCCCTGCTTGGCCAGGATCAGGATCCTGCGCTGGGTTCCCACACCCGGATCCACGATTGCCAGGCAGATCGTCCCTTGGGGCAGGTAGGGCCAGCTGGAGGCCAGGAAAAATCCTGCCTGGAGCACATCCTGGGGCCGGACAGCATGGGAAATATCCAGAATGCTGCATTCCCCTGCCCTGCTGAGCAGCACAGCCTTCATCTGGCCCACATAGGGGTCCTGCAGGCCGAAATCAGTGAGCAAGGCAAAGACCGGTTTCATGACAGAAATTCCACAATCACACAGCACAATTGACAGACGACAGAACACAAAAAAAACAAGATAGTTTTCCTGCTCTCTGTTAGGAATTATTGCCTACTTTTTGACTTTTGGAGTTACATCCTCCCAGCCAAAAGTTCATGAACCAAGGGAAAGCCGATGCAGATCGTATTCATCCTGCTTGTACTCCTAGCCGGTGTCATGGCCCCCACCCAGGCCGGGATCAACTCCCAGCTCAGCCAATACCTGCGCAGCTACTATCTGGCTGCCTTGGCCTCCTTTTTTGTAGGCTCCCTGGCCCTGCTGGCCTTCAATTTGCTGCTGCGCAGCCCCCTGCCAGCCCTGGAGGACATAACCCGCAGCCCATGGTGGGTTTGGGTGGGTGGCTTCTGTGGGGCCTTTCTGGTCACAGTGACCATCGCAGCAGTCCCCAGACTTGGAGCCACCACTATGTTCGCCTTCTTCCTGGCCGGACAGATGCTGGCATCCCTAATCCTGGATCACTTCGGGCTGCTGGGCTATCCCCAACAATCCATCAATCTCTGGCGGGTGGCAGGAGTGGTGCTGCTGCTTTGTGGGGCTTTGCTAGTACGCAAGTTTTAGCTCCAGTACATCTGTTTCCAGGTGTTGATCAATCCCCTGGTGGAGGGGTCGTGGCCCTGGACCAGGGAAGAGTCCTCCAGCTCCGGCTCTATCCTCTTGGCCAGCTGCTTGCCCAGCTCCACCCCCCACTGGTCAAAGGAGTTTATATTCCAGATCGCTCCCTGGACAAAAATCTTGTGCTCATACAAAGCTACCAAAGCCCCCAAAGTTCTAGGGCTTAGCTCTGGCAGCAAGATGGAGTTGGAAGGCCTGTTGCCCGGAAAGACACGGTGCGGCAATATTGCCTGGATTTCTTCTTCTCCTTTGCCTTGGGCCTGCATTTCCTCTCTCACCTCTGCTTCGCCCTTGCCTTGCATCAAGGCCTCGGTCTGGGCCAGGAAGTTGGCCAGCAAAAGTCTGTGCTGCTGGGCATCATGCCCTGGCTGCCTGGCAAAGGCAATAAAGTCGCAGGGCACCAGCCTGGTGCCCTGGTGCAGGAGCTGAAAAAAGGCGTGCTGGCCGTTGGTGCCTGGCGCCCCCCAGATAACCGGGCCTGTGGGATAGTCCACCACCTCTGCGTCCAGAGTGATGCGCTTGCCGTTGCTCTCCATCTCCCCTTGCTGCAGATAGGCAGGCAGATCCTCCAGGTACTGGCTGTAGGGCAGCACCGCATGGGTTTCTGCCTGGAAGAAGTCCGAATACCAGACAGACAAAAGGCCCATGATCACTGGCAGGTTTTCCTCCAAAGGGGCCTCTTTGAAGTGCTGGTCCATGTCATGCGCGCCATGCAGCAACTCCAGGAAGCGGTCCATGCCTATGGCCAGAGCTATAGGCAAGCCTATTGCAGACCACAGGGAAAAACGGCCTCCCACCCAGTCCCAGAAGCCGAACATGTTCTCCGGATCAATCCCGAACTCCCTGACCTTAGGGCTGTTCGTGGACACAGCCACAAAATGCTTGCGCACATGCTCCTGGTGGACTGCGCTCTGCAAAAACCACTGCCTGGCCCTGGCGGCATTGAACATGGTTTCCTGGGTGCTGAAGGACTTGGAAGCCACGATAAAAAGGGTGGTCTCAGGATCTAGGCCTTCCAGGGTATTTTCCAGGTGGGCCGGGTCCACATTAGAGACAAAGTGCACCCTGAGATCAGCTCCAGAATACGCGGACAGGGCCTTGGTGGCCATCCTGGGCCCTAGATCAGAGCCGCCAATGCCCAGATTGACCACATCTTGCACCGGCTGGCCTGTAAACCCCAGCCATTTGCCCTGCCTGACCCGGTCCACAAAAGAACCCATCCTGTCCAGGACCTGATTCACCTCAGGCATCACATCCTGGCCCTGGACATATATGGGCTGCCTGGACCTGTTGCGCAGGGCCACGTGCAGCACGCTGCGGTTCTCGGTGGCATTTATCCTCTCCCCAGTGAACATGGCCTGCATCTTCTCCGGCAGACCCATCTCCCTGGCCAGGCCAAACAGCAACTCCAGGCCCTGGGCATCTATCCTGTTCTTGGAATAATCCAAAAATACCGGACCTGCCTGCAGGGAGAACCTGGCAAACCTCTCCGGGTCTTTGTCGAACATATCTCGCAAGTGCAGTTCCCGGACTTCTCGGAAATGCTCCTGCAGCTTCTGCCAGCTTTTGGTCTGGGTAGGCCTGGACATTCAGCCTCCTTGGCTTTAAGGTCTTGACTTTCTAGATCCAGAACGAAAAGGGCGCGCGCCGCTCACTCTCTGTGTGATCAAAATATCGATTACGACCAGGACAACGACAGCGAGGGGAGGACAGAGCAAATCGTGATCGTTGTCGTAATCGCTGTCGATACTCATGATATCAATACAAAAGCACATGCAAGGGGCGAAAGAAATTTCCTCCCTACTTGCAGCCACAGCCGCAGCCCTTCCGGCCTTTGTCAGCAACCGAGAACAGCTCCTGCCTGCCTGACTTGTGCTTATAGCCTTCAAGCAGGCCGTAGCAGCCAGCCAGCATCATATCTCCTCCTGGAGCAGGGAAGCGCACTGGCTGATCCCGGAGCATGTCCCGCCTGGGCCCCAGCACGAACATGGCCTGGAAGTCCGCTTGCAGGCTGTAAAGCTCAGGCCTTGTGTAGCAGCCATGGCCACCAGCCTGGAAGACCTCCTCCTCGCTTAGCCTGCCCTGCGTGAACTTTTCCATATCCTGGAGCAGGCCCTTGGGCTCCAACATGCCGGTATGATGCTCATAGACAGCAAGGACCTGATCTTGATAGATCAAAAAGGCTATAGCATGACTGTTGCCCAGATTGAGCACGCAGACCCCTTTACTCCGGCTAAGCTCGCGCACTTCAGGCACGAACAAGGCTCCTAGCACTGCCGCTGAGCCGGTATCAGTGACCAGACAGTTGCCTGCGGCAGACTGGATCTCCTGCAGCCTGGTCATAGGCTCAGGCACGCTGTCAAAGAGCAAGTCCTGCATCCTGCCCTGGGTGGACTCCAGCAGATCCTTCCAGAGCCTGAACCTGCCCCTGCGATTGCTGGAGTCAGGATGAAAGCCATGATCCTGGGCTGCAGCCAGGATCAGATCCGGGTAATTCAGTCCGGCCAGGGTCAGGAAGCTGCGCCAAAAGCCGGGATCAAAATCCGCCACATACAGCGGAGACTGCCCTGGAGGGCAACTTTCCCTGACCTCCACCCCTTTGGCCCTGACCCGCTCCAGATCATCTGCCAGGCTGGAGGCAGCCCGGGGCTGAGCGCTGATCTTCAGCCCGGCCTGGATGTGTTCCTGCAGGGCCCGGCTGAATCCGCCGCCCATGGTCTGGCCGTAGAGGTGGATATCCCTGCCCCTGCGGGTCAGCTCAGAAATCCTTTGCTCCACCAGCCGGGCCGGGGAGGGCAGGATGAACTTGGGACAGTTCATCAGCTCCCGGCCCGGCTGGAAATAGAGCACATCCTGGGTGCCGCTGCCGATATCCAGGCACAGAATAGACATTAGTTCTCCTGTTTTGTGGGCCTGAACACCAGGCCGTCCTGCTCTAGATCCACGGTCACTGTCTGGCCTTCGCCGAGCTCTCCGGCGATGATCTTCTTAGCCAGCACGGTCTCCACATGGGTCTGCAGATAGCGTCTCAGCGGCCTGGCTCCATAAACCGGATCGTAGGCCTCGCGAGAGATGAACTCCTTGGCCTGCTCCGTGAGCTCCAGAAAGAGCTTGCGTTCCTGCAGGCGCTGGTTGATCCTGTGCAGCAAAAGATCCACGACCTGCTTGATCTCCTCCTGCATCAGGGGCTTGAAGAGCACGATCTCGTCCACCCGGTTCAAAAACTCCGGCCTGAAGCTGGAGCGCAGGGTGGAGAAAACATCCTCCCTGACCCCTGGCCTGAGCTCTCCCTGAGGAGTGATGCCCTCCAGCAGGTACTGAGAGCCCAGATTGGAGGTCATGATCAAGATGGTGTTCTTAAAGTCCACCATCCTGCCGTGGCTGTCTGTGAGCCTGCCATCGTCCATGATCTGCAATAGCACATTGAACACATCCTGATGCGCCTTTTCGACCTCGTCAAGCAGGATCACGCTATAGGGCTTTCTGCGCACTGCCTCTGTGAGCTGACCGCCCTCGTCATAGCCCACATATCCCGGAGGAGCTCCGATCAGCCTGGATACGGTATGTTTTTCCATGTACTCGGACATATCCAGCCTGAGCATATTTTCCTCGGTGTCGAACAGGCTCTGGGCCAGGGTCTTGCACAGCTCTGTCTTGCCCACGCCTGTAGGGCCCAGGAAGATAAAGGAGCCAATGGGCCGCTGTGGATCCTTGAGCCCGGATCTAGCCCTGATCACAGCATTGGCCACTGCATCCACAGCCTCGTCCTGGCCCACCACGCGCTGATGCAAGACCTCAGGCAGCCGCAGCAGCTTCTCCCGTTCCCCTTCCATGAGCCTGGACAAGGGGATGCCGGTCCAGCGGGAAATGATCTCCGCCACATCGTCAGGCCCAACCTCTTCTTTCAACAGCCTGGGCTTTTCCTCTGCCTGGGACTGCTCTTCTTCTTTGGCGGCAATCTGCTTTTCCAGCTCAGCCAGCTTGCCGTAGCGCAGCTCAGCCACACGATTCAGGTCGTACTGCCGCTCTGCCTCCTCAATCTCCAGCTTGGTCTTTTCCGCTTCCTCTTTGAGCTGCTGCAGATCCTTAATGGAGTTCTTCTCCTTCTCCCACTGGGCCATGAGCTGGGCCTGGTTCTCCTTGGCCTCAGACAGTTCCTTCTCCAGGTTCTGCAGCCGTTCCTTAGAGGCAGCGTCGCTCTCCCGCTTCAAGGCCTCGCGCTCGATCTCCAGCTGCATGATCCTGCGGTTGATCTCGTCCAGCTCAGTGGGCAGGGAGTCGATCTCGGTGCGGATCATAGAGGCAGCTTCGTCTATCAGGTCAATGGCCTTGTCCGGCAGATGCCGATCCGTAATATACCGATGGGACAGGGTGGCTGCTATAACCAGAGCGCTGTCGCTGATCCGTACCCCGTGGTGCACCTCATATCTTTCCCTTAAGCCTCGCAGGATGGAGATGGTGTCCTCCAGGCTGGGCTCATCGATAATCACCGGCTGAAAGCGCCGCTCCAGGGCCGGATCGTTCTCGATGTTCTTGCGGTACTCATCCAGGGTGGTTGCGCCAATGCAGTGCAGCTCACCCCTGGCCAGCATGGGTTTGAGCAGATTGCTGGCGTCCATGGAGCCGTCTGTGCGGCCTGCGCCAACAATGGTGTGCATCTCGTCTATAAACAGGATCACCCTGCCCTCTGATTCCTGGATCTCCTTGAGCACTGCCTTAAGTCTTTCCTCGAACTCTCCCCGGTACTTGGCCCCGGCAATCAAAGCCCCCATATCCAGGGCGAATACAGTCTTGTCCTTCAGGCCCTCAGGCACGTCCTGCTTGACGATTCTCTGGGCCAAACCTTCTGCAATAGCAGTCTTGCCCACTCCAGCTTCCCCGATGAGCACCGGATTGTTCTTGGTCCTGCGGCTTAGGATGCGGATCACCCTCCTGACCTCAGCATCCCTGCCGATTACCGGATCCAGCTTGCCCTGCCTGGCCTCCTCCACCAGGTCCCGGCCATACTTCTGCAAAGCCTCGTAGGTGGTTTCGGGGTTGGAAGAAGTCACTCTCTGATTGCCGCGCACCTCGCTTAGCAGACTTAGGACCCGGTCCTTTTCCAGCCTGAACTGCTTGTTGACCCTGCCTACACCAGTGCTGCCGGATTCCTCCAAAATAGCCAGCAGGATGTGCTCCACACTGGTATATTCGTCTTGCATCTGCTTGGCCAGGTCCTGGGCCTTGACCAGGGTACTGTTCAGCCTCTGGGTAATATATATCTGCCCTGATTGGGCCCCAGGCCCGCTGACCCTGGGAAACTTCCTGATCTCCTCCTCCAGGGCCTTTTTGTAGGCCTGGACTTCTATCCCTGCCCGCTCCAGTATCCTGGGCACCAGGCCTTCCTGCTCCACCAGGGCTAAGGCCAGATGTTCCACATCCACTTGCTGGTGGCTGTTCCTGATAGCTATATTTTGAGCCTCAGAGAGGCCTTCCTGGGATTTTTGAGTAAATTTATTCAGATCCATAACTCAACCTCCTGTGTACAGTATATTTTCAGAAAAAAAACTGCGCAGCCTGGGCTGCGCAGTCAAGATCATCCCCTGTCTCAGCCCCTGGGGTTGAACCTGGAGGTCTGGGCCAGTTCCTGCCAGAGCTCCTTTTCCTTGGAGCCCATCTCCTTAGGCATTTTGATCCTGATCTGCACCAATTGGTCCCCTTGCTTGCTGCCTCGGCCCAGGCCTCGGCCTTTGAGCCTCAGCTTCTGGCCGCTGCTGGTTCCAGGCGGAATCTTCATCTGCACGCTGCCGTCCAGGGTAGGCACCTGCACATCGGTGCCCAGGGCAGCCTCCCAGGGTGCTAGGGGCAATTCATAGATGATGTTCTTGCCCTGGACCTGGAATCTGGGATCAGGCAACAGCTTGACCTGCAGGTACAGGTCCCCTGCCTGGCCTCCAATCATTCCAGGAGAGCCCTGGCCTGAAAGCCTGATTTTGGAACCATCCCTGACTCCGGGTGGAATATTCACATCTAGGGTCTTGTTCTGCAGTCTGGGCCTGCCATCTGGCCCAGGCACCCTTTCCTGCAGGGTCACGGTCTTCTGACCTCCCTTATACGCCTCTTCCAGGCTGAGCTCCAAGGTGGCTGTAGCATCCTCGCCTTTGGCAGCAGCCCTCCTGCCCCTGGCGGAGAAAGGATCCTGGCCGAATCCGGCCCTTGCCCCTTGAAAGCCCCGGCCCTCGGAGAACAGATTTCCGAACAGGGTCTCAAAGAAGTCGCTGAATTCCCCGCCAAATTGTCCGGAGCCTCCAGGCCCTCCTCCACCAAAGGTAAACCTGACGTTCTCGAAACCCGGCGGCGGCTCAAAGTTCTGACCGTGCTCCCAATCAGAGCCTAATTGATCGTAACGCTTGCGCTTCTCAGGATCCTTGAGCACCTCATAGGCCTCGTTGACCTCTTTGAACTTCCTTTCGGACTCCTCATTGTTGGGATTCAAGTCCGGATGATATTTCCTGGCCAGCTTTTTGAAAGCTTTAGATATCTCTTCCTGGGAAGCGTCCCTGGAGACTCCCAGGATCTCATAATAATCCTTGTATTCTACACTCATAGCCGCAAAGCTCCTTGACTAAGCTCGTGTCTGCTTCCAGCACCCAAAAAAGGTATGCGCACAGATTTAACAATAATGCCTGGAGGATAATAGTCAACCATTGGTGCGATTCTTGCTAGAGAAAATTTTCTGGCTTGGGGTTCGGGCTTCTTAAGGGAATAATTTCTGCGGGCTGAGCAGACTAAAGGCTGATTTTCCTTGACAGCAATCCGCTGCCAGCCTATATTCTATACTTTAATTTCCATGTCGGGGCAAAGGAAGACCGGCAACCTTGAATAAATGCTATAAACCACAAATGGAGGCAGTTGTGGCTAAGACAGATATCTTTCAGGATGCGCAGCAGACCCCAGAAGGGGTATTCTTGAACGGATTCAAGCTGGAGCCAATCGTTGAGCAATGCCAGGGCTGCGAGCGGATCAAAGATTTCGCTGGCACACAATATTGCACCAGCTATCCCAAGCCTGCAGCCAAATGGAAACACGGCGCCTGCAATTTTGCCACCCACATCAAAGCCAGCGTGGACAAGCAAGGCCAGGTCAAGGTCAACCCCCTGAAGGCCTCTAAACGGGCCGCGCGCAGGAAATAGCATCTCTCCATGCGCCAAAGCCTTTTCCATTATCTGGACTCGCAGCAGGAGCAGCTGGTTGCCTGGCAAAGGGAACTGGTGGCCTTCCAGGCAGTGGGCCCTGAAAATCAAGGCCCTGGAGAGGGCCCTAAATCCGCCTACCTCAAACAGCACCTGCAGGAACTGGGGCTTGAAGTAAAGGATCTGCCAGCTCCTGACTCCAGGGTCAGCCAGGGGCAAAGGCCCAACTTGGCGGCTGTGCTGCCAGGCAGGGACAGTACTCGGACCTTTTGGATAGTCTCCCACCTGGATGTAGTCCCAGCAGGAGATTTTACCCTCTGGGACAGCGATCCCTTCCAGCTCCGCCAGGACGGGGATCTGATCTACGGTCGAGGGGTGGAGGACAACCAGCACGGACTCGTGGCTTCCCTGCTCTGTCTGCAGGCCTTCATCAAGCTAGGTGTTCAGCCCAAAAAAAGCCTGGGCCTGCTTTTGGTTTCTGACGAAGAAACTGGCAACAAATACGGTCTAGACTTTGTACTGCAAAATCATGGGCATATATTTAGCTCTGATGATGAGTTTCTAGTCCCGGACTTCGGCACTGCCGATTCCAGTCTGCTTGAGGTAGCGGAAAAGGGACTACTTTGGCTAAAATTGTGTATCCAGGGAAAACAATGTCACGCTTCTACCCCTGGTGAAGGCAATAATTCCTTAAGGGCCGCAGCCAAGCTTATCCTAGGCCTGGATTCTTTGCAAAAAAGATTCCCCTTGCAGGATCAAATGTTTAGCCCTGCCGGTTCTACTTTCGAGCCTACCAAGAAAGAGGCCAACGTACCCAATGTAAACACCATCCCTGGCAGGGATGTTTTTTATCTGGACTGCAGGGTCCTGCCTGACTACAATCTCAATGATGTCTATCAGGCCTGCCAGGAAATTGCTGAAGAAGTGGCAATCCAAAGTGGGACCAGAATCGATCTGGAGATTGTGCACCAGGAGGAGTCCGCTCCTAAAACTAAGCCAGAGCATCCTTTGGTGCAGAGCATCGCCCAAGCGGTGCAGAAGATCTATGGCATCACTCCAAAGCCCCAGGGCATAGGCGGAGGCACAGTGGCTGCATATCTACGCCGGGCAGGACTCCCAGCAGTGGTCTGGGCCACTTTATTGGGCAATGCGCATCAGCCCAACGAACATGCTTCTGTAACCAACATCATCAAGGACGCAAAGGTCATGGCCTTGCAGCTTCTCGATTAGAAGCCTGCTGGACAAGACTCTATTTATGGCCAAGCCCCCGGTCCCAGAAATTTTTCAGGTGATAATAGTCGGCGCAGGACACGCTGGCTGTGAAGCGGCCCTGGCCACTTCCAGGCTAGGCCTGGACACCCTGCTTTTGACCTTGAATGTGGACCGTATCGGGCATATGTCCTGCAATCCGGCCATAGGAGGTCTGGCCAAAGGCCATATGGTCAAGGAGATTGATGCCCTGGGCGGACAGATGGCTGTCTGGGCGGATCGAGCCGGGATCCAGTTCAGGACCCTTAATATAAGTAAAGGCCCTTCTGTTCGTGCCACCCGAGGCCAAATGGACAGGGAAATCTATAAAAAGGCTGTACAAAAAGATATCTTTTCCCAGCCCCACCTCTGGGTCAAGGAGGCAGGGGTAGAGAGGCTGCTCACTGAAAAAAAGCAGGCTATAGGGGTAGAAACCAATCTTGAGGAGCATTTTTTTGCCCATACGCTTTTACTAACCACTGGCACGTTCCTCTCTGGACTCATCCATGTGGGACTGAAGAATTTCTCTGGAGGCAGATTAGGAGACCCTGCTGCCCAGGGTCTTTCCAAAAGCCTTGCTGGACTGGGTCTGGAATTACAACGACTTAAGACCGGCACAGTACCCAGACTCCTCAAGGAAAGCATAGATTTTTCCCAACTGGAAATCCAGCCTGGAGATGATCCACCGCCTT
Source organism: uncultured Desulfohalobiaceae bacterium (assembly GCA_964494985.1). Classification (GTDB taxonomy): domain Bacteria; phylum Desulfobacterota; class Desulfovibrionia; order Desulfovibrionales; family Desulfothermaceae; genus CAZBUB01. The sequence goes on along the minus strand of CAZBUB010000004.1, from coordinate 55,334 downwards.
GTTTCAGCTTCCGTTCTTCTGGTCCTGTTCAGCCTCAAGTGCCCTGCCACATTACCTACACCACAGAAAAAACCCATGAGATTATTAGACAGGGCTTTGAGCGCTCTCCACTTTTCCAGGGAGTAATCACCGGCACAGGGGCCAGATACTGTCCCTCAATTGAGGACAAGGTCGCCAGATTCCCAGAGAAAAAAAAACATCAGATCTTTGTGGAACCGGAAGGACTGGACAGCCCCGAGGTTTATCCCAATGGCATCCCCACCAGCCTGCCCCTGGATGTGCAAAAGGCCATGCTGGGCAGCATACCCGGCCTAGAACAGGCCCAGATCGTGCGGCCTGGCTACGCTATAGAATACGACTTTCTGCCCCCCACCCAGCTCTGGCCAAGCCTGGAATGTAAGCAGGTACAAAATCTTTTTCTGGCCGGACAAATTAACGGCACCTCTGGCTACGAAGAGGCTGCTGGACAGGGACTTTGGGCAGCTTTGAACATATTCTGCAAGCTCAAAGGGGAAAAGCCCTTTATTTTAGGTCGCGATCAAGCCTATATTGCGGTTTTGGTGGATGACCTGGTCAACAAGGGCACCAGCGAGCCCTATCGCATGTTTACCTCGAGGGCGGAATACAGGCTGCTTTTGCGAGAAGACAATGCAGATCAAAGATTGACAGAACTGGGCCGGGAAATAGGTTTGGTGGATGATGAGCATTGGCGTATCTTTCAGGAAAAAATGCGTTATTTGCAAGAAACCTTGCAGCTTTTGCGGCAAACCAGCCTCACCCCCAATCAGGAAACCAGGAAAACCCTGCAGGAAATCGGGGCTGCAGAACCCAAAAAGCGTGTCAGTCTCCAGGAACTGTTGCGCCAGCCCCAGTTGGAAATCCGAGATATTTTCCGCTTTTGTCCCCAGCTAGCTGAGATGCCCAGGGAAGTCCTCCTGGAGGCACAAACCAGTATCAAGTACGAGGGCTACCTGCAGAGGCAAAAAGAAAGCGTGGCTAGATTTAAGCGCCTGGAGCAGACCCCATTACCAGTGGAGCTGGATTATTACACCATACCTGGCTTGACCCGAGAGGCAGCGGAAAAGCTGTCCAAGATCAAACCCCGCAGCCTAGGCCAAGCTGGTCGCATTTCCGGGATTACCCCTGCGGCCTTGAACTGTCTAGAAATTGAGCTCAAAAAAATGGGCTGTATTTAGCAAGACCGTAAATATTGCAAAACAGCCTTCCTGGGCCTATCCTGAAATTGAAAGGATCAGCTTCGCGCGCTCAGTCAGGCACAACGAGAAGCATGCAAAAGGATCATATACCAGTTGTCTATAAGCGATTATTGATCATCAAGCCGACAGTTCAAACCCTTGAGAACTGATCGCTGATCACCGTTTTCCATTCAAACCAGGCGACCAAAACAGACGTATGCATCACATCCAAGCAAACACGCAAGACTACTTTCGAGCCATTGGGGAGAGTTTGGGCAGCTGGGAGCTGAATCCGTCTGCTATCTATCTCCTGCTCGCCCTAGTTGCGACTGTACTGGCCAGCAGCATTTTGGTGCATATGTACAACAAGGCCCGCAGAAGAAAGCTTCCTGATCCATCAAGCAGCTTCGTCCACAATGATCCTGAAGATATTCAACTTTTTTTGCAGCACGCACTACAAGATCGCAGCAAGTTCGAGGTCAGTTTCAATCCCAGCATGAAAAGACCAAGAATTTGTAGCCTCCTGGATTTTACCAGTGACTCCTTGCTCTTGGAGATGCCCCTCCAAGGGCAGCCTCCAGCAAATTGGCAAGACAAACAGGTATATATCTACTTTAGCATCCCAGCTACGCAAAACCAACGCCTTTATTTTTCCTTTCTATCTCAGATCCAAGAGTTTTCTGCCAGTCAGGACGGCTATTGCCATCTGCAGGTGCTGTTTCCGCAAAAGCTAGAACAAAAGCAGCGCCGGGGAGCTTTCCGCTTGGAGCCAAGCGTTGCACAAATCTCCAGGATCCAGGTCTGGAGACGGACTTTTGCAAACCAGCCCGCCTTGCCCAGGAATATGCAATCCTTGGGCAGGCCCCTATTAGAGTACCCAACAAAGGAGGTCGAGCCTGGACAACAGCTTTTGTTGCTAAACATCTCTGCCCTGGGATTAAGACTTTGGGTGCCCTACACATTGTGTAAAAAGTCTGGTTTGGACCCTGAGCAGACAGAGGATCTGTTTTTATTCCTGAAGCTCAAAAACCCAGATTCAGACGACCATAGCAGATTTTACCTTGTTTGCCGCAAACGCAACTTCTATCTGGATCAGATTAACAGGGGTCTGGAACTAGGCCTGCAGATCATCCTCCAGGGATCAGAGCCGGATCTTCAATCTCCAGGGCTGAGCTGGCAAAAGGTGGATCCCGGGCAGGGAGTGCATGAGCTGGGGGACTGGGTGATTCGGCAACATTTAAAGATATTCAGGGAAAAAGGGCTTACATCTGAAGCCTGACAAAAAGCCAATATGGCCAAGACCCTTAAGCCAATAAGGAGTATTGGAGTGGAAGACAGCTCGGAAGCCAGATTATGGACTGTAATCCGAAATTTTTTCAGTGGCAGGGCGGAAAGCAACCCTGTGGAAAAAGTTATTTCCGAGGCAAAGGAAAATGACGAGCTGGCTGTGGATGTAGCCAGGATCCTGCACAATGTCCTTTATCTGGATCAAAAACAGGTCATGGAGATCATGATTCCTCGCACAGATATCGACTGCGTGGAAGAAGGCCTGAGCATCCAGGAGGTGGCCCAGGTGATCATCAACAGCGGGCATTCCAGGCTCCCTGTTTACAGGGAGAACAAGGACCATATGGTGGGCATTGTGCACGCCAAGGATCTGCTCAAGGTGCTGCTCAGCCCGCAAAAAGAAGACCTCACCTTACGGGAGCTGATGCGCGAGCCGCTTTTGATCCCTGAGACTAAGAACGTCAAGAGCATGCTTTTGGACTTCCAGAGCAAGAAAGTTCATCTGGCAATTGCAGTGGACGAGTACGGAGGCACCGCAGGCCTTATCACCTTCGAGGATGTGCTGGAGGAGATCGTGGGTGAGATAGAGGATGAGTACGACAACCCCAAGCCGGCAGACATCATGGTCCTTGGAGATGAAAGTTGTCTGGTTTCCGGCCGCACCACCCTGGAAGACCTGTGCCAGGAGCTGAATATCGATCTTTATTCTGAACATGTGGAAACCATCGGGGGCTATCTTACTGAAAAGGCCGGACGGGTGCCCCAAGAGGGTGAGAGTTTTCAAGTAGGAAATTTGACCTTCCAGGTCAAGGAAGCAGACAACAAACAAGTGCATGGAATAGTGGTCTACCCGGTTCCAGCCTGTAAGCAAGCAGAAATTTCTGAGACATGACCTATCTTCTGCTGCTTGTATGTACTTGGTTGGCCTTTGCCAATCCCTTGCTGCAATTGCCTCCTCTGGTCCTGGTTTGGCCCTTGGGGCTTGTACATTTGGCCCTCAATGCCCCAAAACCAGGCTTTGCCTTTCGCAGGGGCTGGCTGGCGGGAATACTGGTCTGCAGCGCTTGTCTTTATTGGCTGGCCTTCCCAGTCAAGGACTACACCTCTTTGCCACTGGTTCTAGCCCTGCCTGTGCCCGTGCTTTTAGGGAGCTATCTGGGCCTGTACTCTGCTGTATTTTGTCTTTGTATCTACTGGGCTCGATTCAGGCTATCCTGGTTCAGCCTGGGCCTATTCGCGGGCCTGCTATGGATCTGTCTGGAATATTTGCGCTCTGGTCTGCTTACCGGCTTCCCCTGGCTGAACCTGACCCAGGCCTTTGCACCCTGGCCCTGGAGCCTGCAGCTGTTGCCTTTTCTGGGCAGCTTTTACTTCTCCGGTCTTTTGGTGCTTTTTTCTGTCTGGCTATATACAGGCCTGAAGCAAAAAAAGGCTCTCGTAGCAGCAAGCCTGCTGTTGCTGCTTGGCGCTGGCGCCACCCTTTTAAATTGGCAAGAGCTCCCACGGGGATCGCAAGAAGTACAGGTGAGCCTGATCCAAGGCAACATTGACCAAGATCAAAAATGGGAATCAGAATACCAACAAAAGACTGTAGAAGCCTACAAAGAATTGAGCCAGAAAGCCCTGCGCACGCAAAGCTCCAGTCTTTTGATCTGGCCAGAGACTGCCATGCCCTTTTATCTCCAGGAAGAATCCGAGCTCCAGCAGGCGGTGCAGCAGTTTGTGCGCCAGAAAGATATCCACCTTATCACTGGAGCTCCTGGTTATACACAACTCAACCGAGATGAATTTGAGCTCTACAACCGGGCTTACCTCCTGGATCCCAACGGAAATATCGCAGCCCACTACGACAAGGAGCACCTGGTACCCTTTGGAGAATATGTGCCCTTCAAGGAGATTTTACCCTTGTCCAAGTTGGTCAGAGGTGCTAGTGACTTCTCCTCAGGCCAGGAGACCGGCCCTTTACAAATCCACGATCTTGCTCTAGGCACCTTGATCTGTTATGAGGTCATTTTTCCGCAACTGGTACAAAAGAGAATTCAACAAGGCGCTAACATCCTGCTCAACATCAGCAATGATGCCTGGTTTGGCAGAACTTCTGCACCCAGACAACACTTGCATCAGGCCGTGCTAAGGTCGCTAGAGCAAAAAAGATGGATCTTGCGAGGTACTAACACCGGCATCTCCGCCTTTATTTCACCCCAGGGGAGAATTGAAGCTGCCTCTGATCTGTTCCAGGCCCAGACCCTGAATTCCACCAGTTTCGCTATCAGCGAAAAAACCTTCTTTTCCAGGCACTTCGAAAAGTTGAAAAATGGTGCTTGGATCTGCCTTGTTCTTTTGAGTTTTTGGGCCTTGCAACGTGGCAGGCAAAAGGGTCATGATCAACACCAGGATTTCTGAATCTAAAATAGGCCACATGCGCAGGACAAGGCATATTACAAGCAAAACACGGAACAATTGACCATGAGCCACGATTCGATACAATTTACTGAGCTCAAAAAAGAATGCACCGAGCTCTTGCAACAGTTCGATTCCTTTTGGAGGCGCCTTTGACTTTGATAAAAGCCAGAATCGCCTCCAGGAGCTAGAGCATGAGCTCAGTAAGACCCAGGTTTGGAATAATCCAGAAATGTTTACTCCGCTACTTCAGGAAAAAAGCGTACTCTCCAACTGGGTGCAAGAAATCCAACAGCTCAAGGACACCAGCTCTAGCCTGCTGGAATGGCTGGAGCTCGCAGAAGCAGAGCAAGATCCGGAGCTTTATCAAGCTGTACAGGAGCAGCTCCAAGAGCTCCGCGTTCGTCTACGCAAGGTGGAGCTCAAGACCCTGCTTTCAGCCGAAGAAGATAAAAGCGATGCAATATTGGAGATACATCCCGGAGCAGGCGGCACAGAAGCCCAGGACTGGGGAGAGATGCTCTTGCGAATGTACAAACGTTGGGCTGAGAACCACGATTTTCAGCTCAAGCTCCTGGATTACCTGCCTGGGGATGAAGCAGGGCTCAAAAGCGTGCTCTTAAGTATTGAAGGGAGTTATGCCTATGGCCTCCTCAAATCTGAAAAGGGAATACACAGGCTCATTCGTATCTCTCCTTATGACACTTCAGGCCGCAGGCATACCTCCTTTGCCTCAGTAGATGTCTACCCGGATGTAAGTCAGGATATCGAGATAGACATCCAGGAACAGGATTTGCGCATAGATGTTTTTCGCTCCAGCGGTCCAGGAGGACAGTCAGTGAACAAAACCAGCTCTGCAGTGCGCATGACTCACATTCCCACCGGGATAACGGTACAATGTCAAAATGAGAAGTCTCAACACAGGAACAAAGATGCCGCACTTAAAATCCTTAAGGCCAGGCTCTACGACCTGGAGCTGCAAAAGATAGAAAAAGACAAGCAGTTGGAATATATCCAAAAAAGCTCTATAGCCTGGGGTAGCCAGATACGCTCTTATACACTGCAGCCTTATAGGCTCGTGAAAGACCATAGGACTGGAACAGAGGACAACAACGTAGAAAAGGTCCTGGATGGAGAACTGGATGATTTCATCCGCAATTATTTAATGTACTTACATGGCAAAAAAATCAGCTAGCCCAGAAGAGATCCCCCGCACTGATCAACAACAGCTTTTGCAGGAGCTGGAAGAACTGCGACTGGCTATGCTACGTCAGCAAAAGCAAAATGTTGGCCAGGAAACCAAGCAGGGATTAGTGGTGTTTCGAACCTATCAGGATCTAGATTGGGAAGACTGGTGCTATTTCAACTGGCACAAGGAATTCAGCCCATGGATGGCCCTGCCCTTAAATGGCAGCCTCAGCCCTGTACTGCAGGAAATCCAGAACAAGATCCTCAACCTGGCTAGACTAAGTCAATTGGATCCTCTGACTGGCTTGGCTAACAGAAGGAGTCTCGAGCAGAGCCTGGAGCTGGAGACTGAGCGCACGAGGCGGCATGGGCAGCCTCTCTCCCTGGCCCTTTTGGATATTGACGATTTCAAGAAGCTCAATGACACCTACGGACACAACTTTGGAGATCAAGTTCTGATTGAGCTGGGCAGACTTTTGCGCGAGCGCATCCGTAAAACCGACATGGCTGCCAGGCTGGGTGGAGAAGAGTTTGTGATTCTCTTGCCTGGAACCGGCTTAATCCAGGCCAAACATATGCTCAACAGACTGATTGACAGACTTCGCAAGCTAGAAATTCCAGACCCAGAAGGCAGAGAGCCGGTTACCTTCACCTGTTCCATAGGTCTGGTCTGCTACAAGGGCAGAATAAAATTCCAGTCTGCTCAGATCCTGGAAGCAGCTGACCAGGCCATGTACCAAGCCAAGATAGAGGGCAAAAACAAAATGGTGCAAGCCCCCTTGCTGGATGCCACAAAACTGGAGAGCAAATCCTTGGTCAGACACCAGGAGAAACAATTTCTGTTCACTGGAGGCGGCAGTCTGGGCCAGAATAATGGAAGCCTCAAATAATTGCTGCCTTGACCTGACGAGAAAGCAACAACCATAAAGCGAATATTATTATGAGCCAGAAGAACACTCTAAGCGTATCTATTCTCAGCGGCAAGGGCGGGGTGGGTAAGACCAACATCGCCCTCAACCTGGCTTATGCCCTGTACAATATGCAACAGTCCTGCATGCTAATGGATTGTGACATGGGGCTGGCCAACTTGGACGTACTTCTAGGAGTTGCGCCAGAGAAAAGTCTGGAGGATCTTTTGGAGCCAGGGATAGCTCCGGAGGATGTCTTGTTTAGCCTGGAGGAAAATGGATTTGATTTTCTTCCGGCTGCATCAGGGGTGCCTGAACTCGTAGAGTGGGATGGTGACTTGCAGGCCATTTTGTTCCAGAAGCTGAACAAACATTTCAGCAACTACAACTACTTAATACTGGATCTGGGTGCAGGCATAAATACTACCGTTACCTCCCTGGCTGCTATGACCAGGATAAAATGTGTGGTTATTTCTCCAGAGCCCACTTCCCTGACAGACGGCTATGCATTGATCAAGGTCCTCCACCATCAAAAGCAAGTGCAGCGTGTTTTTATTGTGGTCAACATGGTCAAGAACAGGCAAGAAGGTGAACAATGCTTTAAAAGGTTACAGGCTGCTTGTGAAAAATTTTTAGGAATTGAGATTCATCTTTTGGGCATCATACTCCAAGACCAAGCAGTAGCCCAGGCCATATTGCAGCAAATCCCCTTGATCAAATATGCCCCTTATTCAAAGGCATATAAAAACATTCAAAGGCTCGCAGAACATCTTCAACAGCTGCGAGACAAGTTGCAGTCAGAGCTACATACACCTTTTGAGCTGAATATGGAGGGAAGATGAGAACAGGACTTGACAACTATTTCCAGATTAATGCATAAAATATAATATCCTTAAGTGCCTTAAACTAACTCCTTTGGTTTTGCTTGTCCTGAGCAATTTTCTCTAACCCCTATCCTTATAAGAGAGGCCAAAATGAACAAAAGTCAACTGATCAAGGCTTTGGCTGAAAAGCAAGGTGTTTCCCTGGAAGAAGCAACTACAATAGTCAACACCTTTTTTGAAAGCATCAAAAATTCTTTAAAAAAAGGCGATAGGGTAGAGATAAGGGGCTTTGGAAGCTTCAAGATCAAGGACTATGCCGGATACAAAGGACGTAATCCCAGCACTGGAGAAATTGTCAATGTGCAGCCCAAAAGACTGCCCTTCTTCCGAGTGGGTAAAGATCTCAAGGAGTACTTGAATCAATGAACAAAAACGGAAAATCCCCTGGGATATTCCCAATGCAGGATTTTTTCCCAGACACTTTGCCTGTGCCCTTTTATAAGATGCAAGGCAGCGGCAACGACTTTGTGCTCATCTTAAATGACCAGCTTCAGCTCAAACGAGAAAACATGGCTCTCTGGGCTCAAAAAATTTGCCAACGCTCTCTGGGGGTTGGTGCAGATGGAGTGATTTTTCTGCAGGCAGACGACCTCCAGGAAAAGGGGATTGATTACAAGTGGCATTTTTTTAACTCCGACGGATCCAGGGCAGAGATGTGCGGAAATGGATCTCGCTGCGCAGCCTGGCTTGCGTACCACTTAGGCCTGGCTGGAAGCAGCCATGTGCTGGGCACTGATGCCGGGCCCGTACAGGCCCATGTCAATTCTGAAGAAAACCAGGTCAAAGTCCAGCTCACAAAGCCTCAAGATCTATGTTTGGACATTCAGCTTCCCAGGCCAGGCCAGGAATCCTTGCAGGTACATTATGTGAACACTGGAGTACCCCATGTGGTCTATTTCTCTGAGGACCCCTCCCGGCTGAACATCCAGGAGTTGGCACCTGGAATCAGATACCATTCCAGATTTGCTCCCCAAGGGACCAACGTAAACCTGGTGGGTATGAAGGCTCCGGAACATTTATATGTGCGAACCTACGAGCGCGGAGTGGAAGGGGAAACACTGGCTTGTGGCACAGGTGCTGCCGCAGCAGCAGTAGTGGCCAGGGGGCTCGGCTTGTGTGGGGACCAGGTCCAGATTACCACCTCAGGCCAGGAAGAGCTGGCCATTTTTCTGCACCAGGATCAGGTCTATCTCCAAGGTCCAGCAGTGCTGGTTTTTACCGGTCACCTCAATCCTGGTGCCGTGCAGCTGAAAACCAATTAAACCCCAAGCAAACAGGAGGGAAATATGCAATTCGCAGGCGCCTATACCGCCTTAGTCACTCCCTTTCAGCAGGATCAGGTAGACCAGGAGAAATTCAGGGAACACATAGAATGGCAGATCCAGCAGGGTATCCATGGCCTGGTTCCCTGCGGCACCACTGGAGAGTCAGCCACCCTCTCCCATGAAGAACACAAACAGGTGATTCAGATCTGTATAGAACAGGCCAAGGGCAGAGTACCGATTTTGGCAGGCTCGGGCTCCAATAATACCCGGGAAGCTATTGAGCTGACCAGATTTGCCAAAGAAGCAGGAGCTGACGGGGCCTTACTTATCACCCCTTACTACAATAAGCCTACCCAGGCGGGCATGTTTGCCCATTATCAGGCTATTGCTAAGGAAGTTTCTCTGCCCATGGTCGTTTACAATGTGCCAGGGAGAACCGGCAGTAATCTCCTGCCCGAGACCTTGGCCAAAATGGACAGGGAGATCCCTGAGGTAGTCGGAGTCAAAGAAGCCAGTGGAAACATAAAACAAGTCTCTGAGATTATCGAGTTCTGTTCCCGAGACTTCACTGTTATGGCTGGCGAGGATTTTATTGTTCTTCCTTTGCTGGCCCAAGGAGGTAAAGGCGTTATTTCTGTGGTCAGCAATATTGTTCCGGACAAGATGAGTGCTCTTTGCTCCGCCCATGCCAGACAGGATAGGCAGACCTGCCTGCAGCTTCACTATGAACTGGCTCCTTTATGCAGGTCCATGTTTTTGGAAACCAATCCCATACCGGTCAAGACCTCATTGCACCTCATGGGCAGAATGGATCTGGAACTCAGGCTGCCCCTGACGAGCATGCAAGAAGCAAACCTTGAGCAACTGCGACAAGTCCTTAAGCAGGCAGGACTTATTTAGCCTAGTCAGGCCTTGGAGTGCAACTGCACCATGTCCTGGCCATCTAGTTCCTCAACCAGAACATCTACCTGTTCATCCCAAGCAGTATTTACTTTTTTGCCCACGTAATCAGCATGGATGGGCAGCTCCCTATGGCCCCTGTCCACAAGAACTAAAAGCTCCACCAGTCTGGGTCGTCCAAAGTCCAAAATGGCTTCCAGGGCGGCCCTGACAGTTCTCCCTGTATAGAGCACGTCATCCACCAGGAGAACATCTTTGTCTTGAACCTGGAAGGGAACCTCTGTACTGTTAATCCTGGGATGTGCAGATAAAGAGGTCCAGTCATCGCGGTATAAGTTAATGTCCAGCTTGCCCAAAGGCAGCTCCGAGCCCAGCCTGAAATCCAGTCTCTGTTTAATTCTTTGGGCCACCTGCACTCCCCTGCGCTGGATTCCGATCAGGTTTAATTCCCCAATATGCATATGCCTTTCGAGTACCTCGAACGTCAGTCGATCTAGGGTCCGGCTTATCTGGTCTTTATCCATGATCTCTATTTTTTTTTCCATACCCCGCTACCTACTCCACAAGGATTGTTGATGATTCTCCCTCAACTCATATCAGGTCGTCTTTTGGGCAGGCCCAACAGATTCACAGTCCAAGTGGCCCTCGAGGATGAATCCACAGTTCTAGCCCATTGCCCCAACACTGGCAGTATGCTGGGCTGCAGCCAACCCCAACAGCCCATTTGCCTTTCCAAATCTCAAAATCCCAGGCGCAAGCTGGCCTATACCTGGGAAATGATCCGGATGCCATCTTCCTGGGTGGGTGTAAACACCATGCGGACCAACCATATCGTCCTGGAAGCCCTGCAAAACGAACTGATACCCGAGTTTGCAGGCTATGCCAAAATACAGCAGGAGGTCAAGACCAGTACTAACAGCCGTCTGGACTTTTTGCTGCAGGATAGCTCTTGGCCAGGACTTTATCTGGAAGTCAAAAGCTGCACCTGGGTCAGGGACAAAATTGCCAGCTTCCCCGATGCCCCAACCCTTAGGGGACAAAAACATCTGGCCTTACTACGCGATTTGCAAGCTCAGGGATTTCAGACTGCGATTTTGTTTTTGATCCAGCGCGAAGATGCTGTAGCTTTCAGCCCTGCCCAAGACATTGACCCAAAATACGCCTCACTGCTACAAGAAGCTAGGAATACAGGAACCAAAATCCTGGCCTATGATGTTCGCCTCAGCTTTGAGGGGATTTCTGTACACAAAAGGATCCCCTTGCTATAAATTAAACCGATAACCACAATTATTCTCATTTAATATTTGACAAACCATATTTCCTGACTTATTATTTTACTAGACAAACTCAGGAGGGATATATGTTTGAATTGACAGAGGGAGCAAAAGGCTTGCTAGATCAGCATTTCCAGAAACAGGAGAAAGTATCTCCTATCCGGGTCTATATGGCCCCTGGCTGAGGTGGTCCCCAACTGGGACTTGCTCTGGACGAGCAAAAGGAAACCGATGATGTCTATGATGTGAAGGGCTATACCTTTTTGGTGGACAAAAGTTTGATGCAAACTGCAGCCCCGATTACAGTGGACGGCAGCCAGTTCGGCTTCAAAATATCTTCTCAGCTCAACGCTGATGCAGCTGGAGGTTGCAGCTCCTGCACCAGCTGTTAGAGAAGAATTTCAACCAAACTCTTCAAAAGTAAAAAAAGTCGGGTCTCTGGATCCGGCTTTTTTTACTGCAAAACGAAAAAAATCCGTAACTATTCACCACGTCCGGGGGTTCGGTCCACAGGACTCAAAAAACTCGCTCTTTAAGAATGCGTAAAGCAAAAGCTTGATATTGGACCTCTTGAACTTCCAGAGGATTATGGTGAACTTTGAGGTTGAAATAGCGTGCACAGTTTGCTTAACGCATTCTAAATCGCTCAGACATTTTGAGCCTGTGGACCGAACCCCCGGACCTTGGTTTCTTCCTCGGTAATGCTTATCCGAGCCTAGGAGATGGTGAATAAATACAAAAATCCAAGCCAAACAACACAGAGTCTTCAGCCTGCCTGCTCAAAGCTGATCTGATCTACCTTTTATCCTGATAATCCAGGAAAGATGCAAATTCGCTTTTATATATAAGCAGCAGAACCAGGGCCAGGCCAAGGAGCAAAGGACCATATAAGAGCCCGATCATTCCGAAATAGTAAATCCCGCCTAACAGGGATAAAAAAAGGAGCAATACGCTCATCTTGGAACCTCCGCGCATAAAAAACGGGCGCAGAAGGTTGTCCACCAGTCCCACAACAAAAGTACACCAAAGCAGCAAAAATATTGCTAGCACTGTTTTCCCTGCTGCCAGAAGATATATTCCAGCCGGTATCCAGATTAAACCGGTCCCCACTACAGGTATCAGGGAAGAAAAGGCCATCATTACCCCCCAAAACAGGCCTGGCAGCCCCACGATCCAAAAGGCCATTCCGCCTGCAGCTCCCTGTACAGCAGCTACCACGAAATTCCCCAAGAGCGCAGACTTGGTAATGTCTTCAATTTTACTAATGATGCTTTGCTTTTGCGAAGCTGACAAAGGGATCAGATGCAGAATATAAGCAGATAATGTCTCTTCATCCCGGATCACGAAATAAAAGATGACGATCATCAAAAAAAACTTCCCAGCTAAGGCGGTTATATTCCCCAATGCCAAGCCTGCCTGGCCTACAAAAAAGGAGCCCATTGCGGCAGTCTTTTGCAATATCACCTGCCTGAACTCCATAGCCTCCAGATCTGGAAATAGCCTTTGCAGATCAGGCCAGTAGTTTTGAAAATACTGGATTGCTTCCTCCACCAGGGGCAAGGAATAAAGCTCCTCATATCTGCCCTGGGAAATCCATCTATAGATATCGCCAAAGGAGTTTATACCTTGCTTAATCAAGGCTAAAGAAACAAAGACCAAAGGCAAAATCACAATAAAGGTCAGTAATAAACACGAGATTAAAGCAGCCAGATTCTTCCTGCCCCATAGCTTAGCCTCTAGCTTGCGCTGCAAAGGACCCAGCAGAGTTCCCAGGATAACAGCCAGAATAATTGGGTCTAAAAAAGGCTTGAGCATGGCATAACAGCCATAGAGCACAGCCAGCAGCAGCAAAAATAAAAAAAGGTGGCTGTGGTTCAGATCCAGCCTAAATCCTTCCTGAACCTCCCGGCCTCCAGATGCTGAGGCTTTTTCCTGCCCATTCTTTCCTGAACTGAATGCAGGGGATTGGGAGTTCTGGGATATATCCCTTTGCTGCATATTGTCACCCAATCTTTTCGCTCATCTCTACGTATTGCACATAAATGATTTAGGGACGTTCAAATGCACATAGAGCCCACTGCCAGGGAAACCAACTGTTTTACTTGCCAATCCAGGCAATAAGAAATAACCTGATCTTGATTGAGACACCTGTGTCTGTGTTTTGACGTGTTGTCTTCAAATGTCCTGTAACGTTTTTTTGCTCCCCAAAAATCAGTCTTGGATGTGCTAGGGCACCCTGTTTAAGGCTAAAATTTAGCGGCAGGAGGAGATGCTCAACCATCCAGCCCAAGAACCAGCATCGACGTTATGGCCTACGAATTTTCGGCAATCATTCTCAGCGGTGGTCTGAACACCAGAATGAAGGGCTTGAACAAGAGCTTCTTGCAGCTACAGGGCATAAGTTTTCTGCAAAGGCTATTGGATGTCTTAAGGCCCTTATTCCAAGAAATAATCCTAGTCACTAGGCAGCCTGAGCTCTATTGTGAACCAGAGTTGCGAATAGTAGAAGATGTGTTTCAAATCCGCAGCTCTTTGACCGGGATACATTCCGGCCTTTTGCACGCTAGCCACAAACAGGCCCTTGTCACTGCTTGTGATATGCCCCTTTTGCAGCCTGCATTAGTGAAAGAGCTGCTTGAAAGATGGGATCCGGAATACGAGGTCCTGGTACCTAAAAAAAACAGCTTCTATGAGCCCCTGTGCGCAATATATGCTAAAAGATGTCTGCCTTGGATTGAGGATCTTCTGCACAAAGAGCAGGTCAAAATCAGCAACCTGTACAACCAGGTTCGAATCAAGGAGATCCAAGAGCAGACTCTAAGGCGGGCAGATCCAGAGCTTGCTTCCTTTTTCAATATCAACAGCCAGGAAGACTTGCTCCAGGCTCGCGCCATGCTGGCCAGCACAGCCTTATCCAGCTAGAACTACTTGAGGTCCTTTGCTTTTGCCCAAGACTGGTCTTGTCTCTGCATCTGCTACTACTGCCCTATTCTAACTGCCCATTGCAATAAATTTCCTGCAGGATCTCCCTGCCTCCGCTGTCCAGGATATCCCTGGCCACTTCCCTGCCCAGTTCCTCAGCCTGCCCCAACTCAGCTTGAGCCTGCCTGCGCAGCACTCTTTGCCCCTTCAGATCAGAAACAAGGACTTGCAACAGCAGGCAAGAATCCCCATCTTGCTGGGCCAGGCCAGCAATAGGCACCTGGCAGCCACCTTCCAGCTCATACAAAAACGATCTCTCTGCTGCAAGCGCAAATCTGGTAGGGCCATGCTCCAAAAAGGCCAGCTGCTGCTCCAGTTTAACATTGGTCTCAGGATATTCTAGAGCCAAGGCCCCCTGGCCAATAGCAGGCAGAAAATCCGGAGGCTTAAGCCTGTAAGCATAATTTGCCTGCAGACCCAATCTCAGCAGCCCTGCAGAAGCTACCACTATAGCGCTAAAATTGCCCTGCTTGAGCTTGCGGATCCTGGTATCCAGATTGCCCCGCAGACTCTTGATCTGCAGATCAGGACGCAATGCCAGGAGCTGAGCCTGCCTGCGCAAGCTGCTGGTGCCCACGACACTGCCTTCAGGCAAAGATGCCAGATCTGGATAGGCATTGCTCAGCAGACAGTCGGAGAAATCCTCTCTGCGAGGCACCACCCCCAATTTTAATCCCTGGGGCAGCTCCGCAGGTACGTCCTTCATGCTATGTACAGCCAAGTCAGCCTCTCCAGCCAGTAAAGCCTCCTCTATCTCTTTAACAAACAGGGCCTTGCCCCCGATTTTGGCCAGGGGCACATCCTGGATCTTGTCCCCTGAGGTCTTGATGGTTTTCAGACTGACTTGAAGCGAGGGATATTCAGCGCGCAACAACTCAGCCACATGATAGGCCTGCCACAGAGCAAGCTTACTGCCCCTAGTGGCTATGACTACTTCTTTTTGCATAACTAATAAATCGCCTTATGCCCTCATCAGAGCCGAATCTGCCTGTGTTATCAATGCGGCCCAAATCATTTTTTTCCTTTCAACCTTTACCCACAGGATGCGCAGCTGCTTGAGCTGCAACTCCCACAACCTCCTCCAGAAGCAGCCATCTGAGCTCCCGGCTCTGCTCCGGCCTGAATGCCCATCCTGGTTTTGCACCTGGAGAGCATCTTCCTGGTTTCCCTGGATCCGCACTCAGGGCAGGCCACTTCTTCCTCAGCGCCAAGAATCAATTCCTCAAACTCATGAACGCACTCACTGCAGACATATTCATAAATAGGCATATCCTTTCTCCTTTTTCCTAACCCCTTACAAAATAAAGCTTGAATTCAAGCTAGACATACGGCTCCAGCTCCTGCACTGCATCAAAGAGATAATAGTCAACCAGACGACAGATCATGTGCCCAGCCGCAATGTGTATTTCCTGCACTAAAGGGGTTTCCCTGGCAGGCACCCGCAACAGGAAATCGCACTTATCCTGCATCTCAGCCGGATCAATTCCAGTCAGGCCTACGCAGACCAGGCCTTTTTCCGCACAACAGGCCAAAGCCTGCACCACATTTGGGCTTTTGCCTGAGGTAGAAAAGGCCAGGAGCACATCTTTTTCTTTGGCCAAGGCCTTGATCTGCTTACTGAATATCTGATCAAAAGAATCGTCATTGCCAATTGCGGTAAGGACAGAAGTGTCTGTTGTCAATGCCAAAGCAGGCAAAGGTGGCCTTTCCATTTGAAAACGATTCACAAATTCCGCTGCGAGATGTTGGGCATCAGCCGCACTGCCCCCATTTCCACAAAGCAGAACCTTGCCCCCATGCACTAAGCTGATAGCAATACTCCTGGAGATCTGCTGCAAGTTGTTTTTGTTGACTGCAAAGAACTCCCTGCGTAGATTGATTCCTTGTTCTGCATACTCCTCAACAATGGTAAGAGCGTTCTCAGTCATAGCAATAAACCTTCTTGGCCCTGAAATGATTAATATGCTCCATCCTTATTCACTCATGGGCTCTGTCTTGCCATTTTGTAACCATTCACCAGGTCCGGGGGTTCGGCCCAAAGGCATCCGGCACCTGCTTCCGTTACTTTTTCGTTTTAAAGATTCGAATAGGCCTGGAAAAGTAGGTGCCGGATTTGAGCGATTTAGCATGCGTTAAGCAAAACTGGGCACACTATTTCAACCTAAAAATCCACCATGACCCTAAAGGCATCCATGCATAAACACCCTTTCTTTGAGCAAGATCCCCAATACTTCTGTCTCACTTTGGTGGGCATGCCAGGTTCCGGCAAAAGCACACTGGCTCAGAGCCTGGCCATAGAGCTAGAATGGGCCTTTGTGGACACGGATCTGCTCCTGGAAGCTTGGTATGGCCTGCCTTTGGAAGAGTTGCGCACTCGTCTGGGCAATTCTTCTTTTCTACAGGCTGAGGAACAGATTGTGCTCAGCCTCTGGTTGCAAAGATGTATCATTGCCACTGGTGGCAGCGTAATCTATAGCCAACAGGCCATAAAAAAATTGAAAAAGATGGGACAAATCATTTACTTGCAAGCCAGTTATGAGACTATTGCCAGCAGGGTTTCACAACATCCACAGCGGGGCCTTATTCTCCAGCCAAAACAGAGCCTGCGGGACATCTACCTGGAGAGAAGCCCTCTATACCAAACAGCAGCAGATCTGGTGCTCTCCACAGAAGAAAACAGTATTCATCAATGTGTAAAGAAAATCAAGGATTGGATGCATGCCAGTCAGCTTCAGCCCTAAGCAGGAAGGGATACTGGACAGTCTGGCCCGGCTCTATGCTGAGATGGAGCAAGCCTACAATCTCACTGCGCAAAAGCTTGGGTTAAGCTGCGATGGGTGTCCGCAAAACTGCTGTAAGAGCTATTTCCAACACCACACCTATCTGGAGTGGGCCTATTTCTGGCGTGGCCTGCAACAGAGTACGCCAAAGACCAGGGACTTATTCCGGAAAAGAGCCAGGGAATATGTGCAGCAAAGCCAAACCCTCTTGCGAATGGGACGTCGTCCCAGTATCATGTGTCCTGTAAACCAACAGGGCTGGTGCAGCCTCTATCCGTACCGGCTCATGATCTGCAGGCTGCATGGAGTTCCCAACCAGGTAATTATGCCCAACAAGCAGCTCAAGCACTTCCCAGGCTGTCAGCAAAGCCAAAGGCTTACAGCAGGCATGCAAAACCCCCCGGTCTTGGATCGAACACCTTTCTACACCTCCCTGGCTGAGCTGGAGAATAGACTTCTATCCACTGTCAGCCACAAGCTACCCAGGGTAAAGCTGACCTTGGCGGAAATGATCTGCCAAGGTCGGCCCCAAATTTAACCCTAACAGGGCTTTGGAGTCTGGCATGAAAATGCACACCGCTCTCGCATCTGCTCCCAGCATACTCACCAGCCTTTTGCTGACCACGATTATTTTAGGTTTTGCCTGCAGCCATCAAAGCGTCCACCACCTGAACAAACAGATCTGGGTGCCAGGCACACAGGAGAAAACCTTGCAAATGGAATATTTAAACTTTGCCTATAAGGCCCAGAAAGACAAAAACAACATAAAGCTCCAAGGCAAGGCCTGGCCCAGACAAGAAAGCATCCCTGATTGGGCCTCCTGGTCCAAGGATATCTGGCTGGGTGCCTATCTATGCGACAGGAAAGGCTCGGTTCTGGCCCAGGATCTGAAGGTGCTGCCAGCCCAAAATATTGCTCAACGTAAGGGCATTGCATTCGAATTCTCCCTGGAGCCCAAGGACATGGGTAGCCCGGGTCCAGTGTATATAACCTTCGGGTATCGCCTGGTGCTAACGCCTCAAAAGAATGGCACTCCAGGAGGGGATACACAGGAAAAAGTTTTCTTTGCCAGCGAAGCCGCACTAAAAAAATTCTAGCTATATCCCCAAAACAAAGTTTACTTGTACCGAAACACAATCCTGCCCCGGGTTAGATCATAAGGGGAAAGCTCCACTTTAACCTTGTCTCCAGGCAGAATACGAATGTAATGCTTGCGCATCTTGCCAGAGATATGCCCTAATACCTCGTGCCCGTTTTCCAGCTCCACCCTGAACATGGCATTGGGCAAGGCTTCCACCACCACTCCCATAACTTCGATTGATTCCTCTTTGGCCATAAACTCCCTTTTATTATTCTACAAATTACACTCTGCCAGATAGTCAAGGCTAAACCAGATCCACCCATTGCAGCTGCAGATCTTTTATACTTTGCCCCTGCAGCAGGGCAAAGCCGGGATTGCTTCCCTTGGGCAGGCTAAAGCTCCCAGGATTCAAAAATCTTACCCCTGTCGGACCCTCAGCCCAGTATCTCTTATGCGTGTGTCCAAAACAGATCAAATCTGGTTTGTGGCTAAAACATTCTAACAGCCCTTCCTGATCTAGGCCTGTAAAGTGTCCGTGCACAAGGCCCACGTCGAGCCCTTGCAACTCCAAAACACGAAGCTCGGGCATATCCAGACTCCATGCCCCCATATCCATATTGCCCCGAACAGCATAAAAGCCTGGATGACTATTCAGATATGCCCAAACATCATAGGAAATAATATCCCCACAGTGCAGGACTGCGTCCATATCCTGGAAAAGGGATTCCTGGACCTGGATCAGATCTTTATCCGGTGCATGCAGGTGGGTATCTGACAATACAGCTATGCGCAAGCCGATCTTACTCCATAAAGTTTAGCCCTGCTGCACACGAAAGGAGCAGTCCAGGGTCATCTGCTCTTCTTGCAGACCCTCCAGGCCTGGAAAGGGCGAGATTCCCAGCAACAGATCCTGAACAAAGTCAGCCAAAGCAGGTGATCCTTCCAGCTTGAGCACCCATAGGGAAATGATTTCTCCCTGGGAGCTTAGCACCAATCGCAGCTCTACTCGCCCCTTTTCAGGTGGGGTGGCCTTCTGCCAGCCTCCTGCGATACGCTCCTTGACACTCTGCAAAGCAGCCTGCAGATCAGGATTCTCCAGCCGGCTGGTCAGGACAGTTTTCGGCGCAGGCCTGCCCCTGTACAGCACCTGCTCCTGTAAAATTGATGATTTACTCTGCCTGGATTCAATCCGGCCCTTTCTATTGCCTCCCTTGCTTCCTCCAGATGCAGAATCTGCCTCCTGTTTGTTCTGCAACCGGGGGAAAAGCTCCAGACGAAGAAGCTTCTGCCCCTGTTCCTGATCAGGAGTATCCGGCAGCAATCCTAAAAAACACAAATGCATAGTTAAGGCCAGTGCAAGGGCAAAAATCAAGGGCAGATGTTCCTTCACAGGCGCCTCGTGGTGCATGTGAGCCTTCAGCCTTTGCAGCCTGCGCAGCAAACTCCATGCAATAAGGCTCAGCTTCATCCAAGATGGTCTGAATCTCGCTGCCTGCCATTGGCCTTGGACCACCAGCTGCTGCTTGCGCTTGTGAACCACCAGTCTGTATGGTCCCTTTGCAGCACCGCCTGGGCCAAATCCAGGCCCCAGGTGGTGCGCAGACGCTTTTGGGCATGGTGCAACCACTTGGGGGCATATGGATTACCCAAATCCTGCTCCTGCTTCAGACTCAGGATCAGGTCCAGCTGATCCGCATCCTGGGCCAGAGCCGCTTCCTGGCTGGAAACCTCTTCCAGCTCCTTTTGCAGTCGCAGTATATCCTCCTGCATCCCTGTGTCCTTCAGGGCGTCACTCAAGGCCTGTTCTGCCTGGCAAGAATTGTACATTCGGTTCACATAGTTGAAGTCTCCGGTGCGAGCCTCGTGCAGATCATGGAACAGGCACATGCAAACCACCTTGGACCAGTCTAAACCGCTTAACTTGGCCAAGACCAAGCCGATCACAGCGGTGCGATAGGAATGTTCAGCCACACTCTCCTGACCACTTCCCAAAAACTGGTAGCCACTTCGCTGTGTACGACGCAACATGCCCACCTCAAAGAAAAGATCAGCCAGTCGTTGCCAGGAAACTCCTGTTTGTTCAATGTGTTGCATATCTTAACGCCCTTTAGGACCTGTAGGCAGAGTTTATACGCACATACTCCAAGCTTAGATCAGAGGTTAATAGCTGGTATTCAGCGCTGCCAGCCCCAAGGTCCACATCCACTTGTATTTCCTGCCTGTGCATGCACTGCGCCAGCATAGCATCTAGATCCCCTTCAGTCTGGCAACCATCTTTGAATACCAAACGTCCCTGGATTGAAACTTGCACTTGATTTGGGGAAAACTCAGCCCTACTGCGGCCTAGAGCAGCAACGATCCTGCCCCAGTTAGGATCCTGGCCATAAAAGGCACATTTGACCAAAGGGGAATGCGCAATACTGCGGACGGCGGATTCAGCCTGCTGACTGTCCCGAGCGCCCTTGAGCTTAATGCGCACCACTTTACTTCCGCCTTCTGCATCCTGGATTATAAGGGAGGACAGCTCCAGACAGACCTCTTCCAAGGCCTTTGCCAGAAGCTCCTGCTCCCTGCCCTGTTCCGCCTCCACTTGGCTGGCTCCGTTAGCAAGGGCCAAAACGCAGTCATTTGTGCTGGTATCCCCGTCCACGCTGATCCGGTTAAAGCTCTTATCGACCACTTGCTGCAGCATCTTTTGCCAGGTCTGGGCATGAATTCTGGCGTCTGTGAGAACAAAAGCAAGCATAGTGGCCATATCAGGACAGATCATCCCAGCCCCTTTTGCCAGCCCCAAAACATTGAACTCTTGGCTGTTGCTCTGTACCTTGCGCCAGGCCGTCTTGGGGTAGGAATCGGTAGTCAGGATAGCCTTGGCCACCTGCATGGGACAGGTTTGACCCAGACTGGAGGCGAGATCCTGCAAACAGGCCTCCCAACGCTCGAGCTCCAAGGGCTGGCCTATGACTCCAGTGGATGCGGGCAGAATAAACTCCGGATCTATACCCAAACAGTTCCCTGTCAAAAGCAGACTCTGGAGGCAGTTATCTTGGCCCTTTTGACCAGTACAAGCGTTGGCCTGGCCGGAATTGACCACTATGGCCCGGATTTTCTGAGCATGGGAATCCAGCCTTTGTCTGGCTATTTGCACAGGGGCAGCCTGAAACCGGTTTCGGGTAAACACCCCTGCCCCTTGGGCTGGAGTCTGGCTTAGTATGAGTCCCAGATCTTCCCGCCCTTGATACTTGAATCCAGCCCTGGCAACCGCGAAACGAAAACCCTGGGGTACAGACAGCATGCAGATTTTCCTACCTATTTAGCAAACATACCTGCAACAAGTTTATGGGAGCAGACAGACGGCATTATTTCAATATAAGCAATTAATTATTCAGTATCTTGCATCCTGCCGTCAGTCATCTTTCCTCTGTCTTCTATCTCTATCCTCTGTCACCTCTCCTCAGGCCCCGCAGCACTTTTTGTATTTGCGACCACTGCCACAGGGACAGGGATCATTACGGCCCACCTTGGGATCTTTGCGTTTGTAGGGCTGCTTTGTGGCTGACTCTTCCTGCTGGCCTCCGGAAAGCTGCAGTTCCTGGGGCTGCTCCTCATGCTGCAGCTGCTCCTGAGAGACTTCCCGCAAACGGATGTGACAGAGACCTTTTAGAGTATTTTCCTTGATGAGATACAAGAGCTCCTGGAACAGCTCAAACCCTTCTCGTTTATACTCCTGCTTGGGATCCTTCTGGCCGTAGCCCCTGAGGCCTATGCCCTCTTTCAGGTGGTCCATATTCAGCAGGTGTTCTTTCCAATATCTGTCCAGGCTCTCCAACAGGAAGAACCGCAGTATTTCTTGATAATGTCCCCCAGCCTTATCCTTGAGATCTCCCAGGATGGAAAGGATTTTTTCCTTGGCCTGCTCCTTTTCCGGCACCTCTTTTTCTAAATCCAGGATGCGGTGCAAACCGAAGACCTCTTCCAGCCTAGCCTTCAGGATGCCTTGGGCCTGGGAGCGTTCCTCAGGGTCCTTTCCAGCCCGTTCCATTTCGGCATAGATTTCCTCCAGGATATCGTCCAAAAATCCAAGCACAGTATCCTCCAGATCCTCCTGGACCATGACTTCCCTGCGCCTGGTGTAGATCACCTCCCTTTGCTGATTGAGGACGTCATCGAACTCCAAAAGCTGTTTGCGGATATCAAAGTTATGCTGCTCCACCCGACGCTGAGCATTTTCAATAGCTCGGCTGATCAGGTTGTTCTCAATGGCCTGGCCCTCCTCCACGCCCACTTTGTCCATAAGATTGGAAATCCGTTCCGAGCCAAAGAGGCGCAACAGGTCATCGTCCAGAGCCAGATAGAATCTGGAGCTGCCCGGATCTCCCTGGCGTCCTGATCTGCCCCGCAGTTGGTTATCTATCCTTCTGCTTTCATGGCGCTCTGTGCCCAAGATATGTAATCCGCCCAGCTCTCGAACTCCTTCGCCCAGAACAATGTCTGTACCTCTACCAGCCATGTTTGTGGCGATGGTTACCTTGGACTTATTTCCTGCCTGGGCTATGATCTCTGCCTCTTTTTCGTGGTGTTTGGCGTTGAGTACCTCATGGGGGACATGCATCTTTTTCAGACGCTCCGAGAGAAACTCGGACTTGTCAATCGAGGTAGTGCCCACCAGCACCGGCTGCCCTTTTTTATGCAAGTCCCTGATAGCCTGCAAAATGGCCTCGTACTTTTCCTTCTGAGTCATGTAGATGGCATCTGGGAAGTCCTTGCGGATCATGGGCTTGTGGGTGGGAATGACCGCAACCTCTAAATCGTAGATCTCCTTAAACTCCACCGCTTCGGTATCTGCAGTACCAGTCATGCCAGCCAACTTATCGTAAAGCCTGAAAAAGTTCTGGAAGGTGATACTGGCCAGGGTCTGATTTTCTGCCTTGATTTGCACCCCTTCCTTAGCCTCCAGGGCTTGGTGCAAGCCATCGCTGTATCTGCGGCCGGGCATAATCCTGCCTGTAAACTCATCCACAATAATCACCTGGCCATCCTGGACGAGATAATCCGAATCCCTGTGAAAGAGATTGTGAGCTTTCAGGGCCTGCAGAACATGATGCTGATAATTTATGTTCTTGGGATCAAAGAGATTCTCCAGACCCAGAATCTCCTCGCAAAGCTGCACCCCTTCGTCTGTCAGGGTTACTGATCGAGCCTTTTCGTCCACATTAAAATCCCTATCCTTGCTGAGTCTGGGAATAATGGAGTTGATCTTCTTGTACAGGGCAGTGGAATCCTGGGCAGGTCCGGAGATGATAAGCGGGGTCCTTGCCTCGTCAATGAGTACCGAGTCCACTTCGTCCACTATAGCAAAGTTCAAATCCCGTTGCACCAGCTGCTCTGGATAGAACTTCATGTGATCCCGAAGATAATCAAAGCCAAATTCGTTGTTGGTACCATAGACCACATCACAGGCATAAGCTTCCTTGCGGTCTTGATCCTGCATCCCGTGCTCAATATGCCCGACACTTAGGCCAAGAAAATTGTAGATCTGGCCCATCCATGCCGCGTCCCTGCGGGCCAAGTAATCATTCACGGTAATCAGATGTACTCCCTTGCCAGATAAGGAGTTGAGAACCACAGGCATGGTAGCGGCTAGTGTTTTGCCCTCACCGGTTTTCATCTCAGCTATCTTTCCCTGGTGCAGGACAATGCCTCCTAAAAGTTGCACATCAAAGGGTCTTTCCCCCAAAGTCCTAACAGAAGCCTCCCGCACTAAGGCAAACACTTCTGGCAGAAGAGAGTCCGGATCTTTCCCCTGCTGTACCTCCTGGCGCAGAGTAGCTATGCGCTCCGGAAAATCGCTGTCAGCTAAAGCCTGAATTTCGGGCTCTAAGGAATTTATCCTTTCCACTACAGGCTGCAGTCCCCGCAGGTAACGCTCATTTTTGGAACCGAATATTCTTTTTGCCAAGAAACTCAACATAATAATAAATCCTTATATACAAACAGCCTTGCATGGCCGGGACGAACAAGCCCATGCCCATATTGAGGCTTTGAGCTTTGAACTCGCAATTCCTTATCATCTCTTAATATGGGCAGGAATTTCAGGCTATAGGCATTGCAATTGCTAAAGATGCAGGGTGCCCTGAACCGCCCTTGTAAGCCGGATCATTTATAATCCTTCATCTCCCGGGCCATATCCATGGCCATTGCCCTGCGCTTTAGCTCCTCTCTTTGATCCTGGACCTTCCTGCCTCTGGCCAAAGCCAGCTCCACCTTGGCCTTGGAGTTCTTCAGATAGATCCTGGTAGGCACCAGGGTCAACCCTTTTTGCTCCACTTTACCCCGGAGGTTGTCTATTTCTTTGCGATGCAATAGGAGTTTGCGGTCCCTGTCAGGCACATGCCAGGCATATCCTGAATTCTCGTATTGCCCTATATGCAGACCGGTTAAAAAGGCTTCCTGACCTAGGAAATGCACATAACAATCCTTAAAGCTCACTTTTCCAGCCCGAATGGACTTGATCTCCGTGCCTGTGAGCACCAATCCGGCTTCAATGTTCTCCAAGAGATCATAGAGCCTTCTGATCTTGCGATTCACAGCCACCACTTTGATGTTCTCGCCTTTTTTACCCATAATAATATCTTGAGCTGGCTATTCCTCTTCCTTCTCCAGCAAAGAGGAATAGAACATGAGCTCTTCCGGAAAGCGTTTAAAAATATTCTTGCGCACCAATCTATTGTTTTCCCGTACGGAATCGCTTTCCAATATCTGTTTTAAGAGTTGGCTACAATCCTCTATGCTCAGCTTGCGTAGAACCCTTTTAATGCCTGGTATGGATTGGGGATTCAAACTCAGACTGTCCACATGCATTCCCATAAGCACTGGCAGACAATAAGGATCAGAAGCCATCTCACCGCACATGCTAACCTGAATTCCAGCCCTGTGTCCTGCTTCAACAACATACTTGATGCTGCGGAGCAGGGCTGGATGTAAAGGCTGGTATAGATGGGAAACATGCTTATTCGTCCTGTCTATGCCCAGGGAATATTGGATCAAGTCGTTGGTGCCTATACTGAAGAAATCCACATCCCTGGCCAGGATATCTGCCACCATGACTGCGGAAGGCAGCTCTATCATGATCCCTACAGGCATGGCTGGATCAAACCTCAGGCCTTCCTGCTCCAGCTCCATTCGAGCCTGCTGTAGAACCTGCAGCACATCCCTGAGTTCACCATGTCCAGAGATCATAGGGAACATCAAGGCAACATTGCCGAGCCTGCTGGCCTGAAGAATGGCTCGTAACTGGGTCTTAAAAATATCTTGATGCTTGAGACAAAAGCGTACTGCGCGCAGCCCTAAAACTGGATTGTCTTCCTCCAGATGCGCAAACCCTTTGCCCACTTTTTCTCCCCCTGAATCCAATGTCCTGATCACTATCTGCTGCGGATGCAGAATCGAGGCCAAATCAGAGTATTCTTCTACCAGCTCCTTTTCCGTGGGCAGTGTGCTGCGGTGCAGATAGCTATACTCTGTGCGATAGAGACCTACTCCTTCTCCAGCATAGTCTATGACTGCGCTGACCTCCTCAAAAAGCTCAATATTGGCTGCCAATCTAACCTGAAAGCCATCAAAGGTCTCTGCTGGCAAAAATCGCTCCTGCATAACCTCCTTTTGATAAGCCTCGAATTGGTACTTCAGATCAGCATACTCTGCCAGCTCCTTTTCGTTAGGCTCAATCACTATCTGTCCTCGAAAGGCGTCCACTACAATAAAGTCGTCATCCTGGATACTGTCCTCCAACCCATCTACACCCACCACTGCAGGGATCTCCATAGTCCGAGCCATAATAGCTACATGGGACGTCTTGCCTCCCTGAACAGTGGCAAAGGCCATGATTTTGCTCACATCCAGTTCCACTGTGTCGGCTGCAGTTAAATCGTGGGCTACTAGAATCACTCTGGAGGTAATAGGCTTGATCTCGTCATGATTGCCCAAAAGCTGATTCATTACCCTTTGAGCCAGAACTCTTATTTCATGCATGCGCTCCTTGAAGTACTCATCCTGCATGGACATAAAGCCCTGCTCTATCTCTGCAATACCCTTTTCCAAGGCCCATTCTGCATTGAGGTGCATATCCTGCACGAACCTCTCAGTAGAATCCCGCAGCTTGGGGTCCTGCAAAATCATAATGTGATAATCCAAGATGGCCAGGTGTTCTATTTGATCCTTAGGGATCTCCTGCTTTATTCTCTCCAGTCCCTGCAGGGTCTTTTCAAAGGCCTTTCTCAGACGAGTCACCTCCTGTTCTACCAGCTCATGGGAGATATTCTGCACTGGAGCCAGGCAGTAATGCCCTCTATTAAGCTGGTAGGCCCTGCCTATAGAAATCCCTGAGGATACAGGAATGCCCTGCAGTACTTTTTTTGCCATGCTCAGCCTTCCCCGAATCCATCCTGAAAAAACTTTTCCAGATGAGTAACTGCTTTTTCTGCATCTGGACCAAGAGCACGCAGCACCACGCTTCTGCCTGGAGCCGCCGCCAGACTCAAAATATCCAGGACGCTTTTGGCATTCACTTCCATGCCATCCATGATCAAATTGATGTGGGAGGCAAATCTGCCAGCCTCCTGGGCCAACTGGGCTGCAGGCCTAGCATGCAAACCCAACTCGTTGCGCACAAACACCTCTTTTTCAGCTTCACCATGCTCCATGGTCTTAAACCCGTTTTAAGTATTTGCTCAAGTCTGAACCTAACCCCAGGGCAAACTCCCTTAATTCTGAAAGATTTCGCTGGCAAACAACCAGGCGCACACCAGCAGAACCAACAGGACTTCCCGTAACAATATTCTTTTGTAGACCAGGAATGCCAATCCACCTGCCAAGGCAGTGGCCAATATAAAAAATGGAGCTTGCCTGGATATTGGGTAAACCTTATACCAAAGCAAGACAATGAGCCCCGCGTTAAGGAGCTTTACCCTCTGGCCCCAATTAATCAAGTTCAGCCCTTTAAGCTGCTGCAAAAAAGTCAAACCCCGCATCCAGCCTAACCAGAAAGTAACTAATCTAAAGAGTTGCAAAAGCAGAAAACACAAAAAAAACCAAAACAATGCCCACCAATACCAGCCCTGCAACAAGATAAGACAACATACAAGAGACCAAAGCACCAAAACCGATCCCCCAAAAAAGGAATCGCCAATCGCGGACAAGGTATAGGCAGTGGTATTCTTGACCTTGTTCATGGACTGGGATGGCAAAAGTCCCTTGGCTATTCTAGTCTCTAAAAAGAGAAAATAGCCCACCAGCAACGGCACCCAATAAGGGTGACTGTTGAACAAGCCAAGGTATCTTTTCCTGGCCTGCTTCAATTCTCCAGGGTCAGAATAAAGCTTTTTCAGGCCCGGATCCATGGCATAGACGAGGCCTAGATTCTGCAACCCCCTGGTGTTAAAATTGGCGCCTATTAAGTAGGTCCGCCAAAAGCAATGCAACAGGGTTTTTAGCTTTAGGGTCACAAAGACATCCTCCCTGTGATGCAGGGCTTAATCAGACCCAGAATCCTGAGCTCGATCCTGGGAGCTGATTTGCAGCAAAAGACTATAGACCTCCTTTGTGCTCCAGCCCTGAACCTGGCTACTGACCTCTTTGGCCAGTCCTTTGACACGAAATTCATGGCCTTGCTTTTGTCGCAAAAGCTTCAAGACCTCTGTACGTGGAGTCTTTTGCGCCCCTGCGGCATCAGGTCCTAAAACTATAGTAAACTCCCCACGCAGCATCTGAGGCAACAAGTGCCACTGGCCTAATACCAGGGAAATAAATTCTTCGTGCTCTTTGGTCAGCTCCCTGGCCAAACAGGCCTCACGAGGTCCCAAAACATTATAGGCCAGTTTCAGGCTCTCAACAAGCCTGGACTTGCGCTGGAAAAAAACAAGTGTGGTGGGTACCTGGGAAAAGCTCAGCAGAAGCCTCTTTATTTCTCCAGGCCGGCGGGGCAGAAAACCTAGAAAGGTGAAGGGCTGTGCAGGCAACCCGCTACAGCTTAAGGCAGCCGTTACTGCGCTTGGTCCTGGTACTGGACTGACCAGAAAGCCTCCCTGCCTGCAGGCTCGAACGAGCAAGTATCCGGGATCTGAGATTACCGGCTGCCCTGCGCTGGAAAGCAAGGCCAGCTCCTTGCCCTGCTGCAGTAAGGAGAGTACCTGGGAAATCCTTTTTTGTTCATTATGGGCATGCAGACTCAAAAAAGGCTTATGCCCCAACTCCAAACTTTGCAGCAGTCGACCGCTGACCCTGGTATCTTCAGCCAGGAGCAGCTCCGAGTTTTGCAGTATCTGCTTGGCCCGACTGGATATGTCACCAAGGTTGCCAATGGGTGTGGACACCACCCAGAGCCTGGGGGTACTGGATGACATTATGCATGTGCTCCAGGGTGCATTGAAAACGGGAGATAGAGATAGAGATCAGATCGAATCTGCAGGGATAGTGCCATAGATCGTGCTTGGTAAGATATGCCCTGGCTGCCTTAAGCAGTCTGCTTCGCTTCTTCTGATCCAGGGCCTCTCCTGGCTCGCCCTTGTCTTTGCTGGTTCTGGTTTTGACCTCAACAAATACCAAACTCCCATCCTTGCTACAAATCAGATCCAGTTCCCCCTGCCTCACCTTCCAGTTGCTGTGCAATATTTGATAGCCCTTGCCCTGCAGAAATTCACGGGCTAGATTCTCACCTGTAACACCCCGCTTTAGGTGCTCGGCAGGCACAGCCACTTCTCCCTGTTCTGAGAAAGGGGCTTAAAGGTCATCCTGTGCAATGTACATGGCCCCAAACGTTGCAGGCTCTCTAGATGCAGCCTGGTACAATAGCCTTTGTGCCTGGCAAATCCATAGCCTGGATATCTTTTGTCCAGACTCTGCATAAGCCGATCGCGGAATGTCTTGGCCAAGATGGAGGCAGCGGAAATACAAGGATGAAGCGCATCCCCGCCCACGACACAACGAGTTTTAATCCCGGCTTGAGGGGCCTGCCTGCCGTCTACCAGCACCAAGCCAGGAGCGTAGCACAAGCCATTTAAGGCCTTGCGCATGGCCACAAGGGTCGCTTGTAGGATATTGATCCTTTCAATCTGCCTGGGCCAGGAGAGGCCTAAGCACCAGTCCAAACTGCCAGCCTTGATCTCCTGCTCCAGTTCCAGACGCTGGGCCGGAGTAAGCTTCTTGGAATCGGTCAGACAAGGCAGGCAAAAATCTTCTGGCAACACCACTGCTGCTGCCACCACAGGACCAGCAAGACACCCCCTGCCAGCCTCATCCACCCCAGCCCAAGGACGTAACTGGATATCTTTATCTGCTAAAGAAAAAGACACTTCAAAGTCTCAATAGGCCAAAGCAATAACCATGGTTGGCCTTGACTGCTTAAGATCAGCCCCTGGTATCCTTAGGCTTGATCCTGGCGGCCTTACCTTTGAGCTTGCGCAGGAAGTAAATCCTGCTTTGCCTGACCTTGCCTCTGCTGACCACTTCTATCTTCTCGATTGCCGGGGAATACAAGGGAAACGTACGTTCTACTCCTACCCCTCCGGAGATCTTGCGTACAGTGAATGTGGAGTTAATGCCCCCTTTTTGCAGCTTAAGAACCGTGCCTTTAAAGACTTGTATCCTTTCCTTTTCCCCTTCGATAATCCTAATATGCACATTCACAGTATCCCCTGCCTTGAACTCTGGCAGATCCATGCGCATATGCTCCTGCTCAATCCTGCGCAGCGCTTCCATATCTTGTGCTCCTTGTTTGACTTATAAGCCAGCTTCAAAAAACATCACCCAGCACCCTATCCACAATAATCGAGGCCGCGCTCCTTACAGAAAGATGATTATAGGCCTCCAAAAAACGGATAGGAGGTAACAGGGCATCGCATGCCTCTAATACTTCCAGAGCCAGACCGTGGCCTGTACCCAACAGCAAGAGCACCGGCCTTTGCTTGAGCACTTTTTTGACTTCAGTATAGCTTATACCGCTTCCAACTGATCTGGCACTACTGCCCAGCAGCAAAGGTTCCTGACCAGTTTTGCTCTGGATCCTTTCTTTGGCCTGCTGTACACTCTCTGTAACCCGAACCCGCTGCATAGCCTGGAGTCGATCCGGATTCCTGCGACCTCCAGACCCATGGATCCAATGATCCAGCAGCTTGCCTGCCAGCTCCTGCTGATCCTTTAAAGGGGTAACTAAAAAATAGTCACCCAAGGCGTATGTACAACAAACTCGTCCTATATCGTGAATATCCAAATTTGTCAAAGATACAGCAGTAACTTGGCCCTCCTTGTTCAGCACTGGATAATGCACCAGGGCCAGATACAAGCCCCTGCCCAGCTGCAGCCTTGGTATCTCCTGCAAATAAGCCTGATCCTCTGCACCTAGCTGGGCCTTATGCAAAAGCTCAGGCCTGATGTGCAGGGTTTTGCTCAGAGACTGCTGCCTGCGCCACTTTGCTATTTGCTGATGATCTCCGGACAACAAAGTCTCTGGCACTGCCAGAGACTGATACGCTGCAGGCCTGGTATACTGGGGATGCTCCAGCAGGCCGGAAGAAAAGCTCTCCTCCTGACTGGACTCCTCGCAGCCCATAAACTCCGGCAACAGCCTGGAGACAGCCTCCACCAGACACAGGGCAGCGCTTTCGCCTCCACTTAAGACAAAATCCCCTAAGCTGATCTCTTCTGCGGAGCAAATTTCCTGGAACCTAGCGTCAACCCCCTCATACCTGCCGCAAACCAAACTCAAACACTCTTCCCTGGCCAACTCTGCAGCCAGCTCCTGGTTGAAGATCTGGCCTTGGGGACTGAGCAAAATCACCCTGCCCGGCTCTGGCAGAGAGCGCAAGGCGCGTAACAAGGGATCCACGGACATGACCATGCCCGGCCCTCCCCCATATGGCCTGTCGTCCACCTTGCGATGCTTGTCCTGGGCATAATCCCTGGGGTTGCACAAGGTGAAATCCACTACACCTTTTTGCCTGGCCTTAGCCAACAGGCCACAGGACAAAGGCGAGCTGAAAAACTCCGGAAAGATGCTCAAGATATTGAAATGCATGCCTCGCTCCAGGCCCGGCTCCGACTGACCCAGGTCTTATTCCTGCCCTATATAAACCTCTAACAGCCCTGGAGGAGGCTCAATAACCACCCAGCCTTGCTGCATATCCAGCTCCTGCACGAAATCCTGCACTGCAGGGAACAAAATCTCCTGTCCCCCCTGGCTCAGAATACTCCAGATCTCTTGTCCCTTTTCCCTACTGGCCCGAACTATGCTGCCCAGCCTGATCCCATGAGGCAAAAAGACTTGAAAACCTTTTAAATCCTGGAGGTATATCTGATCCTGTTCCTTGGGGGGCAGATCCTTTTTGCGAACATATACAGGCAGGTTCAAATACAATTTGGCCTGTTCCCTGCTGAATATGGTCTCTAATTTGAGCAGCAAAATCCTTCCCTTTGCCCTGCACTGCACCAATGAATACTGCCTGGGATGTCTGCTGCCAGCAGGCTGCAAATAGACCCTTTTCAGAGTGGAGAAAAGCAAAGGGGAGTCGGCAAAACTCCTCATGCCGAGCTCCCCTTTCAATCCATGGGCCGAGATCACCTGACCCAGGACTACAAAAGCGGATTTTGACATACTTCTGTATTGCTTAAGCCCTACTCCAATATCTCCAGGACCACCCTTTTCTGAGCCTTAGTGGAAACAGCGCCCAAAATGGTGCGCATGGCTCTGGCGGTCCTGCCTTGCCTGCCGATCACCTTGCCCAGGTCTTCCTTGGCCACCCTGAGCTCAATTACAGAAGTCTGCTCACCTTCTACTTCGACAACATCCACAGCATCCGGATTGTCCACTAATGCCTTAGCTATGTATTCAATAAGCTCCTTGAACATGATTTAGCACCTCCACATGGACTTCAGAGATTTGGCTTGCTGCAGCAGGAAGCTTGTTGATCCCCTAAGCTGTATAGCCGCTTTTTTTCAAAAGGGACTGTACAGTCTCGCTGGGTTTTGCTCCGCGCTGCATCCAGAATTTGACTTTCTCCTGGTCTATCTTGATCTCGTTGGGCTCCACCATGGGATTATAATATCCAAGATAATCCAATGCCTTGCCATCCCTCCTCTTTTGACTGTTCACAGCAACTACACGATAAAAAGGCCTTTTCTTGGCCCCCATGCGCGTCAGCCTGAGTCTTAAAGCCATACTTTCGTTAACCCCCATTTTAGATTTCTTACACATTTTCTCTATTTTTAATCACCCCTTCCTACACCCACTCTACCTAGGCCAGCAAACAGCGACGGATCTCATCCTCACATTCTTAGTATAAACATTCCTGGCCAGCGATCAACTACTTCTTTTTTTTTCTTTTCTGTTTATAATTTAGCTTTTTCTTCTTGTCCCTTTTTTTTCTGCCTGGATTTGCCTGCCCTGTTCCAGCAGCAGGGCCCTGCTCCAATCCTTCCAGGCCTGCCGGACCACCTAGACCTGGGGGCATACCCCCCATATTCTGCAGCATTGCTGAATTTGCTTTTTTGCCCTTTTTGCCGCCCATGCCTTTAAGCATTTTTTGCATGTGCACAAAGTTCTTCAGGAGCTTATTCACCTCCTGCACGGAATTTCCGCTGCCTCTGGCTATACGTTCCTTGCGGCTGGAATTGATAATCTTCGGGTTGTGTCGCTCAGCAGAAGTCATGGAGTTGATGATGGCCTCTACCTTGTTAAGCTCCTTCTCCGGCATCTGCAGACCCTGCATCTGCTCCCTGACCTTGCCCAGTCCGGGAATCATCTTCAGCATAGATTCGATGGAGCCCAATTTCCTTATCTTGCGCATCTGGCTGCGGAAGTCCTCCAGATTGAACTCCGCCTTTTGCAATTTCTTCTCCAGGTCCTGGGACTCCTGCTCATCAAACTCCTGCTGGGCCTTTTCGATCAGGGTCAGCATATCCCCCATGCCCAGGATGCGTGAGGCCACGCGATCCGGATGGAAGACCTCCAGGTCCTTGACTTTCTCCCCTACGCCCACCAGCTTGATAGGCTTTTGGATAATGGTGCTAATAGATAAGGCAGCCCCGCCCCTGGCATCGCCCTCCAGCTTGGTCAGGATCACTCCACTGATGTCCAGAGTCTCATCAAACCTTTGGGCCACATTTACCGCATCTTGGCCGGTCATGGCATCAGCCACAAACAAAATCTCTGCTGGCAAACATTCAGCCTTGATGTTCGCCAACTCCTGCATCAGATATTCATCAATATGCAGCCTGCCCGCGGTATCCAAAAGCACCACGTCAGCCAGTTGCTCTCTGGAGTCCTTCAAAGCCTGGGAGCAGATCTGCACAGGGTTCTGGCTGGAGTTCGAAGGATAAACAGGCACATCCAGCTGGGCCGCCAGCTTGTGCAGCTGGTCAATGGCTGCAGGCCGGTATACGTCAGCTGGAACCAGATAAGGCTTGAGTCCCTGCTGGCGCAAAAAAAGAGCCAGCTTGGCTGCTGTAGTAGTCTTGCCTGAACCCTGCAGACCTGCGAGCATGACCACATTGCTGCGGCCCTTTTCAATGCGCAAAGGCTGGGCGCTGCCTCCTAAAAGCTTTACCAGCTCTTCATGCACGATCTTGATCACTTGCTGCCCAGGGGTCAGACTGGCCAGGACCTCCTGGCCCAAAGCCCGCTCCCGGATACGCTGCACAAAATCCTTGACCACCTTATAGTTGACATCAGCCTCCAGCAGGGCCAGGCGTACCTCCCGCAGGGCATCCTCCACGTTCTTCTCGTCCAGGCGGCCCTGGCCCTTGATTTTCTTGAAGACCTGATCCAGGCGCTGGGAAAGGCTCTCGAACATATTTTTCTGCTGCTTTGTATTTAAGGAAAATTGTATTTATTCACCATCTACTATGTTCGGATAAACATTACCGAGGAAGAAACCGCGGACGTGGTGAATCCTTCATTAAAATTTTTTTCACCCCCAGGGATGAAAATTACGAATACCGGACCAAATCCGGCAATAGACATAGCACGCCCCGCGGAGCCCAACATTTACACGGCAATAGTTACGGAAAATTTATTTATGTATCCTGAAAAAAAACAAAAGTCAAAAAGACTCAGAACATAGAAATTTAAAAGTCCTGGGCCGCCCTTTCCAGCCCGGGTCCAGCAGCCTGAATGACCTCCTCTGGCACACAATAGGCCACACGGAAATAACCTGGACAGCCAAAGCCCGAGCCCGGAACAGCAAGGATGAGCTCCTGCTGCAGCCTGCGCACGAACTCCACATCTTCCCCACCAGGGGCCTGGGGAAAGAAATAGAATCCCCCTTTGGGAAGTACAAAACTGTAGCCCGCGTTTTTTAACACCTGCTGCATCAGATCCCTTCTGGCCTTATATACATCCACATCCACCCCATAGCCCAGGATGTGAGGCAATAACTGCTGGCCGATGGCCGGAGCATTCACAAAACCCAGGACCCGGTTGGCAAAGATCAGACCCTGCAAAAGCTGCCCCTGATCAGGCATATCTGGATGGGGCAATATGTAGCCCACTCTCTCTCCAGCCAGAGAATGACTCTTGGAAAAAGAACTGACCACCAGACTGTGCTCATACATGGATAGTATCGAAGGCACCTGGCAGCCGTCATACGTCAAGAACCTGTAAGGTTCGTCAGAGACCAAAAAAACAGGTCTGGACATGCGAGCGCTTTTTTCCTGGAGTATCCCGCAAAGCTCTTGCAGTTCCTGCCGGGTATAGATCTGACCAGTGGGATTGTTGGGGGAATTGATGAGCACTATCCTGGTTTGCTCGCTGATATTCTCCTGAATTGCCCTCAGATCTAGATGGAAATCCTCTGTCCTGCAAAGCACAGGCTTCAATCTGGCCCTGTGGTTAGCAGCATAGAAACCATATTCCACGAAATAGGGGGCGGGGCAGAGCACCTCCTCTCCTGGCTCCAAAACTGCTCTGAACAAAGTATTCAAGGCCCCAGCAGCACCGCAGGTCAAAACCAAATCCCGGGCCCTGACCTGCACCCCTTGTTCTTTTTGCAACTCTGCAGCCAGCAGCTCTCGGACATCATCGTATCCGGCATTGGGCATATAACCAAAGGCATAGGCCTGCTGGGACTGCCGGGCTATACTGAACAAGCCCTGCTCCACTGCTGCAGGTGGGGCCAAATCAGGGTTGCCCAGACTTAGATCCTGCACCAGATGCGCCCCGTGTTCCTTCTTCAGCTTGGCCCCAGCCTCGAACATCCTTCTGATCCAGGAGCTTTGCTGTAGGTAGTCCTGGATCTCCCTGTTTAGCACGCTCATTCTCAGGCCTCTTCTCCTTGTTTTCGATATTCGCTTAGCTTATTGCGCAGCGTGCGCACTGAAACTCCTAACAGCTTAGCCGCTTGTGTCCTGTTGCCTGAGGTCTTGTGCAGGCTTTTGAAGATCATGCGCTTTTCCATCTCTTGCAAAGGCAAAATGTCCTGTTCCTGCTCTGCATCTCTTTGCTGTTGATTGTGCGCCGGGACATGGCTTTCCTGGGTCTGATCTTGATTTCCCTGCAGCAGAATCTCGGGCTCCAAGAGCAGATGGGCAGGCTCTATATGACCATTGCCTGCCAGCAGAACTGCCCTTTCCATGAGATTTTGCAACTCCCGCACATTGCCCTGCCAGTCATGCTCCAAAAGCCATTGTCGTGCTTCCGGGGACAGCTCTGGCACTGGCCTGGAGTAAGCCCTGGCGAAAGTCTGCAGGAAGTGTCTAGCCAAAAGCAGGATGTCCTGGGGCCTTTCCCGCAGCAAAGGCAAATGCAAAGGGATCACGTTGAGTCTGTAATACAGGTCCTGCCGAAAGCAGCCCTGGCCCACATATTCCTCCAGATCCCGGTTGGTAGTGGCCACAACCCGAACATCCACTGGCACACTTCCGGTACCGCCCACCCTATCGATCTCCCCTTCCTGCAGGACCCGGAGCAGCTTGGCCTGCAGGGAGAGATCCATCTCTGAGATCTCGTCCAAAAGGATACTACCCTTATGGGCCAGCTCAAACTTGCCTGGCTTGCGCTGTACCGCTCCGGTAAAGGCCCCTTTTTCATGGCCAAAAAGCTCAGACTCCAGCAAGTGCTCAGGCAAAGCAGCACAGTTGACTGCTATAAAAGGCCCCCTGGCCCGATCGCTATGCTCGTGGATATACCTGGCAAAAAGCTCCTTGCCTGTACCTGAGGATCCTTTAATGAGGACTGTGGCTTTGGAGGCAGCCACCTGTCTGGCCAAAGCCAAAGCCTGCTGCATGCTCTTGTCCTGGCCAATGATCTCCCTGGGTGGGGATCCAGGGGAGCTCCCAGGGCTGGATGGCTGGTTCCCGGTTTGCAGGGACTCCAACACAATGCGCACTTTTTCCCAGTGCAGTGGAGTGATCCAGTAATCCCTGGCCCCCTGTTCCATGATCCTTTTGGCCTGCCCGGCATCTCCCTGCTCGGCAAAGACCACCACTGGCAACCCTTGAATCTGAGTGGAAGCCAGGAGCTTCTCCACGTTATACCCTGGCAGCTCCTGGGCGGAAAACACGCAAAGGGGTGCCCGCTTGCGAATATATTCCAATGCCCCTTGCAGCTCCTGGGTCAGCCCCACCTCATAGCCTTGCTTCTTGAGGGGCTCGAAAACATCACTGACCATGTGGGGCTGGGCCACAAAGAGTATATTTTCTGCGCTCATGGTCCAGTTGTACCTGGAAGATTGCAC
Source organism: uncultured Desulfohalobiaceae bacterium (assembly GCA_964494985.1). Taxonomy (GTDB): domain Bacteria; phylum Desulfobacterota; class Desulfovibrionia; order Desulfovibrionales; family Desulfothermaceae; genus CAZBUB01. The sequence continues at coordinate 18,467 of CAZBUB010000004.1, read as the reverse complement.
TTTTTCAACGCCCTGTCCTCAGAGATCCTTATTTTGTCCACTGGGGCAATGCCTTTTGCTCCAAGGCCTGAAGCTTGAAGCAAACATTTTTTCAGGCTATAACAGCAAAAACTTTACCCGGGAGAAAACAGCAAAACATGCAGCAAGAACTGGAATATATCCTGCAAGAGTTAAAAAACGAAAACATTTCAGTGCAGGAGGCAGCCACTCAAATCAAGCTTGCGCCCTATCAGGAACTGCAGGGAATCTGCCTGGACTTACAGCGCAAACAGCGCACCGGCATAGGGGAAGTGGTCTATGCCCGGGGCAAAAGCCAGAGACAGCTGCAACAGGCAGTAAACGGGCTAGGCTCTGACATGAATCCAGTGCTGGTTACCAAACTAGATTCTGAGCAGGGCCTTTTCCTGGAGCAGGAATTCCCCCAGGGCAGATTCTGGCCAGAGCCAGGACTCTTTGCCCTGGGCCGCGAGCTGGAGCTGGACCCTCCCTGGCAGGGACAGGGGCAAATATGCATTGTCACCGCTGGAACCTCTGATCTTCCAGTAGCTCTGGAGGCTTTGGGCACTGCCAGATTCTTTGGACTGCAAGCCGGTCTTGTCTGCGATGTAGGGGTGGCTGGCCTGCACAGGATAACCCCACATCTCTCCCAACTGGCTAAAAGCAAACTTTTGATCGTGGTTGCGGGCATGGAAGGAGCCTTGCCCAGCGTATTGGGCGGAATGCTGGGCAAGCCCACCATAGCTGTACCTACCTCTGTGGGCTATGGGGCAAGTTTTTCTGGACTTAGCTCCCTGCTGGGCATGCTGAACACCTGTGCACCTGGTATCGCAGTGGTCAATATCGACAATGGCTTCGGTGCTGCAGTCATGGCCCTTAAATTAAACCAGGCCTTCAACCAGGAATGATCAAGCCTGTCCAGACCCCCAGCCCACAGCAGTCAGCCATTCCTGCCAGGCCTGTCTAGCCCTTTGCACATACTTCTCTTTGCGCTTTTGCTTTTTAACTTTTCCCTGTAAGGGGGGCAATAGGCCAAAATTCACGTTCATAGGCTGGAAATCCTTGCGCTGCAGGCAAAGATGCCTTAAAAGACCACCTAATGCGGTTTCTGCTGGAGGCGGGGGCAACGGTCTGCTTTCCTGGAGCGTTCTGGCCAGGCAAGCCCCCACCCATATGCCGCAGGCAGCTGACTCCACATAGCCCTCCACACCAGTGAGTTGTCCTGCCAGATGCACCCCTGGTGCGGCTTTCAGCTCCAATTCAGGGAAGCGCAGCACTTTGGGAGCATTGACGAAAGTATTGCGATGCATGCTGCCCAGTCTTTCGAACTGGGCCTTCTCCAGCCCAGGAATCATCCTAAAGATTCTTTCCTGTTCTGGATAGGTGAGCTTGGTCTGAAAACCCACCAGATTGAACATGGTCCTTTCCTGGTTCTCTGCCCTTAATTGGACCACTGCAAAGGGCCTTTTCTGAGTTCTGGGGTCCTGCAAGCCTACAGGCTTGAGCGGACCAAAAGCCAGAGTCAGCTCCCCCCTCTCTGCCAGGGTCTCTACAGGCAGACACCCCTCAAAATGAACTATGTCCTCGAATTCTTTGAACTTTACCTTTTCCCCAGCTAACAACTCCTGCCGCAGGGCGTGATATTCATCCTCGTTCAAAGGACAATTCAGATAATCCTGTCCCTGGGGATCATATCTGGAGCCCCAGAAAATTCTGTCCCAATTCAGGGAGTCAGAACTGACTATAGGCGCGATTGCATCATAGAAATAGAGATCCTCCCCGCTGGTAAGCTGGACCAAAGACTGGCTCAGAGCTTGACCCGGCAAGGGCCCTGCAGCCACCACAACTTTGCAGTAGTCCTTCAAAAGCGGATCCTGCAAGCCCTGGACCTCCCGTCGCACAATATGCACTGTAGAAAGCTGCTCCAGTCGTTTGGTGATCTCTGCAGAAAAGCGCTGCCGATCCACTGCCAAGGCCTTGCCTGCAGGCACCCTGGTCTGATCCGCAGCCTGCATGACCACACTTTTCACCTCCCGCATCTCCTGCTTCAAGAGCCCCACAGCGCTCAGGAGATCTTCCGAGCGAAAGGAGTTGGAACAAACCAGCTCTCCCAGCTCAGGGCTCTGGTGTGCCGGAGAGAAGCTTTCCGGCTTCATCTCCAGAATATCCACCTCCAAACCTGCCCTGGCCAGCCTATAGGCTGCCTCGCTTCCTGCCAGGCCGCCACCAATCACTGCCACCCTTTCTTGCACCTGATTTCTCCTGCCTCTCGTTTATTTCCTGGCCTCTGAAGCAGCCTAAAAACCTTCATGCAGGGCCTGGGCCAGCTCCACACCCTTAGCACGAGCCTCCTGCATATACTCTGGATGGGCCAGAATATCTTCTTCCCGGTCCAGGCCCCGGTACAAAAGGGTGTCCCAAAGCTGCATATCCAGAACATCAAAAAAATATTTCACACTTAGCAAGGTGCCCTCAAAAAGCCTCTTGCCTTTGGTGGCGCCTGCAGAGATAAAAAGCCCCAGGCGCTTGGCCTCCCATTGGCCGAACTCCACCTGATCCAGGAGATACTTCTTGACCCATAGGGACTGGAACCTGTCCATAAAGGCCTTGGTCTGTGCAGTCACTGAATAGAAGAATATGGGCGAGGCCAAAATCAGGCCCCTAGCCTGCAGAATTTCGTCTCGCAGGCTCTGGAAATCGTCCTTGATGCTGCATTCTCCTTTTTTTTGACAATGATAGAGCTCCAGGCAGGGGGAGATCTTTTGCTCCTGCAAAAAGAACTCCTGTACTGTAAGTCCCTGTTCCCTGACGCCCTGCACCGCTTGCCCAAGCAAGGTGGAAGTGTTGCCCCTGCGCCTGGGGCTGCCGTAAACCGCAACCAAATCAGCCATTTGCTACTCCTTTGTCAGCCCAGGACAGCTGCTTCTGGTGCTTGAATTGACCAAAACAAGGATCCGGGCTAAATTCTTGTGGGTTTGTATTTATTCACCATCTCCTATGCTCGGACAAGTATTGCCGAGGAAGAAACCAAGGTCCAGGGGTTCGGCCCACAGGCTTCCGGCACCTACTTCTGTTGCTTTTTCGTTATAAATTTCGAATAGGTCTGCAAAAGTAGGTGCCGGATCTGAGCGATTTAGACTGCGTTAAGCAAAACTGTGCAAGCTCTTTCAACCTCAAAGTCCACCATAATCCTCTGGAAGTTCAAGAGGCCCAATATAAAACTTGTGCTTTACGCATTCTTAGGAGCGAGTTTTTTAAGTCCAGTGGGCCGAACCCCCGGACCTGGCGAACAGTTACGTGGGTTTAAAAACTTAGCCACCAAACCTGCGGATAACTCTATCTAAAGCACCATCTGCAGCAGGGCAACCCCTTTTGCAGGTGGGGAAAAGAGGGCTCCCAAAACCCATATGCAGAATTTCTTCAATACCAGGGATCAGCTGGCCAGACACCTAGGCATCAAAGTGCTCCATGCCGAGCAGGGCCGGGCCCGGGCTCAAATGGAAATCAGGCCGGAGCACAAAAATGGCCTGGATATAGTCCATGGCGGGGCTATCTTTACCTTGGCAGATCTAGCCTTTGCCGCAGCCTCCAATTCCAGAGGCAGGGCAGCAGTAGCCATTAATGCCAACATCTCATACCTCAAGGCAGCCCAAAGTGGCGTATTGCTGGCTGAAGCCCAGGAGGTATCCCTAGGTCCCAAGCTGGCCAGCTACACTGTGCATGTCTATGATCAACAAGGCGAAGTCTGCGCAGTTTTCCAAGGCATGGTCTATCGCAAGCAGGCCGCCTTGGCTGAACAGGAGAAAAACCTTGCCCTGTAGAGCCCTAAACCCTGGCTAGCACTCTACAGGGAGCACCACTTGCGCCCTGCAGGGGTAAAGGGGCTACCACAAGCTCACAGCTGTTTCCAGATAACTGGTCCAAATTCCTCAGGCCTTCCAATATCCAGACCCTTTCCTGGAGCAATACCTTATGTATCATCTGCTGCGGGTCATTGACCGGGCTGGGCGAAGGGGTATCCACCCCCAGCAGCCCCAGCTCACTGTCTGCCAGATACCTGGCTGCCTCCAGGGTCAACACCGGAAAATCCTGGTAAAAGTTGGGACTGCCAAAGCGCAGATCCCAGCCTGTATACAGCAAAAGACGTCGGGGCATCCTTTGTGCCTCGGACATCTTGGACTGCAGATCCTGGACACTGATCTCACTCCCCGGCCCCTTGTCAGTAAAATCCAGGACATAGGCTCTGCCCCAGAGCAAAGCAAGGCTTACCTGTTCCACACTGGGACCTTGGGGCAGAAAATGTGCAGGAGCATCCAGATGGGTACCTGTATGGTTGCTGCAGTATATGCTCTGCACTGAACAATACTCCCCTTGCAGGGGAGCCTGTTGCTCCTGTATTCTAGGTTGCAAATCCCCTGGGAAAAAGGGCATCTTATTATGCCAAATATGGGTCAGGTCAATCACTTTGGACATCCTTTTTCCTCCTTATATGAGCTGCTGCGCAAGCTTGACCTGGCATGGCTCAGCAGTTAAAGAGTGCAAATGTGCAGTACATAGTAGCAGTTAACCCAAAGCCTTGCAGGCTGGAAGCGCTGCCACAAAAGGCGGCAAAAAGTCTGATCATACCAAAATGTTTCCCAGAATCCAAGTCAAGGAGAAGACCAAATGTCAGACAAGCAACACCAGACCCAGGAATGGACAGAGCCCATTACAGGAATGCAGTTCGTCTGGGTACCAGAAGGTAGCTACTACATGGGTTGCGGTCCCTGGACCACAGACTGCAACGAGGACGAAAAGCCTGTACATGAAGTCTGCCTGAACGGCTTCTGGCTTGGAAAGTACCAAGTTACCCAGGGCCAATGGAAAAAAATCATGTACGACAATCCTGCCTTTTTCCAGGAAGGGGACAACTATCCTGTGGAAATGGTCTCCTGGGATGACTGCCATAAATTTATCCGCAAACTCAGCGTCTCCAACCAGGAAAAATTTGCTTTTCGTCTGCCTACTGAGGCGGAATGGGAATATGCAGCCAGAAGCGGAGGCCAAAACGAGATCTACGCTGGAGGCAGCGACCTGCCCAGACTAGCCTGGTACAAGGATAACAGTGAGGGCAGGACCAAGCCTGTGGGCGCCAAGGAGCCCAACGGCCTTGGTCTGTACGACATGAGCGGCAATGTTTGGGAGTGGGTGCAAGACATTTATCGCATGGATGCCTATTCCCTGCACGAAAAGAACAACCCCCTCATCAGCAGTGGAGGCCAGCGCAGGGTCTTCAGGGGCGGCAGCTGGTATAACGATGCTATTTTCCTCAGGTGCTCCTTCCGCAGCTTCTTCGCCCCCCGCTCCAGGGTCTACTACCTGGGCTTCAGGCTGGCTTGCAGCGCATAAGGGGTTGTCCTAAGGGATATTCCTGGCAAGCATGGTTTCCAATATCAGGCTCTACACCTCCTGCTTTGCCTTGGCCCGTAAGGTGCCGTGTCCGGTCAGCATTGCCAGAAGTGAGCCGGCCTGGTTCAAAAACTCGCAGCATTTTCTGACCTATAAAAGGCTGGCCCCAAGCTGGAGACTTATCCAGAAGAGCAAGCAGGGCAAGATCACCTGGCAGGAATACCAGACTGAATATCACCAAGAGGTCTTGGATACGCTAAACCCGCAGCTGGTTCTGCAAGAGCTGAGCCAGGCCTTTGGTCAGGAGCTCACTCTGATGTGCTGGGAAAAAAATGACAGCTTTTGTCACCGCAGGCTGGTGGCCAGATGGCTTAACAGCACATGCGACCTGGAGATACCTGAGATCCAACTTTAATTTAAGAGGATTTATCCCACTTTTTCCTCGATCTGGTCTTCCCGCTTCTCTTCCAAGGAGCCTTCCTCCTGCAGAAACTCCTCCATGCTCTGCTGCAGGTCCTCTGGGGGAGCCTCTGCTGCAGGAGCCCCTGGCTCTTCTGATAAATCTGCCACAGAAGATATGGCTTCCCTTTTTAGACTCAGAGCCTGCTGATCACCATTCATCCTGCAGCAGCCATCCAGATACCCTCCAGTGGCCACTGTCAGGGTCTTGGTCTGCACATCACCGCTAATCCTGCCTGTGGGACCAATATTCAACTCTTCCTGGGCCAGGATATTCCCGTGAACCTCCCCGTGCACTGCCACATACTGGGCCTCTATCTCTGCCTCCACCCTGGCGTGCTGATTGATATACACATTGCCATCGCTTTGTATGCCGCCCTTAAACTCTCCCTGGATGCAAATACTGTCCTTACCTTTGAACACTCCTTCAAAAAATGTATCTGCGCCAATCAAAGTGGAAACGCTGCCCATGTCTTTCTCCTCTTGCAGCCTCTTCTTCTTTTTCCTGCTAGAGATCATAATCAATACCTTAACGTTAGAGCTTCAGACTTCCAATCCAAGATAAACTTCTTAGGATCCACATGCTTGTCATCCTTGATCACCTTATAATGCACATGAGTCCCAGTACTGCGGCCTGTACTGCCCATCAGCCCCAGAACATCGTGCCTTTCCACCTCTTGCCCCTCCTGGACCTTAACAGATTGCAAATGTCCGTATGCTGTGCGCATCCCATTGCCATGATCCAATCGGAGATAATTGCCCCAGACATGGTTCTTGCCCACTTTGGAGACCGTGCCTGCAGCAGGGGCAATAAGCGGGGTCTTCCATTGGGCTGCAATGTCCAGGGCGGAATGGAACTCCCTCTTTGAGGTATAGGGATTCTCGCGCCAGCCGTAATCTCCGGAAACCCAGAATTCGTCAGTGTCCACTGGCAATATGGAGGGTATCCTGTCCAGCTCCTGCTGCCTGTCTTGCAGATGTTTAAGGACCTCCTGCATGCTCTCCTGCAAGGAAAGGGAATAGGAGATCACCCCAGAATTTTTTTCTGCTTCGAAGGACCCATTCTCGAGGGAAAAATTTTGCGGCAACTCCTGCTCTTCCCCAGGCCCTAGCTCGAAGCCTCCCTGATGGGAATGCTCCTCCCCTTCTGCAGATGGCATGTGCTCCAAGCCCAAATAATCCCTTATCTTAAGCTCCATTTCCCGAAGCTCATGCATTTTTTGCCTGGAATACAAAAGCTCCTCTTCCTGCTCCTCCAATTGGACATTCTTCTTTTGCACATCCTGTTGCAGAGACTCCAGACTCTGCTCCCTGCGCTCCAGTTTCTCGGCAAAAACCCTTTTCACACTGTCCAACTCCAGTTTCAGATCTGCATGTTCTTCTCGGCTTTGCTTCAGGTCCTGCTGGTAGCTCCACAGCAAAAGACCTAAACTTAAGGACAGAAAAAACAAAAAACAGCTTCCGCCCAACAAGAGCTGAACCCAAACCTTTCTAAGTCGAATGGCCCTAAAGGGTTTGTCTCGGCTGGAAAACCAGAGCACGGTTATTTGGGGCACAACAAACCCTCCTTTACGTCACCCTGTACTTTCATCAAGCCCCATCCCCAGGAATTTGAGCGTTTATCGAGGTCTAGACAAAACATAGACACACCTGGAAAGGCATGTCAATGTATGAATTCAGCCTTAACTGAACTCAGGCTTCCTTTTTTGCATAAAGGCCCTTACTCCTTCCTGGAAGTCAGGATCAGACCAGGCAGCTACCTGCAAGGAGGCCTCGGTCTCAAGCTGGGATTCCAACGTATTTTGCATTCCCAACTTCAAGAGCCTTTTAATAGATCCCAGGGCCCTCTGCGGACCTGCTGCCAGTTTCTCTGCCAGCTCCAGGGCCCCTTGCTGCAAATTTTCAGGCTCCAAAACCTGATTAAAAATTCCCAAAGATTGGGCCTGGTCAGAATCCAGGGCTTTGCCTGTGAGCAAAAGCTCTGCAGCCAGATGGTAACCCACCTTTTTAAGCAGATACCAGGATGTCCCGCTATCCGGGACAGCACCTATTTGGACAAAATTCGGCGCAAATTTGGCATTGCTTGCACCAAGGACAATGTCCCCGGCCAGCACCAAAGCCGTGCCCGCACCAGCAGCCACTCCGTTAACCGCGCAGATAACCGGCTTGGGGAAGGTGTCCAGGCTGCTTATCAATTCCCCAGCCCTGTCTACAATGTCCCTTTTGTGCAGCACCTCCTGGCTTTCCACCAGCCAAGATAAATCACCGCCTGCACAAAAGGCCCTTCCAGTGCCGGTCAGAATCAGCACCCTCAACTCTGGTCTATGTCGTAATTCTTGCAATACTTGGACCATCTCCAGAGTCATTTGTCTGTCTATGGCATTATACTGCCCAGGCCTATTCAGGCTTATCCTGGCAACATGGCTCTGCGGCTCCTCTAGGACCAATGTCTGCAACTCCATAGTCACGCTCCTGATTGATTCATTTAAGGCCCAAATACAGATAAAAGGCCAGGCTCAAAAGGCAAATCCGCACTTCTCGCCTGGCCAGCTCCTGGATCTAGCTGGTGAAGCTGCCCTTGAACTCAGGCTTCCTCTTTTCCAAGAAGGCCTGGGCACCCTCCTGGGCATCGCTACTGGCGAAACAGGCGGCAAAAGTCTGGGCCTCCAGCAAACAAGCGGTCTTCAGATCTGTCTGCAGGCCGTAATTAATCGCCTCCTTAACCCCCCGTAGGGCCACCGACCCCTTGGCAGCTATAGCCCCAGCCTTTTCCAGGGTCTTGTCCCAAAGCTCATGGGAGGGGAAAACCTCTGCCACCAGGCCCAGCTCCTTGGCCTGCTGGGCTGTAATCTGCTCCCCGGTCATGCACAGTTCCTTGGCCTTGGCTGGACCAATCAGCCTGGCAAGCCTCTGGGTGCCTCCAAAACCTGGAATGACACCAAGATTTATTTCCGGCTGCCCTACTTTGGCCTGCTCAGAGGCGTAGATAAAGTCACAGCTCATGGCCAACTCCAGACCTCCGCCCAGGGCAAAGCCGTTCACACAGGCTACAGTAGGGATAGGCAGTTCCTCAAGATCAGCAAATATCTCCTGCCCCTTTCTGGCAAAAAGTCTGGCCTGCAAGGCATTCATCTTGGGGAATTCCGAGATGTCCGCCCCAGCCACGAAAGCCTTCTCTCCTGCCCCGGTCAGCACCAGGACCCTGATCTCCTCCGAACTCTGCACCTCCTGTAAGGCCTGCTCCATTTCCTGCAGAGTCTCTGGATTCAGGGCATTTAGCACCTTGGGCCGATTCACTGTCAGGATCCCCACCTGATCTTTGGCCTCTAACAGGATGTTTTTGTAACTCATAATTTTTGCTCCTTTTTGTTGTGCACTAAGCTTGCCCAGACCTTATTCGCTGTTCCTTTACCTTGGGCTTATAAGCATAATGGCTCAAAAATTCAACATCCTGCTTGGCTTGCGCCCAGGCTGTGCTTTTGGTTAAACTGTCTTTTTTTCCACAAAGCACAAGCCCTAAGGAGACAGGAATGTCCCAAAAACTTTCCTTGCAGGATTTTACAATCCGGATAGAGCTACCTGTACTATGGGGGGATATGGATGCCTTCCAACACGTGAACAACATCAGATTCTTTCGCTATTTCGAATCAGCAAGAATCGAATACATGCAAAATATTCAGCTGGACCGGGAAAGGCAAGTCAGCGGAATCGGACCCATCCTAGCTTCCACCAGCTGCAAGTACCTGGTACCTTTGACATATCCGGACACTGTGCATATCGGCTGTCGCACGGTAGTCCTGCGCAGCTCTGAGCTGGAGCAGGAATACCTCTTGGTCAGCCGTAAGATGGACAAGCCTGCTGCCCTGGGCACAGCCAAAATCGTAGGTTATGACTACCACCAGCTGCAAAGGGCCGACTTTCCGAAAGCCATCCTGGACAAGATTCAGGAGCTGGATCCCAAAGTACGGCTGGAGTTGAACTAGCTGCTGATCGCAGCTAACACTGGACGAAAAAACCGCTGCATGCAGCATTAGGGCAAGCCTTGCAGATCTATCAGTTCGGAGGAGCAGTTCGGGACAAACTTTTGGGGCTAAAACCCAAGGACCTGGACTATCTAGTTCTGAACTGCTCAGAACAGGAGTTCCTGCAGGCACACCCCGGAGCCAAAAAGATTGGCCATAGACCTTATCAGGTCTATCTCTATCAAAATGCGCAATATACCCTTTCAGACAGTCAGGATATTTATAGTGAGCTGCAGAAAAAGGACCTGACCATCAACTCTTTGGCTCAGGACAGCCGGGGCAATCTGGTCTGCTCTGAGCTGGCCCTGCAAGACCTAAAGCAAAAAAAGCTGCGGCCGATACAAAGCAAGAACTTCCTCCAGGATCCGGTGCGGGTATTCCGTGCTGCCAGGCTGAGCGCCAAGCTGCCTGATTTCCAAATCCATCCTGAGCTTTTAAAGGCCATGCAAGAAGTGTCTGACTTGAGGCTTCTAGATGGAGCAGTTGCAGAACGCCTAGGCCAGGAGCTCCAGTTGACCTGTTCTACCCCCAGACCAGGCAACTTTTTGCGCCTTTTAGCTGACACCGCAAACCTGCAGCCCTGGCTGCCTGAGCTGGATAATGCCCAGAATATTCCTGCTGGCCCCGACCTGAACAAACTCAGCCTTCTGCAACACGTGGCAGGGCTCATGGATGCTGCAGCAGGCAAGCCCCAACTGGTCTGGCTGGCCATGTGCTTTGACCTGGGCAAAATCAAGACAGATCCTGCCTACTGGCCTAGACATCTGCTGCACGATTTCTTCGGCCCCAAAGTCATCAACAGCCTTGGCACAAGGCTGAGATTACCCTTAAAACAGATCCAGATAGCAAAGTTTGCAGCAGCCTGGCATCTTGCTGCCTGTGGGTATTACAGATTAAGGCCCGGCCCCAAGGTAGATATGCTGCTTGGCTTGCACAACAAGGCCTTTATAAATGATTTTACCGACCTACTAAAGCTCATCCAAGCCCCAGAGCTGCAGGAGGTGGCAAATAGAGACTTGCAAAGGATACTCGAGGTGCGTTTGCCAAAAGCCTACAGGAACTTGGGCCCAGAATCAGGCAAAATTCTAAAGAGACTGCGAGTCAAGGCTCTGCAGGAAAGCTAGGTGCAGGAACCAAAATTATGTCCAGCTGGAAAATAATCGCCCAGGGACGGGTACAGGGGGTAGGATTCAGGCCATTTGTTTACAAATGCGCCCTGAACCTGGGCCTGGTCGGCTACGTCCGCAATACAGAACAGGGGGTGGAGATCCTCATCCAGGGTCCGGACTCCAGCCTGCAGGAGCTCTGGCAAGAGCTTCACCACAACCTGCCCCCCCTAGCAGAGATAACCAGCCTGCAAAAGAGCCTGGCATCTTGGCAGACTCATCTTTGCAGCTTCCAAATCCTACCCAGTACTGACAGTCAGGGCCATCAAGTGCTTATCAGCCCAGATATCTCTGTTTGCCCACAATGCCTGCAGGAACTGCAAGACCCCCAGGATCGCCGCTACCTCTACCCATTCATCAACTGTACCAACTGCGGTCCCAGATTCAGCATTACCGCAAACATCCCTTATGACCGGAACAAAACTTCCATGGCCTGCTTTGCCATGTGCCCGGAATGCAACAAGGAGTACCAGGATCCCTTGGACCGCAGGTTCCATGCCCAACCCAACGCCTGCCCCAAATGCGGACCTCATTGCTGGCTTTGCTCTGCAAAAGGGGAACTTATGGCCAGCAGAAATGAATCCCTGCTTCTGGCAGCCAAACAGCTGACCCAGGGATGGATTTTGGCTCTCAAAGGCCTGGGCGGCTTCCATCTGGCCTGCAATGCTCTGAATCCGGATCTGGTACAGAGTTTGCGCAAGCGAAAAAAACGCTGGGGCAAACCCCTGGCCATCATGGTCCCGGACCTAAAAACTGCTCAGCTTTTGAGTGACCTAAGCCCCCAAGGCCAAAATTGGCTCCAGGACATCTCCAGGCCTATTGTCCTGGCCCCCAAAAAATCTGCTTTTCCCCAGCTGGAGCCCCTGGCTCCTGACACTGGGCTTTTGGGATTAATGCTGCCTTACACCCCTTTGCATGAGATTTTGCTTTCACACTACCAAAGCCTTTTGGACCAAGAAAGTCCTGCTGCCCTGGTCATGACCTCTGGTAACCCCAGCGGGGAGCCCCTTTGTTTAGGCAACAGGGAGGCCAAATCCAGGCTGGGGGATATTGCTGACAGTTTCCTGCTGCACAACAGGGACATCCTGATTCGCTGCGACGATACTGTCCTGACCCAGACTGAAAAAGTAAAAACCCAAATCTTTTTCAGGCGCTCCAGAGGCTTTGTGCCAGCCCCTGTATTCCTAGCCCGGTCAGGACCCAGCCTCCTGGGCCTGGGGGCGGAATCCAAAAACACCATCTGCCTGACCAAGGCGAAGCAGGCCTTTATCTCCCAGCATATTGGAGACCTACAGAATCAAGAAACCTACTCCTTTTTCCTGCAAAGCATAGAGCACCTGCAAAATATCCTGCAGACCAGACCTGAAGCCTTAGTTGCAGATCTGCATCCTGATTACCTGAGCTCGGTATATGCCCGGGAGCAAACAAAGCTTCCGGTATTCAGGCTGCAGCACCATCTGGCCCATATCCACGCAGTCCTTGCAGAGAACAAACATCAAGGTCCTGTACTGGGGCTGGCCCTGGATGGAACTGGCTTGGGCTTGGATCAGACCCTGTGGGGAGGGGAATTTTTGTACCTGGATAACTCCACAGGCCAGCAGGAACGCCTGGGCCGTTTGCGGCAGGTACCACTGCCAGGGGGAGAGGCAGCAATAGCAGAGCCCTGGCGTATGGCCCAGAGCTACCTGTATGCCTTGAACGAGCGAAGCCCAGGAAAAAAAGAGTGGCCCTGGCTGGCGGAGCAGGAGCAGGCCAGTCTGGTGGTATCTAAGATGCTGGAAAAAAAGCTAAATTCTCCTCTGACCAGCAGCTGCGGCAGGCTATTTGATGCCGTGGCAGGCCTTTTGGGCTTGAGCACAAGGGTCCAGTACGAAGGCCAAGCAGCCGTTATTTTGGAAAACATCCAGGACCACAGCCAAAACACGCCTTTTTGCTGTGGTCATACCCGAAAACAGGATCTTTTTGAGCTGGACACCCTCGGCCTCTTTGCCCAGGTCTACACCCATTGGCAACAGGGGATGTCTGCTGGAGCAATCAGCCGCGCTTTCCATCTGGGACTGGCCCAGGGACTAGCTGACCTGATACTTAGGTTAAGCCAAGCAACCCAAACCAAAACTGTGGCCTTAAGCGGAGGAGTAATGCAAAATCTGACCCTGTTCCAAGAACTTGTCCTGGGCCTGCAAAGCCGCGGACTCCATCCACTGCTGCACAAATATTGCCCACCGAACGATGCCTGTATCTCCCTGGGCCAAGCAGTCTGGGCCAGAGCTGCCCTGGCCAGGGGCGAGGCTCCATCTGCACCCTTCATGTAAGGCTTGCCAGCCAGAAACTGGATGCTTAGAATTATTGTTTGCAACCATACAAACCAAGGTGAAGGCAGTGCTCGCAAGATGAGTCAAAAACATCCCCACATCTCCATTCCCAATAAAAACCTGGTACATCGAGTTTTAGGGTTATCTACAGAAGAGCTTGCTTCCTGGCCAGAAGCAGAACAGGAGCTGGCAGCAGCCCTAGCTGCGGAGCTATTTTTGATCCGCTACAACCCTTTTATCCCTGCCAGGGAAGTTTATAGATCGGTCTCCTCCAGGCTGAATGCGGAAAGGCACGGCCTGCCCCAGGAGATTTTCATCAGGCTAAAGCAAGGCCTACAGGCTTATTGGCAAGAGTTTTTGTCTGACCAGGATCTTAAAGACAGGCTCCTTAAAAGGCTGGAACAAATTCTGCCTGCAGAGCATATCGTCAGCCAACCCCATGCTCTGGTGGAATGCGCCACAGATGCTACTGATCTGCGCCTGGAGGTCCCAATGCTCATGGTGGCCCCGGGCGATACCTGGGAAGCACAACAGCTTGTACATTTGGCCCTGGAGATGGGGTTTTGCATTGTGCCCAGGGGAGGAGGCTCAGGCCTGACAGGAGGGGCCATCCCTGCCAGAACGCGCTGCGTCATCTTAAGTCTAAGCCGCATGAAATCCATCCTGGAAATAAACCCTGAAAGCATGCTGCTTTGCGCCCAAAGCGGGGTCATCACCCTGGACGCCATCCGGGCCGCAGATGAGAAGAGCCTGCTCTTTACAGTGGATCCTGCCTCCAAGGCGGCCTCCTCCCTGGGCGGAAACATCTCTGAGAACGCAGGCGGCCCTTTTGCCTTTGAATACGGCACCACCCTGGACAATCTTCTGTCCTATAAAATGGTCCTGCCCAGCGCGGAGATTGTAGAGATCAAACGCAGGGAGCATCCCAGGCACAAGATCCACCCCTGGGAGACAGTCTGCTTTGATGTCCTGGATCAAGAAGGAAAACGCTTGCGCAGCGTGCACCTTACAGGGGAGCAAATCCGGACCCCTGGGCTGGGCAAGGATGTGGCCAATAAGTATCTGGGCGGCCTGCCTGGAATCCAAAAGGAGGGAGTGGACGGTCTCATCACCGAAGCCTGCTTCACACTGCATCCCAAGCTTCGGTACTCCAGGACCCTATGCCTGGAGTTCTTTGGCAACTCCATGCATAACGCCATGCTAGTTATCAAGGAGCTGGTCTATTTGCGCGACGAGATCCGCAAGCAAGGGGACCAGGTCAAAATGTCCGCCCTGGAAGAGTTCGGTAACAAGTATGTGCAAGCCATAGATTATGCAAAGAAATCCAGCAAGTATGAGGGTGAGCCTATCTCGGTTCTGCTATTGCAGCTGGATTCTGATCATCTCCAGGATCTGGAGGATGTACGCAGGCGCATTGTGGAAACTGCCGAAGGCTACCACAATGTGGATGTCTTCGTAGCCAGGGACACAAACGAAGCTGAAAGGTTTTGGCAGGACAGGCATCGTCTAAGTGCCATCACCAAACGTACCAGTGGGTTCAAGATCAACGAAGATGTGGTCATCCCTATTAACGTCATTCCTGAATTTTCAGACTTTATCGAGTCCCTGAATCTCTACTACCTGGCCCTGGGCTACAGAAAGGCTCTGCAGGAAGCTGCTACCATGCAGGGTATGGACCCAGGGGATGAGTTTATCGACATGGAAATCAATTTTTCCTCCAAGATTATAAGCGGCAAGATCGATCCTCGCAAGCTCCCGGAACAAGAGTTCGAGCTGCAGATACGATACTTCTTCCGGGACTTGCGCAGCAGATATCCAGATCTGGCTGAGCCACTCAAAAAAAATGAAGAGCGCCTGTTCGCCACCAGGATCATGATAGCCAACCATATGCACGCCGGGGACGGCAACTGCCACGTAAATATCCCTGTCAACTCCAATGACATGCAAATGCTGCGCCTGGCTGAGGAGGCGGCCCAAAAGGTCTTTAAAAAGGTCTTAGAGTTAGAGGGTTCTGTATCTGGAGAGCACGGCATAGGCATAACCAAGATAGGCTACCTGGATCAAGAAAAGATCCAGGCCCTGCAAGACTACAAGGCCAGGGTGGATCCCCAAGGCATTTTCAATCCGGGCAAGCTTAGCAAGGACGGCCTGGATTCCGCCCCATTTACCTTCTCCTTTAATCGTCTGCTTCAGGACATCGATCAGACCAGCTTGCCAGGAAAAGAAAAGCTGACAAGCCTGCTTAGAAACATTCAGATCTGCTCCAGATGCGGCAAATGCAAGCAGGTTTGCCCTATGTACTACCCTGAACAGGGGTTCCTCTACCACCCCAGAAACAAAATCATCACTTTAGGGGCCTTGATTGAAGCCCTTTACTACATCCAGCAGGATCAAGGCAGGATCAGCAAGGACATTTTGACCGAGCTAGAAAATATTCTGGATAGATGCACTGCATGTGGGAAATGCACCTCGGTATGCCCGGTCAAAATAAATATGCCGGAGCAAATACTCAACATGCGCTCTTTTCTGCAGGAAGACCCTGCCCAGGGAGGGAAAGGGCTCAAGAAGCATATTTTGAGATATCTGACCCACAATCCAGGCCGGATCCCCAGCGCAGCCAAGCTGGCCTGGGCCGGACAGAGCCTGCAACGGGCCACCTGGGCCAAACTGCCCGCCAGATGGAGGAACCGCTTTCAGACCCCGATTTTGCGTACCAAAATGCCTGGATTGGGCTTTAAAAACCTGGAGCAGATCCTGCGTCTAGGAGAAAGAAATGTGATTTTTCCCAAACAGCCAGGAAACGATGCGGTCTTTTACTTCCCTGGCTGCGGTGCAGGCCTTTTTTATCCGGAGATAGGCCAGGCAGCACTGTATCTCCTGCTGCTCTCAGGATTCACTGTGCTTATGCCACCCAGACATCTGTGTTGTGGCTATCCTCTCCTGGCAGCTGGCTGCAACCAAGAATATCAGGAGAACCAGGAATTCAATCTACAGCACTTGCGTGCCCTCAAAGAGCAGGCAGAAGGTTTTGGGCTGCGCATCAGCCACCTTTTGACATCCTGTGGTACCTGCAGGGAGGCTATGGCTAAGCATGAGCCCAGGCTCTTTCTGAGCTCCAGCCTGCAGCATCTAGATGTTCTGCAGCTGGTACTGCAGCAAGATTCTGCACTGCAGCCAAACTTGCCCCAATTATCTGCCAGGGCAAAGCCGCTTTTGTACCACCCTGCCTGCCACAGCGAGTGGAACGGCATAGACCCCACTCAAAGCGGCAGAGTATATGCCCGGGAGCTGGGTTCCTTTCTGGGCACAGAGATCACTATCAGCCCTGGCTGTTGTGCTGAAAGCGGGCTGGGTGCCCTCACCTCGCCTCGCATCTATAATACTTTACGCCTAAGGAAAACTGAACAATTGCAAAAGGATCTCCAGGGTATGCCCCAGGATACCACTGTACTGGTAGGCTGCCCCTCCTGCAAAATTGGCATCAGCCGCATCCTTTTGGAAACCAGTCCCAAGACTCAGGTGCTGCATAGCCTGGAATACCTGGCAGCCTTAGCTGGAGGCAAAGACTGGAGGAAAGAGCTGCAGAAAATGATTATTTCCAACAAGGCTGAGGATAAAAAGAATTATGCGCACTCTGGGCGTTGATTTCGGCCTCCAAAGGGTGGGTCTGGCCTTAAGCGATTCTGAAGGCAAACTTGCTATGCCCTACGAAACCTTGCGCCATAGAGGCAAAAAAAAACTGGTTCAAAATCTCCTGGATATTATTGAATTGGAAGGTGTGCAGCGCGTAGTTCTCGGCCTGCCAAAATCACAATCAGGGGATGAGACCCTGGGAGTCAGGCAGGTCAAAAATCTGGCCCGCAGTCTGCGCAGAGCCACTGGCTGGCAAATTTATCTCTTAGATGAGACCTTGAGCAGCTATGAGGCCTGGCAGAGACTTAAAAGCGCAGGAGTCCGGACCAAAAAACAAAAATCCATCCTGGACCAACAAGCGGCAGTGCTCATACTGGAGAACTTTCTGCAGCATCCGGAACAAGCCCAGGTCTGGGAACAAGACAGCCTTAGATGAAAAAAACTGTACTTTATTTGCTAGCTTCCTTTATCCTGCTGCTCTTGCTGGCAGGTATCTATCTGTACCAATACCTGTACTTTCCTTTGCAAGCACCAGGTACAAAAAAAACGATAATCATTCCTTCCGGGACATCCCTGCACAGCGTGTCCAGAAAACTGGAAAAGCAGGACATAATCCCTGATCCAGAGAAGTTCATGCTCCTGGCCCGCATCAGCGGCAAAGCCCAGAGCATCCAGGCCGGAGAGTTCGCAGTGGACACATCCTGGTCCAGAATGCGCATCCTGGAACATCTGTGCACAGGCCAGGTGGTCCTGCACAGGGTCAAAATACCTGAAGGCCTGACCTGGTGGCAGTCAGCAGAGTTGGTTGAGGACTCCAATCTGACGGAATTTAATGGCTTTGCCCAAGCGGTTCAGGACAAAAGTCTCCTGGAGTCCTTTGATATCCCAGCAAACACTCTGGAAGGATATCTCTACCCAGAGACCTATCATTTGCCCAGGCCTGTCCTTGGCCAAGCCCAGCCCTTGGTGGGGCAGATGGTGGGCCAGTTCTATAAGGTAGCTAGGGAAAGGCTCTGGCCTGAGGGATTGCCTGAGCCTGAGGAAATGCATCGTACCGTAATCCTGGCCTCCCTGGTGGAAAAGGAAACCGGCAAGCCAGATGAGAGAAGACGCATAGCTGGAGTGCTGCAAAACAGGCTGGAGAGAAACATGCGCCTACAGTGTGATCCCACAGTGATCTATGGACTGGGCCCGGATTTTGACTCCAGGCTGCGCAAGGCAGAGCTAAGGGATAAGGACAACCCATACAACACCTACCACCACCCAGGCCTGCCCCCTGGCCCGATCTGCTCCCCGGGACTGGAATCCCTGAAGGCTGCAATCCATCCTGAAGAGCACTCTTACCTGTATTTCGTATCCAAGGGCGACGGCAGCCACAAGTTCAGCAAAAGCCTAAAAGAGCACAACCAGGCGGTGAGAAAATATATCCTAGGTAACTAGGTTATTACATTAAAGTCGCGTGCTGCAGCAATATTTGTAGGGATGAGTGG
>CAZBUB010000003.1:0-97310 GCA_964494985.1 uncultured Desulfohalobiaceae bacterium | reverse complement strand
GGCTCCTGCCCTCCCTGGGTGGAGCTAAATCTCCAGCTGCAGTGCATACACTAGTCCAGATAGCCTTTTTGCTTCAAATAGCGCATGAACTGTTGGGCCTCCTCGAAGTCTGGATTCAGCTGCAGGGCCTTTTCCAGATACTTGGCGCACTCCTTGACCTTGTCCTGCTCAAAAAAGAGCCGGGCCACATTATACAAAAGATGCTCGTCTGTCTGGCTGAGCTCCATGGCCCGCTTGTAGTACTGCAGGCACTGGTCGTACATCTTGTTCTTGCGCAGGCTGATGCCAAAATCGTTGAACAGGTGCTTGTGTTCCTCCTCAAAAGCCGCATCCAGCTGGACCAGCCTTTTGAAAATATCATCCGCCTTATCCGTGGCCCCGCGGTCCAGGTAAGTCAGGCCCAGGCCGAAGTTGGCCCGGATGTTCTCCTCATCAACTTTCAGGGCGTTGCCGTACTCATACTCTGCGCTGTAGCTCTCTCCTCTATGCCTGTGCCTGTCCGCCCGGGCAACGGTCTTTTGCAGCTCCCGCATCTTAGGATATACTGTATGCGTATAAAATTCTGGCTCAGGGGAAAAATTATCCAAAATCTCATCCTTGGGCATCAACCTCTTGGGCCCGGCAGGCACATAGTTCTTGTTCAGGTACTGCACCTCAACTTGCCCGTCTTCCTGCTCCTCCACCATGAAATATTGCTTCTGCACTGACTTGCGGGAAGTGACGCCAGTGCCTATCTTGGACTCGGTCTGGGTGGAAAAAACCCCCTTGATTCTGCCCCGCTCGTCCACTGGCTTGGGAGGGATCTGCTGCTGCGCAGCTATCTGCTTCTCTCCGGAAGGATTATTTTTTTGCTGCATAAGCCTCTATCCTTGATTTATGGGATATTTAGACCTTAATCCTGCTGCCACGTTGCCAGTACCTTTTGCAAGAGATCCGGCTGCAGATCAGGCCTGGTCTTCTGAGCCAGGTAGATCCCCCGCAGCCTCTGGTAGGCCTCTTCCAAATCCTGATTCAGAATCCAGTACTCAAACTCCCCTGCAGATTCCAGCTCCTGCCTGGCAGCCTCCAGACGTCTTTGTCTGCTTTCAAGACTCTCATCCCCGCGTCTTTGCAACCTG
Source organism: uncultured Desulfohalobiaceae bacterium (assembly GCA_964494985.1). Lineage (GTDB taxonomy): Bacteria > Desulfobacterota > Desulfovibrionia > Desulfovibrionales > Desulfothermaceae > CAZBUB01. The sequence goes on along the minus strand of CAZBUB010000003.1, from coordinate 96,192 downwards.
GCCTCCAGCTCAGCCCTGGACGGAGGCAAAATAAAGATGAACACTGCAGGATCCAGACTGGACCGCAGCTGCCTGGCCCCCTGGATATCTATATCAAATATCAGATCCGTGCCCAGGGCCATGAGCTCCTGGCTTTCCTCAAGGGGCGTGCCGTAGTAATTGCCATGCACCCTGGCCCATTCCGCAAAAAAGCCTTCCTGGATCAGGCGTTTGAACTCCTCCTGGTCAATAAAGTGATACTCCCTGCCTGGGATCTCTCCCTTCCTGGGCGACCTGGTAGTATAAGAAACTGAAAAGGAAAACCCGGAAAACTCCGCTCGCAGCTTGCTTATCAGAGTGGACTTGCCTGCGCCGGATGGGGCGCAGATGACCAAGGCCAGACCCTTCTGCCTAGCCTGCATCCTGGCCCCCCTTGTCTGCATAGCGCTGGGCTATGGTTTCTGCCTGCAGGGCAGAAAGGAAGACATGATTGGAATCCGTAATGATGATGGACCTGGTCTTCCTGCCCTGGGTGGCATCCACCAGGCGTCCCTCCTGCCTGGCATCCTCCCGCAGCCTGCGCATAGGAGAAGATCCGGGATTGACAATGCCCACCACCCTAGAGATCACCACAGAATTGCCAAAGCCAATATTCAAAAGATGCTTAAACGCCATAACCTACTCCAGATTCTGAACCTGTTCCCTGCACTTCTCCAGCTCGGTCTTGAAATCCACCACTAGCCTGCTGACCCGGGAATCCTGGGCCTTGTTTCCGCAAGTATTGATCTCCCTGAAACACTCCTGCAGCATAAAATCCAGCCTGCGCCCACCCCCTGATTCTGAGCCCAGCATCTCCTGCAGTTCGTCCAGATGGCTCTGCAGCCGGGTCAGCTCTTCGCTGACATCCACCTTGTCCGCCAAAAGGGCCAGCTCCTGGGTCAACCTTTCCTCCTCTAGGGCAAACCCAGCCTGGACAACTGCTTGCTCCAGGCGCTGACGTAAAAGCTGCAGCTTGTCCTGGGCCAAATCCTGGGTGGCGCTGCGCAACTCCTGCAGCCAGCCCTGCAGTCCTTGTATACGCTGCATAAGATCCCTGGACAAGGCACGGCCCTCTTTTTGCCTGGACTCATTCCAGTCCTGCAGGGCCTTTTGCAGCCCAGTAAGCAGAGTCTGCTGCAGATCCTCTCCTGGCCCTGTTCCTTGATCCTGCCATAGGGCAGGAATATTCAGCAGCCGATTCAAGTCCGGGCTAAAATCCAGCCCCTGCTCCGTGGCCAGCTCCTGCAGCCTGAGCAGCATAGCCCCAGCTCGGGCCTGGTCCAGCTGCACCGGCACCAGGTCCGTGTGCAAAAGCTGCAGCTCCAGGCCTATCTCCACCCTGCCCCTGGCTGCAAACTCTCTTAGCTTCTGTTCCCAAACAGGCTCCTGGCTCTGCAGAAAACCAGGCAGCCTCCAGCGCAGGGACAGGTGTTTGGAATTCACGCTCCGTATCTCCCAGGACTGGGCGCAGACCTTGTCCTGGGACTGATAGCTGCCGTAGCCGGTCATGCTCCTGTGCAAAACGCCTCCTGGGAGTGTTATCTGTTAGCAGTTATCGGTTATTGGTTATCAGGACTCAGAATCTGACCCGATAACTGATAACTGTCAGCGCCCCGAACGCTGCCGCAGCTTCTGCTTATAGCGCTGCCGCAGCTGGTTTAAGATATCCTGCAGGAGTCTACCCGCATAGTCAGGATAAGTCCAGGGCAGAGTCTGCCAGCCCGCCTTGCTGTAGACCAGGGTCAGATCGGCAAAAACCCCCTGATCAAGATAGATGCGGTGAGTAAAGTTCTTGCCTGTGGCCAGGATCAATTGCTCCAGACTCAGATAGCCCGGATCCAGATTAAAGATCCTGCGTCCATCAGGGCGCAGCCAATTTTGTTCCAGGCTGTGGCAAAACAGCTTGCTGTCCGCCAGCTTTTGCCTGGGCAGCAAGGGCTCGAAACCCAGTATCCTGCGGAAAATGGGAATCCCCAGCTCCTGGTTATAATAGTCTGTCTCAGTAAAAGCAAAAGGCTCTGAAATATAATCCGCCTTGCCCAGCTCAGACTCCAGCTGCTGCAAAAGCCCGGGCCAGAATTCATCCCAGCTGCTGCTCAGGATGGACAAAATAGGCTGTGCTGGTGTGGGTTCCTGGAGCTTGCTCATAGCAAAAGGGAAATATCATGCATATCGATTACGACTGCGACTACGATTTGGGGCAAGAAAAACTGACCACACCCCCCCCTCCCGGACCTCTACCGGCTGCACAAAGACCCTGGCCCTGGCCTGCAAATTATCAGGCTCCTGCTGCAGCAGGCAGGTCACATAGTACTCGCAGAGCCCCAGGGCAGGGCTGGTTTGCTCCAGGACCACCTCCAGCCGGGGCTGGCTGCAAAGCCTCCCCAAGAATTCCCTCCTCTGGGCTTGCATCAGGGTCCTTAATTGTTGGCTGCGCCTTTTTTTCTGGCCTTGATCCACCTGATCCGGAAAATGGGCCGCTTTCGTACCCGGCCTGGGGGAGTAGGTAAAGACATGGGCATAACTCAAGGACTGGGTGCGGCAAAACTCGTAAGTCTGCAGGAAATCCTGCTCAGTCTCCCCTGGAAAACCCAAAAGAAGATCCGCGCCCAAAGCATACATAGGCCAGACACTGCGCAGGCTGGACAAAAACTCCTGCACCTGCCTGGCCTGATAGCCAATGCGGCCCATATTCTGCAGTACTTTGGGGCTTGCGCTCTGCAGGGACAGATGCAGATGAGGGCAGATAAGCCTGCAGGAACCAAGCACATCCAGGGCCCTTTGCCCCAGCAGCCCGGGATCCAAGGAGCTCAACCTGAGCCTGGGAGGTGTATCGAGTCTGCTGCCCAGCTCCTGGTCCAGCACTCGCACCAGCTCCCAGAAGCCACCTGCACCTGGCAATCTGAACTGGGCCAGATTGATACCGCTTATCACCAGCTCCTGGAAGCCTGCCCCAGCCAAAATCAGGGCCTCCTGCAGGATGTCCTGCCAGGACCTGCTCCTGGAGCCTCCCCTGGCCTTGGGCACTATGCAATAGGTGCAGCTGCTGCTGCAGCCGTCCTGGACCTTGAGCACCGGCCTGGCCCGGGGAAAATCCGTAATGCCCCCCAAGAAACCGGGGCTATTGTTGCCCCCGGGCATATGCCCTGCAGCCCTTTGATCCAAAAGCTGTTTTTTCTTTTGGGGCACAATCCTGCTTACCCCAGGCAGATCCTGCAGCTCAGGGAAAAAGCCAGAGGCTGCGCATCCGGTAAGCACTATTGCAGCCCCGGGACTTAATCTATGCAGCCTGCGCACCTCCTTGCGCAGATCCTGCAAGGCCCGGTCCGTAACTGCACAGCTGTTTACCAGGATATCCCCAGCCAGGGCAGGATCCTGCACCTCTTGCAGACCTTGGCCTTGCCAGGCCTCACGCAGGACTTGACTTTCGTATTGGTTGATCTTGCAGCCCAGAGTGGAGATATAAAATGTCCTGGTCTCAGGCATGGATGATGCCCCCTCCCAGGAGAAAACCCTGCTCGCTGTAAAAGGCAGCCACTTGGCCTGCAGTGGCAGGCTTGCGCCAGGTCTGGAACCTGACCTGCAATTGCTCCGGCTCACCTTGAAGCTCTGCCTGAACCGGCTGCTCCCGGTAATTGGTCTGCACCCAGATCTGCTTCGGCCAGCTGCTGCAGGGCAGCACAAAATTAGGCTCCCTGAGACTGAAACCCTCGGAAATCAGCTCGTGAGCTGGGCCCACTATGAGCCTGTTCCCGTCCTGCTCCTTGGCCAGCACGTACAAGGGCTCGCTAAAGGCAATGCCCAGGCCCCTCCTCTGGCCTATAGTGTAGCAGTGCAGGCCCTGGTGGCTGCCCAGTACCTTCCCTGAAGTATCCAGGATCCGGCCTGGGCTTGGCAATTCAACCTCCTGCCTGGCCAGAAAGCTGCGGTAGTCGTTTCCCGGAACAAAGCAGATCTCCTGGCTCTCCCCACCTGCCGGGGGCTGCAGTCCCTGCTCCTTTAAGCTGCTGTGCACCTGCTGTTTGGTCCACTCCCCCAGGGGCAGACAGGCCCGGGCTACTTGCTCCTGTGCGACTAAGGCCAGAAAATAGCTCTGCTCCTTGGCAGGATCCAGGCCGCGGCTGAGCAGATCCCCCTGCCTGCGGGCATAATGCCCGGTAGCCAGGGCCTCAGCCCCAAGCTCTGCTGCCTTTTGCAGCAACACTCCGAACTTCATTCTTAGATTGCACCAGGCGCAGGGGTTGGGGGTTTCCCCTTGCAGATAGGATTGCACAAAGGGCTGGATCACCTTCTCCTGGAAACTCTGCCGCAGATCCAAGACCTGCAGCTCCACACCCAGCTCCTGGCAGATCCTGGCCAACCTGTTTTCCAGTTCAGGGTCCCTGGGCTGGACAAACCTGGCGTGCAATGCAAAGGCTGCCCTGCCCTGCCCTGCCAGAAGCCGCAAGGCCATCAGGCTGTCTCCGCCCCCGCTGACAGCCACTGCTATGGAGGTGTGCTCAGGATTTCCTGTATCAGGCAAGACCACCAATCGACTCTTATAGGAAGTTGGTATCAATATCGACTAGGACAAGGACTACGACTTCAAAGTTTAAAATGGTTCTTTCCCCGTATTTATTCACCATCTCCTGTGCCCGGATAAGCTTTATCGAGGAAGAAACCAAGGTCCGGGGGTTCGGCCCACAGGCTTCCGGCACCTACTTCTGTTACTTTTTCGTTTTAACGATTCGAGTAGGCCTGCAAAAGTAGGTGCCGGATCTGAGCGATTTAGAATGCGTTCAGCAAAACTGCTCAAGCTATTTCAACCTAAAAGTCAACCATGGCCGTCTGGAAGATCAAGAGATCCAAAATCAGGCTTTTGCTTTACGCATTCTTGGGAGCGAGTTTTTTGCGCCCAGTGGGCCGTAACCCCCGGACCTGGTGAATCGTTACCTTTCCCCTCGCTATCGCTGTCCTGGTCGCAGTCGATACAACTGATCTCATCCGTGTCAGCTAAGCAGCCTGCCCTGCCTAGGCAAAGGCTCCTGGTTCCTTTCCAGGACCCGGGCTGCCTGCAAAAGGCTTTTCTCTGCAAAAGCCGGGGCAAAGAGCTGCATGCCAACAGGCAGGCCGCTTTCCCTGCCCAGGCCAGCAGGCATGCAGAGCCCAGGCAGACCAGTCAGGTTCAAGGGATTGGTGAACACATCTATGAGATACATCTGCAAGGGATCCTCCAGCTTCTCCCCCAGCTTGAAAGCAGTACCAGGGGCTGTAGGGGCCAAAATCAGATCCACTTCCTGCAAGGCTTTTTGGTATTCCTCCTGGATCAGCCTCCTGACCTGGGCTGCCTTGCGGTAGTAGGCCTCGTAATAGCCAGCAGAAAGCACGTAGGTGCCCAGGATAATTCTGCGCTGCACCTCATTGCCCAGGGCCTGGCTGCGGCTTTGAACATACATCTCTTTGAGATCCGCGCTCTGGGAGGATCTGTATCCGTAGCGCACCCCGTCGTACCTGGCCAGGTTGGAGCTGGCCTCTGCCATGACCAGAATATAATAGGCTGCAATCGCGTAAGGCGAGGAAGGCAAGGAAATGGGCACCAGCTCCGCACCCAGATCCTGGGCCAGATTCTGGAAATCCTGGCCCCTTTCCCGGACCTCTGGTTCCAGGCCCTGATCCCAGTATTCTCTGGGCACGCCGATCTTAATCCCCTGCAGGCTTTCCCAATCCTCCAGCTGGCCCAGATAGTCCTCTGGCTGCCGCACAGCAGAAGTGGAATCCCTGGGATCATGTCCGGCAATAGCCTGCAGCAGCAAGGCCGCATCTGCAACATCCCTGGCCAAAGGCCCTGCCTGATCCAGGGAAGAGCCGTAAGCAATCAGGCCGAACCTGGAAACCAGCCCGTAAGTAGGCTTCAGACCTACCAAGCCACAGAAGCCTGCTGGCTGCCTGATAGAACCCCCGGTGTCAGTGCCCAGGGCCAACGGGGCCTGCAGGGCGGCCACGCTGGCCGCAGAGCCCCCACTGGATCCGCCAGGGACATGCTCAGGATTCCAGGGATTCTTGGTAGGCCAGAAGGCTGAATTCTCAGTGGAAGAGCCCATGGCAAACTCATCCATGTTGGATTTGGCCAGGACAATGCCCCCGGCCTCAAGCAGCCTTTGTACCACAGTGGCGTGATAAAATGGCACAAAGTCTTTGAGCATTTTGGAGCCGCAGGTGGCAGGCAGGCCTTTGCACGCCAAAACATCCTTGACCACCACAGGCAGACCCCAAAGCAGCCTGCCCCAGTCCGGACCCTGCTGCTGCAACTCATGGGCCCGGGCTAGGGCTCCCTCCTGGTCCACATGCAACAATGCCCCAAGCTCTGATTCTGTGGCCTGGATCCTGTCCAGACAGGACTGTACTGTTTGGGTGGGGCTGACCTCGCCCTGATTCAGCCTCTGCCTGAGCTCCCTGGCTCCCAGCTTATATAGCGCCTGCATCTTGAATTCCTTATGTTCTCGGCAGCTTTACGGTTATCGGTTATCGGATCAGATTCTGAGTCCTAATAACTACCAACTGATAACTGCTAACTGATAACAGATAACCAATAACTGATAACTAGAATATCTTGGGCACGATAAAGAAGCTCCCATCCTGCTGCGGGGCATTCTGCAGGACCTCCTCCCGGGTGTACTCCTGTCTGGGGCTGTCCTCCCGAAAGGGGGTCTCCTGCTGGAAAGGGGAATACAAGGGCTCCACCAGGCTGGTGTCCAGCTCGTTTAAGGTGTCCATATACTCCAGAATGCTGCTTAGCTGCCCGGCAAAAAGCTGCAGCTTCTCCTGGTCCGCCTCCAGCCTGGCCAGCTCTGCTGTTCTGGCCACTTCCTGCCTGCTTATCTTCATGGCTTGGTCCTTATCTGGAAAGAGTTCTATTGCAAAGCTTCCCTATCGATATACCTGGCCCTTCTGCGCAGCTCCAGGGTCCTTTGCAGCTGCCACCTGGATCTCAAATTGCTCACATCCAGGGGCTCTGGCCCGCCATGGCCAGGCTGCAAAAGATACAAGTCCTGACTGGCCCTGCCCTGCGAGTCCCAGCTCAAAGGGGCCATGCTCCAGGAAAAATCCTGGTCTTTTGCCAAATAGGCATTCAAGGACTCACGCTGGCCTGGCTCCAGATCCAGGGGCAGCCTGTGCACAAAACGCAGGAAATCATAGCCCAGTCCGGACCAGAAATCCGCTTCCCCCTGCAAGAGCTCCTGGAGTGTGTCCTGCAGGGAGCTTTGGGCAGGATTTTCATTCCCTGGTAGCCAGGCCCCGGGCATTACTGCCAAGCCAAAAAAATCCCTATCAAATCGGGTAATATTCGTCCTGTCCTGACTCCAGAGGGCCGGACCCAAAAAGATCAGACTGCGCGCATCATAGTAAAAAAACTCCGGGATCATCATCCTGGCCCGCTTGAGACTGTCTGGCAGGAAAACCGCCCTGAACTGGGTCATGGGACTGACCAAGGCCATATCCTTTTGCTCCCTGTCCTTACCAGGACCGCGCAGCTCCTTTGGGACCTGCAGAAAGTCGGCTACTCCCTGCCTCCAGCTGGAATGTTCCCTGGGGGAATAGCTGGCCAGGGCATTGATCTCTGCCCCCCGATCCTGGACCTCTTCCCAAAAATTGCGGGACATACGCTTGCCGTAGTCCCCTTGGGGGTAAAAGATCCCGTAGCTCTGGATGCCTATCTCTTCCTGCATGACCTGCAACAGGGCCTGGACTTGGTCCTTGGGGCCAGGGAAAAAACGGTAGCCCAAGCTGCCTTCCTGGCCCTGCCCCAGGCTGGGCCTGAAGGCAAAAAAGATCCTTTCCCGGGGCTGTTGGCTTTCAGCCAACTCCTGCCATATACTGCCCTGCAATGGACCACCTACAAGCTTAAAGCGGTCAGGCAACCTTTTGAGCTCCTGGAACCAGCCCTGACTCGAGGTGTTGACCACCTTGACCTCCAGCTCCGGGGATTTATCCCGCAGCTGCCACAGGGCCGCATCCACTCCAGCCACAATGCTCCTGCTTATGTCTCGAAAATCCCCATCCAGGGGCAATAGCAAAACCACCCCCAGCCTGGCAGGCCCCAGCTCTGATTCCAGATCTTGCAGCTCCTTGAGCAGTTCAGACGCCAACTGCAATTTACTCTGGCTTAAAATGCCCTGCAGAGCAGGGCCCACCTGCAGCCAGGGCAGACGATCCTGACGCAGGCCCTGCAGGTAGTACTCCCACTGCAAAAGACCGCCGGGGAATTTGGCCTGATCCATCTGCATGATCTCCGGCTCCAGCTCGGACCAAAGCTCAGGCTCCAGCTCCTGCAACAGGCTGCGTAAGTCCTGCTCCATCTGCATTCTGGCCTGATCTTCATCCAGCTGGGCATACGCCTCCTTCCAGGCGGACCAAAGGCTTTCATGCCGGTCTTGACTCAGGTAGTACCTACTGAGTCTGTCCAGGGCCTGCTTCTGGATGCGGACAGTAAAGTCATCCACATCCAGAAGCTGCCTGAGCCTGTCCTCCATCTGCTCTGTTTGGCCCCTTTGCTGCAGATAGTCAATCAACAAACTGTTCCACTCCCAGCTCTCGCGGGCTGCAGGATCCAAATCAGCCCAATTGCGCAGAGCGCTGCCAGCAACCTGCAGCTGGTCAGTCTCCAGCGCTGCCCGGGCCAGACGTTGCCAGGCTTGCAGTTTAACCTGATCTGGAACCTCCAGCTGTAAGAGCTCCTGGTAAAGCTCCATGGCCTCCTGCAACCTTTCCTCCTGCCAGGCCTGATCAGCTTGCTGCTGCAGCTCTTGCGCATCTGGCTTTCTTTGCGGCTCCCGGGTGGGCTGCAAAGGGGCGCAGCCTGTCAGAAACAGGGCCAGGCACAGGACTGTGCTCAAGAGCTTGATTCGGATATTCATTATTGGCATAAAGGTAAGTGTCATGGGTGTCGATTGCGACTGCGATTACGACAACGACTAGGACTTCACAGTTTGCAAGGGCTCTTTCCCCTCGCTGTCGCTGTCGTGGTTCGCAGTCGATACAACTGATTTCAGTCCCCCAAAGGGGGCTCAATCAGCTCAGAGTATTTCCTGCCTGCACGCAAAAGGCCTGGCCCACTTCAAAGTGGACCAGGCCTTGATATTGAAAGGCCAGAAGCCAAATGTCAACCTGCCTGGGAACCTTATTTCTGCTCTGTGTACTCTGCGTCCACTACATCTTCATCATCCTGCTGCTGGGATCCGCCCTGGGCCTGCTGTTCTGCGCCAGCAGCACCTGCTGCGCCTTCGCCGGCCTGGGCCCCACCAGCCTGGCTTTGCTGCTGATAGAGCTGCTCAGCCAGCTTGTGGGAGGCCTGGGAGAGCTCGTCGTTGGCCTTCTTGATGGCCTCCACATCTTCACCCTCCATGACCTTCTTCAGCTCCTGGATCTTATTCTCTATGTCGCTCTTAAGGGCACTGTCCAGCTTGTCACCCAGGTCGCGCATGGATTTCTCTGTGCTGTAGATCAGGGTATCAGCCTGGTTCCTGGCCTCGATGAGCTTCCTCTTCTTCTCGTCCTCTTCAGCATGGGATTCAGCTTCCTTGACCATGCGCTCGATCTCTTCCTCGCTCAATCCGCTGGAGGGTTGAATGCTGATGGACTGCTGCTTGCCTGTACCCAGATCCTTGGCAGAGACATTGACCAGACCGTTGGCGTCTATGTCAAAGGTGACCTCGATCTGGGGCACGCCCCTGGGTGCCGGCGGAATTCCTTCCAGGTCGAAGCGGCCCAGGCTCTTGTTATCGTTTGCCATGGGCCTTTCACCCTGCAGAACATGGATGGACACGGAAGGCTGATTATCAGCCGCAGTGGTGAAGACCTGGCTTTTGCGCGTGGGAATGGTGGTGTTCTTCTCGATCAGCTTGGTGAACACCCCGCCCATAGTTTCAATACCCAGAGACAAGGGGGTCACGTCCAAGAGCAGCACGTCCTTGACATCTCCGCCCAGGATGCCGCCTTGGATGGCAGCGCCCATGGCCACCACTTCGTCCGGGTTCACGCCCTTGTGCGGCTCGCGGCCAAAGAACTCCTGGACCTTCTTCTGCACCAGAGGCATTCTGGTTTGGCCGCCTACCAGTATAACCTCATTTATTTCTGAGGTCTTCAGCCCAGCATCTTCCAAGGCCTGTTTGCAGGGACCCATGGTGCGATCCACAAGCTCTGCGGTCAGGGATTCCAGCCTGGCCCTGGTGAACTTGAGGTTCATATGCTTGGGTCCGCTCTGGTCCGCGGTAATAAAGGGCAGATTGATCTCGGTCTCCATAGTGGAGGACAGCTCCCGCTTGGCCTTTTCCGCGGCCTCCCTGAGGCGCTGCAGGGCCATACGGTCCTGGCTCAGATCAATGCCGTTTTCCTTCTTGAACTGGTCCACCAGGTCGTTAACCACCAGCTGGTCAAAGTCCTCGCCGCCCAGGAAAGTATCTCCGTGGGTGGCCTTGACTTCCACTACATTGTCTCCGACTTCCAGAATGGAGATATCGAATGTGCCCCCGCCCAGGTCAAAGACAGCAATCTTCTCATTGGCCTTTTTGTCCAGGCCATAGGCCAGGGATGCAGCAGTAGGCTCGTTAATGATCCGCTTCACTTCCAGGCCTGCTATCCGACCGGCGTCCTTGGTGGCCTGCCTCTGGCTGTCATTAAAGTAGGCAGGCACGGTAATCACCGCCTCGCTGACGGTCTCGCCCAAGTACTCCTCAGCGTCCTGCTTGAGCTTTTGCAGGATCATGGCTGAGATCTCCGGGGGACTATATTTCTTGCCTTCCACTTCCACAAAGGCATCATTGTTAGTGCCAGCCACAATCTTGTAGGGGCTGCGCTCGATCCATTTCTTGAGCTCAGGCGCATCATAGTCCCTGCCCATGAGCCTCTTGATGGAGTGGATGGTCCGCTCCGCATTGGTTACTGACTGGCGCTTGGCCATCTCACCCACCAGCCTTTCCTTATCAGTAAAAGCCACTATAGAAGGCGTAGTACGACCACCTTCAGGGTTGGGTACGCATTTGGGCTCCTTGCCTTCCATGACGTACACGCAACTGTTGGTGGTACCCAAGTCTATGCCGATAATTTTACCCATAACTATCTCCTCCTCGAAACAAAGAAATTTTTAGATTGAACATAATAATTGCCCATGCCGAATCACTGCTCCTCAACAACCTTTACAAAATTGCCCTCTCCTGGGCCTTTTCCGGCATGGTTCTAAATTAAGAATTTTTGCAGCCAAGTAAAGGGGGATTGGCCTTAAGTTTCGCACTTTTTGCTGACTACCACCTTGGATGGCCTCAGCAGCCGGTCTTTAATCCTATACCCTGTTTGCATAACCTGACATACCTGATTGTTTTCCAGATCAGAGCGCTCTTCCTGGGCCATGGCTTCGTGCCAGGCAGGATCAAAATCGTCACCCTGCTGACTTTGGACCTGCTCCAGGCCGTGCTTCTTCAAGGTATCCAGAAACATCTTGATGGTCATCTCCACGCCCTGCACCAGATCCTGGCAGGCCTGCACATTCTTACCGTGCTGTACAGCCAGCTCCAGGTTATCGATAATAGGGATAATATCCTCGAGGATGCCTTCTGTGGCATACTTGCAGTACTGCTCCTTTTCCTTGGACATGCGCTTGCGGAAATTCTCCGCATCAGCACGCACCCGGAGCATTTCCTGGTCCATCTCCGCCCTTTGCGGACACTCAGGGCATACCCTTTGCTCGCAAAGCTGCCTTAGCTCTTCTTGGCTCAGCTCCTCTCCGGGTTGTTCCTGCTCCTGCTCTTCCTGCAGGTCTTCCTCCTGCTCCAGGGTTTGTTTGGCTTCCTGATCTGTGTATTCCTTATCCTTGCTCATATATCTGCTCCTCATTATTTTACTCTAATATAAGAGAGCTTGGCACCCTTAGATTAATAAGAGTTCCAAGCCCTTTGTCAAACAAATGTTATCTGTTATCAGCTGAAAGTTCTGACTGGCTAGAACCTAGTCTCCAAGATTTCACTAAGCATTTTTGCAATATAGTCAACCATGGGCACCAGCCTGGAGTAATCCATGTGAATAGGTCCTATAGTGCCCACCATGCCCAATGTCTGGCCCCGGACCTGATAAGGGGAAGAGATCAAGCCCCACTCCCCGAGCTCAGGGCCGTAGAACTCAGTGCCAAAGACAATGCTCAAGCCCTCACGGCTCTTGGAAATCTTCTCCAAGAGCCCCAGCAGCTCGGAGCGCTGCTCCAAAAACTCCAAAAGCTCCCGCATGCTGGACAGATCCTTGCTGTCCAGCCTATCCAAAACATGCAAAGTGCCCTCCAGGAATATCTCGGGCTTGCTGTCCTGACTAAAGGTGTCCTGAGCCAGATGCAGGGCCTTGGAGTAGAGCTCGTTGAAACGGTTCCTGGCCTCCTGCATCTGCTCCAGGATCTTTTTCTTGACCTCGATTATGGTCCGGCCCTGGAAGCTTTCATTCAAGTAATTGCCAAACTTGACCAGGTCGTCTGCTGTGAGCTTCTCCTCCACGTTGAGGAGCTTATTCTGGATGATTCCGCCCTGGAATACCAACACAGCCAATACCAACCCCGGCCTGAGAAGCACGAAATCGATCTGTTGCCAGCGCACCAGATCCTTTTGTGGGGCCACGGCCATGCCCACCTGGCTGGCTTGGGAGGAGATCAGCTTGGAGGTCTGCTCCAGGATGTCTGAAAACTGCAGTCCAGCCTGGGTCAGGTATTCCCGGATGCTCTTTTGCTGTTCCCTGCTTAAGGGGCCTGGCTTGAGCATGGAGTCCACATAAAAGCGAAAGGCCTTTTGGGTGGGGATCCTTCCGGCAGAGGTGTAGGGCTGGGTCAAATAGCCCTTATCTGTGAGATCAGCCATAATATTGCGCATGCTGGCAGGGCTAAGGCCCATTTGAGAATGCTTGGCCACATATCTGGAGCCCACAGGCCCAGCATGCTGGATATAGACCTGGACAATGATGTTAATAACATCAATTTCCCTGGAATTCAAAGACATAAACATCCCTTTTTAGCACTCTATACTTAAGAGTGCTAAATTCTGTAGCAAGTCTCATAAAGCTTGTCAAGGCAAGCAAAACTCTTAGCATACATAATACCTTGACAGTCCCTGGACGAGAATGCAAGATATACTTTTTTCCGGACGGACCAGTCCGTTCTATAGCTAACCTCATTTAGCATATGCAGCAAAACCAGATAGAAGAAAGGATCCTCCAGGCCGCCCAGGCGGAATTCGCTAAGAACGGCTTCCATAAAACCGTGGTCTCGGACATAGCCAGCAGGGCCGGGGTAGGCAAAGGCACAGTGTACCGCAGGTTCGGCAACAAGGAGGCTCTGTTCAACTCCCTGACTACCTGGGCTGTGCGCCAGCTGGAAAAGCAGATAGAGCAGGCCTGCAGTCAAATCAAAAGCCCCAGTCAGGCCCTGCAGGAAATGTTGGACATCCACTTCTCCTTTTTCCAGCACTCCAGGGAGATCGTGGAGATCGTGGTTATGGAGGGCATGCAGATCAGCGGCCTGAGCCGGGATGAGCTGGCTGCAGAGGTGATCCGAGTCAAGGACAGGTTCCAAGAGTTCTTTGCCAGAGGTATGGAGCAGGGCGAATTCAGACAGCTGGATCCTGATCAACTGGCCTTTTTGTTCCAGGGCTTTATCTGGTCCATGCTCAAATCCGCCATCCTCTATGACATCCAAAACCCTGGTCAGATCTACGGCCCCCTGATGCTGGATATCTTTTTGCAAGGCATCACAGCCCAGACAAGGAGAAAAGGTGAATAAGAATATGCCAAGCCGTATGAAAAAAAGTACCATCTTTTCCTTGAGCTGCCTCGCTCTTTTGGCCTTTGCCCCGCACCCCGGCCTGGCTGAGGAGCAGAGTCTTAGCCTGAAACAGGCCTTTGAGCTGGCCCTGGAACACAGCGATCAGATCCAAAGCTCCAGGGAGGACCTGCAGCAGGCCCAAGGGGATGTGGACATCGCCACCTCTAAGTTATATCCCCAGATAAGCGCCCGGGCTGAGCACATGCGACAAAAGGACTTCGAGCGCTCCCAGCCCGTACCTACAGGGGATCCTAGCCAACCTCTAGAAATGAAGGACAGCAGCACCCCGGATAAGTACAACATGCTCACGCTGAGCCTGGATCAGCACGTCTACCAGATGGGCAAGCTCTGGTCAGGCAGGCGCCTGGCAAAGCACTACTATGAAGGGGCTAGGTCCGGCCATCTGCGCCACAGCCAACAAGTGCTCTTCCAGGTGGCCTCCAAATACTATGAAGTCCTGTTGGCTACCAGATCCATAGAGATCGCCCAGGACTCCCTGAAAAGGGCCAGACAACAGCAGGACCGGGCCCAGGCCCTTCTGGAAGCAGGCATGGCCACAGAGACGGATATGCTGCGGGCCAAGGTCCTGGTGGCCCAGGCCAGGGAACAGCTAGAGCAGGCCAAAAACGATCAGCAGATCGCCCGGGAAGATCTGGCCCTGGAGATAGGGCTGGACCAGCTGCCACCAGGGCAGCTGCAATCCCACAAGCCCCAGATGCCTGCAGAGGGTATGCAAAAACTGCAGCAGATCGGCTTAAAGCAGCGCCATGACCTGGACCAAGCAAGAAAAGCCCTGCAGGCAGAAGCAGAAGGAGTAGAGGTCCAGCGTGCGGACTTCTTCCCCAGGCTCAGCGTGCACGGCCAGTACTCCCGCACAGACGAAGAGGATATCTTCGAGGGGGATGAAAAAGATGACTGGCAGGCCTCGGTGCGGGTTTCCTATCCCCTGTTCACCGGAGGGGAGCGCAAGGCTAAGCTGGAGCAGGCCAGATCCAAAAAGAGGCAGTCCCGGGTCTCCCTGGCCCGCTTGGAGAGGGAGGTCAAAACTCAAGTCCGCAGCGCCTACTTGGATATCCAAACCAGAGAACAAATTGTTCAGCATTTAGAGGAAGAGGTCCAGGCAGCCAGGAGCAACTACAGACAGGTCCTGGCCCAGTACGAGCAGGGCCTGGCCACTTCCGTGGACCTGATAGACGCCCAGACCGCATTCAGCGAGGCTCAGAGTCGTCTGGCCCAATCCAGATTCGGCCTCAACCTGGATCTGATACGCCTGCAATTCGCCCTGGGCACCCTGGAAAAGGAGCTTGTGCAGAGCGAGGAAGGACAAAGCTGAAGCTGAGCGGAGCGGGTCATGCATCTCGACAACGACTATGACAACCACAGCGATGATAAGGCACGAACGGTTGCCTTATCACCGCTGCAGTATCCGAAACATTCTCATCCAGCCCAGAAAAGCAGGAGAAAAGCCACATGCCCCCTGAAAGCAAAAGTTCTGAACAGAGCCAGTCAACACGCCAGAAAAAAGGAGTTATGCGCAGGCTCCTTGGCCCCTGGACATTTCTGCTCCTGGTCCTGGCCCTGGGAGGATATTTCTATTATCAGCAAACCCTGCAACAGGAAGATGCCCAGCAAGAACGAGAGCAACCTGCCCAGAGTGTGCGCACTGCGCCAGTAGTCACCAGGAGCCTGGAGGTTGCGGTGCAAGGTGTGGGCACCCTGCGGCCTAAAAAAACAGTGCGTCTAAGGCCCGAGGTAGCCGGAAAAATCCAAGAAGTGCACTTCCAGGAAGGGGGTTTCGTGCCTGAAGGGGAGCTCCTTTTCGAGATAGAGCGCAAAAAGCTCTCCCGCAGGCTCCTGGCCCAGGAAGCTGCCCTGGAGGAAGCCCGGGCCAGGCTCAAGAATGCCAGAATCACCCACCAAAGGCTGTCCTTGCTGCGACAGCAGGACATGGTCTCGGAAGAGAGATACGACCAGGCCCAGGCTGAGCTGGAGGCAGCCGCAGCCACTGTCGACAGATTGGAATCCGAGGTGGAGTTGGCCCGGCTGGAGCTGCAGGATACTGCAATCCACTCCCCTTTGTCTGGATTCATCTCCGAGAGCGAAGTAGATCCGGGCACCTTTGTCTCCGTAGGCGAGCCCCTGGCCACGCTCTATGCTACTGACCCCTTGGAGATAGCCTTCTTTGTACCTGAGAAGTACTCCGGAAGAGTTGAGTCAGGACAGGAGGTCCGGGTTCGGGTCGCAGCATATTCAGAACAGGTCTTCCAAGGGGAGGTCAACTTTGTCAGCCCTACGGTTCAGGCCAGTACCAGGAAGCTCAAGGTTCGAGCCCTCATTGATAATCCTGAGCATAGGCTGAAGCCTGGCACTTTTGCCACAGCCACCTTGGTTCTGCAGACCAGGGAAGATCTGCCGGTGATTCCTGAAATCGCCCTAGTCTCCACCAGGGAAGGATATATGGTCTATGTGCTGGACCAGGACAAGAAAAGAGTCCATGGCAGGGAGGTCAAAACCGGGATGCGCAAGCCAGGTCTGGTGGAGATCCAAGAGGGTCTAAAGCCAGGGGAGATTGTAATTGCTGCCGGACACATGCAGCTGGAGGATGGCTCCAGGGTGAATATCCAGGAGGAAATGTCCCAGGATTGGGACCCAGAACCAGGGTCTGACTCCAAGGATTCTGCAAGCCAGAAGTCCGACCAAATGACAGGAGGTCAGGCCCAGTGATCTGGAATCTGTGCATCCGCAGGCCGGTAACCACCATAGTGGTCTTTTTGATTCTGGGCATCTTCGGCATCTACGGCTATACACAAATGCCGGTGCAGGAAAACCCGGAAGTGGAGTTCCCGGTTATAAGTGTCAACATTGAGCTCTCTGGTGCTGCCCCAGAGACAGTGGAAATGGAGGTTATTGAGCCCCTGGAGGCAGAGATCAACACTATAGAGGGCCTCAAGGAGGTGAACGCTACAGCCAGGGAACAGGTGGGGACCATAGTGGCGGAGTTCGAGCTCTGGCGGGACCAGGACCTGGCAGCCCAGGACGTGCGCGATGCAGTGGAAAGGGCCAGACGGGAGCTGCCTGAAGAGGCGGAATCGCCTATTGTGCGCAAGCTGGAGATGGACTCCTCAGCCATTATGTGGATTGCCCTGCAGGGGGATAAGCGCTGGGATGACGTGCGCATGACCGAATTCGCGGAGCAGACCCTGAAGCCCCAGATGGAGACCATGCGTGGAGTGGGCCAAATCCAGATCGGCGGCTCCAGGGAATATGCAGTGCGCATCAAGATTGACCCCTTGCGCCTGGCTGCCCATGGCCTGACCATGCAGGATGTGGTGGGCAGAATCCAGCAGGAGAACGTGGACATCCCCGCAGGCAGAGTAGAGGGTCTAAGCCGGGAATTCCTCATCCGCAGCAGGGGCATGTTCTCCGAGGCCGGGCCTTTCAACGATATTGTCCTGGATTATCGAGACGGTTCCTTTGTCAGGCTCTCTGACGTGGGAGAGGCTGTGGACAGCGTGGAGACCGACCGGCAGCTGGCCCGCTTCGCAGGAGAGCCCACAGTAGGCCTGGGTGTGGTCAAACAAACCGGGGCCAATACAGTGGAGCTGGCGGAAAATGCCCGCTCCAAGATCGAGGAGATATCCCGGGACTTCCCCCCTGGCCTGGATTACAAGATCGCCCACGACGGGTCTGAGTATATCGAGGAAAACATCGGCGATCTGCAGAACACCATCATGATAGCCGCCAGCTTGGTCATCCTGGTAGTCCTGGCCTTCCTGCGCAGCGGCCGGGGCACTTTTGTAGTGGCCCTGGCCATCCCCATCTCTTTGCTCACTGGCCTGGCCATCATCAATGTCCTGGGCTTTACCATCAATGTTTTGACCCTGTTGGGACTAATCCTGGTCATAGGGATCGTGGTCGATGATGCCATCGTGGTCCTGGAGCGCAACTACCTGCACATGGAAAGGGGGGCAGAGGCAATGCCTGCAGCCCGGGTAGGGACCACAGAGGTGGCCTTCCCTACCATAGCCAATTCCCTGTCCTTGGGTGCGGTATTCATCCCTGTGGCTTTCACTGGAGGGATCATCGGCCGTTTCTTCTTTGAGTTCGGCCTCACCGTGGCCATAACCGTATTTGCCTCTACCCTGGTGGCCTTAACCTTGAGCCCCATGCTCTGCTCCCGGATTCTGAAATACAAGCCCAGTAAAAGCTATGCATTCCAGCTCTCGGAAAATTTCCTAAAAGGAATGGAAAATCTCTACGCCTGGATCCTGGACAAGGCTCTGAAAAGACGGGTTCTGGTGGTAGTTATCGGCCTTTTGGCCTTTGCTCTGGGCATGGCTGCATTTTCGGATATCCCCAAAGAATTCCAGCCTGATACTGACCGGGCCAGCTTTATGCTTAACTTCGAAACCCCTGAGGGCTCAACCATTAGGGAAAGCAATAAGCTGGCATATGAAATCGAAGATATCCTAGCCCAGGATGAGCGCATCGAACACCAGTTCCTGGCTATCGGTCTGGCCCGGGGGGGCACTCCTGGCCAGCCCAACCAGGGTATATCCTTTGTGACCTTGACTCCCAGACAGGATAGAGACCAGCACCAGACCGAGCTGATGCAGATCTTCCGGGAGAGGTTCGCCCAGATTCCAGAAGGCCAGGTATATGTCAGCGAAACAAGCTCAGGTGAACTGGGCGGAGATGCCGTAGAGGTGGTTTTGCAGAATCAAGATCTAGAAGAGCTGGACAAGATGCAGCAACAGGTCATGCAATGGATGCGGGAGAGGTCGGATCTGTTTGCGGGTGTGCGCTCAGATCTGGAGCTGAACAAGCCCCAGGTGGATATAAATATCCTCAGGGATAAGGCTGCTGAGATGAATGTCTCTACTGAGGACATTTCCCATACCCTGCGCTATCTCTTTGGTGAGGTGGATATCTCCCAGGTAGAACAGGAAGCAGAAAGATACGACGTGCTCACTGATGTCATGGGCCGAGGAGAGATCACCCCAGAGCTGCTGCGCACTGTTTATGTGCGCAACAGCCAGGATGAGATGGTCTCCCTGGACAATCTGGTAGAAATCCAGGAAAGCATCGGCCCCAGCGAGATACATCACTTCAACCGGCTGCGCTCCTCCACCATCTCAGCCTCCACACCGCCAGGGGTGGCCCTGGGGGATGCAGTGAGTCAGCTGGAGCAGTACCTGGAGCAGGAGATGCCCCAGGGCGCGGACTATGAGTTAGCTGGTATGTCCCAGGTCTTTGAGGAATCTTTCTACTACCTGAGTATTACCATCATCTTCTCCATCATCTTTATCTATCTGGTGCTGTCCGCCCAGTTCGAGTCCTTTATCCTGCCCCTGACCATTATGACTGCCCTGCCTCTGGCTACTGTAGGTGCCTTCGGTTCCTTGTGGCTGCTGGATATGAACTTTAGTGTGCTGGCCTTTATCGGCCTGATCATGCTTATGGGGCTGGTGACCAAGAACTCCATCCTCTTGGTGGACTACACCAATATCCTGGTGGCCAGGGGCAAAACGCCTGTGCAGGCTGCCCTGGAAGCAGGCAGGGAAAGGTTTAGGCCTGTATTGATGACAGCTATTTCCACCATTCTGGGCATGATGCCTATCGCCCTGGGTTACGGCGCAGGGGGCGAGGCTAGGGCGCCTTTGGGGGTCTCTGTCCTGGCAGGGATGTTCAGCGCCACCGCCCTGACCCTGATTGTGACCCCGGTGGTCTACACCCTGTTCAACCAACTGCAGGACTACATTCTGGGCAGGGCCAAATCAAGGAACGAATATCCAGATTAAGAACTGTTATCGGTTACCGGTTTTCAAGACTCAAAATCTAGCCTGACAACTGACAACCGATAACCGATAACTGACAAAGGCAGGCAGCAATGAAGCTTGTACAGATCAGCTTTCGCTTTGAGTACTCCGATGCAGTGGAACATATCCTGGACAGACAGGGCATACAGGATTTTGTGCGCTATCCTCTGATTGAAGGCAAAGGCCTGGACGGCAAACACTATGGGACACAGGTTTTTCCAGGCAATTTCACCGTGGTCCAGGCCCAGGTCCCAGAGGAAAGGCTGCAGAGCGTGCTTGAGGATCTGCAGGAGTTCAGGCAGGCCAAAGACTCCCATAAGCATCTCCAGGCCCTGGTCTTGCCCATCCTGCAGCGCTTAGAGTAAGAGCTTTTGGCCTGCCTTGACATCTCCCTGTAAAGCCTTTATGTCCACTACGATATCAGGTCTTAGCTGTTTGCAAAGGCCCATTCCTCCAGAAGAGGTGCATAGCCTGCCCCAAAACCATAACTCTGCAGGAGTAAAACATGAGCAAGGAACAGGATTACTATCACTCCTTGTACCAAGTGGCCAAGGTCATCAACTCCAGCCTAGAGCCTGCCCAGGTCCTGGAAACCATTGCCGGGCAGGTGGTGCAGAGCATGGATCTCCAGGCCTGCTCTTTACGCCTGTTGGACTCCGGGGGCCAAAGGCTGCTCATGGGTGCTTCCCAGGGCCTAAGTCAAGGCTACCTGCGCAAAGGCGCAGTAGAGGTAGCCAAAAGCAGGCTGGATCAAGAGGCCCTGGAGGGCAAAAAACCAGTCCAAGTCCAAGATGCGCGCACAGACTCCAGGTTCCAGTACCCGGAAAAGGCCCGGGAGGAAGGTCTGATCTCCCTGGTAGTGCTGCCTCTTATGGTCGAGGACCGAGCTATTGGCGTGATCAGGGCTTATTCAGGTCAAGAGCGGGAGTTCACTGCAGGAGAGATAGAGTTTCTAAGCATAATTGCCAACCTAAGCGCCATAGCCCTGGAAAACGCCAGGCTGCACCAGCGGCTGAAATTGGACTGCCAGCTGCAGGCAGACTATGACTATCGATTATTTGAAGATTAGGGAGGAAATATCTCAATGGCAAAAATCGGAGTCGGAATCAACGGCTTCGGCCGCATCGGCCGACAGGCCTTAAAGGCCATATTCCAAAAGTACCAGTCCGAGCTGCAGGTGGTGGCAATAAATGACCTCTTTGACATAGAGACCAATGCCCACCTGCTTCGCTTTGACACCAATTATGGCAGATTCCCCCACCAGGTGCACGTCAAAGATAATGTCCTGCAGGTGGGGGACTGGCAGATACAGAGCTTTGCCCAGCGCGACCCTTCCCGCATTCCCTGGCAGGAGGCAGGGGCTGACATCATCCTGGAAGCCACTGGCATATTCCGCAGCAGGGACAAGGCAGCCCAGCACCTGCAGGCTGGGGCCAAGAAGGTCATCATCACTGCTCCTGGCAAGGATGAGGATCTGACCGTGGTTTTGGGAGTAAATGAGGACAAATACGATCCTGCCCAGCATCACATCCTGTCCAACGCCTCCTGCACCACCAACTGCTTGGCTCCGCCCCTGAAGGTGCTGCACCAGGAATTCGGCATACACCAAGGGGTGATGACCACGGTGCACGCCTTTACCAACGACCAGCGCATCCTGGATCAGCCCCACAAGGACCTGCGCCGGGCCAGATCAGCCTCTGGAAACATCATCCCCACCACAACAGGCGCTGCCAAGGCAGTGGGACTGGTTTTACCAGAGTTAGATGGCAGGATCCAGGGCTATGCCATGCGAGTGCCCACGCCTACGGTCTCTGTGGTGGACTGCACCCTGGAGCTGGAAAACAGGACCAGCACCCAAGGTCTCAGGCAAAGCCTGCAACAGGCTGCCCAAAATCAGCTCCAAGGCATCATGGCCTACAGCCAGGATGCG
Source organism: uncultured Desulfohalobiaceae bacterium (assembly GCA_964494985.1). Taxonomy (GTDB): domain Bacteria; phylum Desulfobacterota; class Desulfovibrionia; order Desulfovibrionales; family Desulfothermaceae; genus CAZBUB01. Next base: position 74,600 of record CAZBUB010000003.1, on the reverse strand, counting down.
GCTGTCTCCTCGGATTTCCTGGCAGACTGCCATTCCAGCATCATTGATTGGGAGTTCACCTTCATGCCCCAGGATGATGGTCAATGGGCCAAGCTCATGGCCTGGTACGACAACGAATGGGGCTATGCCTGCAGGCTGGCTGACCTGACTCAGCTTTTGGCAAGCCGTGGCCTCTAAGACAGTGGCTCAGATCACTGATCCAGATCCAGGCGCTGCAGCTCCTCGAATCTCTGCACCAAAAAATAGCTTTGGACCTTTACTTCTACCAGGGCGCTCTCCTGGGCCTGCAAAAAACCTATGAGCTCAGGATGCCTGGCTACAAAGGCCTCAGGCTCAGGATCTGAGCCAGCTGTCTCTGCTCCGGTACCCGTGCCGGTCAAGGCCCTGGCCTGCTCTAGATCCTGCTCCCTGTTCTGCCTGTCATCCACCAGGAAGGAGACCTTTGGCTCCTGCAGCAGATTTTGGAACTTCCTGGTCTGCCTCCTGGTGCAGAAGTAAATCCGCCTTAGATCCTGGCTTGGGGCAAAGGCCACCAGGCTGCAGTAGGGGCCCTTATCGGACTGGGTGCACAGCACCATGAATCTTTGGACCTGCAAAAGCTCTGCTATCTGCTGCTCCAGGGGATTGAGCATTGGTCTTTCCTAATCTTTTTGGAGTGATCCTTTGCACAAAAAATCCCAGGGAGGCCAGCTTGGCAGGCATCCCCGGGGATAAGGCTGTTTGTCTCCAACTTCAGGCTACCAGCCAATGCTCAGGTAGTCATGTATGGAATCAGAAGCAATGCGGCCTGCGCCTGCAGCCAGAATAACCGTGGCCTGGCCGGTGACAATGTCTCCGCCTGCCCAGACCCCTTTCTTCATGGTCTTGCCGGTCTTCTCGTCAGCCACGATGTAGCCCCGCTTGGTCAGCTCCAGGCCAGGGGTGCTCTGGGTCAGGACCGGATTGGCTCCTGCGCCTATGGCGATCACCGCCAGGTCGCAGTCCAGCTCGAACTCAGAGCCCTCAATGGGCACAGGCCTGCGCCTGCCCGACTCGTCAGGCTCGCCCAGCTCCATGCTCTGACATTTCATTCCTTTGACCCGGCCCTGATCATCCCCATAAAAGGACAAGGGCGAGGTCAACAGATAGAACTCTATACCCTCCTCTTCAGCGTGGTGGATCTCATCTTGCCTGGCAGGCATCTCTTCCCTGGACCTGCGGTAGACGATACGCACCTTGTCCGCACCCATGCGCAGCGCAGTGCGTGCTGAGTCCATAGCCACGTTCCCTGCGCCCAGGACCACCACATCCTTGCCTTGGGCCAGGGGGGTATCGTACTGGGGAAACAGATAGGCCTTCATCAGGTTGGAGCGGGTCAGGTACTCGTTCGCGGAATAGATCCCTATCAGGTTCTCCCCGGGCAGATTCAGGAAAGTGGGCAGGCCTGCACCCACACCCACGAACACCGCATCAAAGCCCCTTTCAAAGAGCTCATCCACGGTGATGGTCTTGCCCACCACCATGTTAGGCTCAATCTTAACTCCCAGCCGCTCCAGGAAGTGCAGCTCAGAGGCCACAATCTCCTTGGGCAGCCTGAACTCAGGGATGCCGTAGACCAGAACCCCTCCGCCCTTATGAAAGGCCTCGAACACAGACACTTCGTGGCCCTTGAGGATCAGGTCCCCGGCCACGGTCAGCCCAGCAGGCCCGGCCCCGATCACTGCCACCTTCTTGCCAGTGGGCGCGGCCTTGGGGGGCAGCTCCCCGCTGCCGTATTCCCGTTCATAGTCCGCAGCAAAGCGCTCCAAATTGCCAATAGCCACAGGATCATCTTTCTTGCCCAGGATGCAGACCCCCTCACACTGGGACTCCTGGGGGCAGACCCTGCCGCAGATCGCAGGCAGGCTGTTCTTTTCCCAGATCTTACGAATGGCTTTGGTGAATTCCCCTTCCTGGACATGTTTGATAAAGCCTGGAATATCTATGCCTACCGGGCACCCATCAACACAAGTGGGCTTCTTGCACTGCAGGCACCTGGAAGCCTCTTTCTTGGCCTCTTCCGGGCTGTAGCCCAAGGGGACCTCGTCAAAGTTCCTGGCCCGCTTTTTGGGTTCCTGCTCAGCCATCTTCTGCCGGGGCAGCTTTTCCTTTTTTTCCTTCTTCTCTGCCATCTATGCCTCCCTTTATAAGACTTGCGCGCCCATCACCCGCGCTTTAGCTCTTGATGCCCTATAGCCTCCACCTGCCAGCAGGATAGGCTAACCTGTCTGGCATTCGCACTTGAACTTCTCGTAGGCCTCCCTTTCCTGCTGCGTATAAGCCTGCAGCCTGGTGTTCAGCTCCTGGAAATCCACCTGATGCCCGTCGAACTCCGGGCCTTCCACACAGGCGAACCTGGTCTTGCCGCCCACTGTGATCCTGCAGCAGCCACACATGCCTGTGCCGTCCACCATGATGGAGTTCAAACTGACCAAAGTCTTGATCTGCTTCTCCTCGGTGATCTTGCAGACAAACTTCATCATGGGCACAGGGCCGATAGCCACCACTTGGCTTATGTCATGTTTCTCTGTGAGCTCCTTGACCTTGTCCGTGACAAAGCCGTGATGGCCGTAGGAGCCATCATCTGTGCAGACGTGCAGCTCGTGGGAAGCGTTGCCCATCATCTCCTCCATGATCAATAGGTCCTTGGTCCTGGCCCCGATCACGGAATACACATGATTTCCGGCCTCCTTCATGGCCTTGGTAATAGGGTAGAGCACAGCCACTCCTGTGCCTCCGCCCACGCAGATAACATTGCCGACATTTTCAATATCCGTGGGCTTACCTAAAGGGCCAATCACATCCTGGAAGCCCTCCCCGACTTGCATGGACTTGAACAAGGCAGTGGACTTGCCCACTACCTGGTAGATGACCGCGATGATGCCTCTTTCCGGGTAGGAATAGGCTATGGTCAGCGGTATCCGTTCCCCTGTCTCATTGGCCTTGAGGATCACAAACTGCCCCGGCTTAGCTTTTTCCGCGATCAAGGGCGCGCTGATCTCATTCAACACCACTGAGCCGTCAGCCATTTCCCTCTTTTTTAGGATCTCAAACATCGCCACCTCCGAATTTACAGTTTATATTCCAGGATAATCCCGTTAGTTGTATGCCTCAAGTTCACTCCGCAGCCAACCCCAACTTGCCCTGGATATTATTCTCTATCCAGCTTGCATCCCACCATTCAGCCGGGTTTACCGCAAACCCGGAAACCATGATCTCAAAATGCAGATGGTCCCCTGCAGCCAAACCAGTGGTTCCAGTCCTGCCCAGGACATCCCCTTTTTGCATCATTTCCCCTTCCTGGACCTGGATCTGGGACAAATGTGCATACATGCTCTGCAGGCCCAGACCGTGATCCAGGATCACTGTCTGGCCATAGATGCCCAGTCTGCCTGCAAAGACAACCCGACCAGAATTCGCCGCAGGCACTTCCGCTCTGGAAATGGAAGCCAGATCCACTCCCTGGTGAGTCTGCTGGTCAACTTCCCGGCCCTGATAAATATACGTGCGTTTGTGCCCAAAGCCAGACATGAGGGAAGCATTGGGCTGGCGCAGGAACCTGCCGGACCACAGAGGGGCCTTGGAAGTGTCCCTGCCGATCTCCCGGAGCCGTTCCCGGTTCTCCTGGCGCAGATCCTGGTTCACTGCCAGGAACAGGTCCAGATCATTCTTGGCTTCTGGATACAGATCGCTGAACTGAAGCAGTGTATTCTGAATGAAATCCTCAGAAACCTGGACCTCTGACTTGGGGAAGCTGCGGCTGTTGACGTGCAGATTAAAGCCTGAGCTCCTGCTGTTGCCTGCCCGGTCCTGGGCCACGATGACCGGCCTGGCCTCCCCGGGCCGCAACGAGTAGGGAAAGCTGAAGAAACAAAGATAGCGGTCCTCCTGAACTTCGTAGGCAGGGAAAAAGTCCTCGCCCACTTCCACGCCCGCCTTCTCTACCGGCTCTGAGAGCACAAATCCTACCACCCCTGAGCCTCCCTGATTCAGATTGTGCACAAATGTCTGCAGGCTTATATCCGGGGGGCTGGTATCCAGCTCGAACTCCTGCTCCTGGACGCTCTGGTTGCCTTGGAAGAGATTGGCCCAGGAGCGGTCCCTGGCCTGGAACCGTAGGGTCAGCTCCTGTTCTCTGAGCTCTAGGCCCTCCAAATCCAACTCCTGTTGCCATTGTCTGGTTTCAGGTTCCAGGGCCTCTTCCTGGATCTTATGCTCTTTATCGCCCTGGACCACTGTCACCCTGACCTCAGCCAATCCAGAACCCTCATCCCTGGCAGTAACTTGGATACTGCTCTGGGCGTTGATAAAACCCCCCGCAGGCTCTATACCCAGCTCAGGCGCCCCTTTTTCTGCATTGAACATATAAACTCCGCCCAGTCCCAGAATCAGCAGCACCAGAACCAGCAGCAAAGCTCTGGTCCAGCCGGTTTGTTTTTTCATGATGCATACTCCTGTTATTCAATTCTGTAAACCCTGTAGTAAATACATAGCCAGAGCTAAGTCAAGGAAAATGCCAAAGGAGCCATGCAGGGTTCATGTTTTGCCTGGCAAAATTTGAGCTTGCCACATGCCTTTGCTTCAGCTATTATATATAATTCAAAACTTATATGCGGTTGCCATGCTTTCAATGCCTGCGGCAGCCGCTAAAACCGCTAACCAGGAAGTAAGGAGGTCCATATGAACCAAGCCCAACAAGGAGACACGGTTAAGGTCCACTACAAGGGCGTACTAGAAGACGGCACAGTATTTGACTCCTCTTATGAGAAGGAACCTTTGGAATTTACCATAGGTGACGGCAGGATCATCCCCGGCTTTGAAAACGCGGTCGTGGGCATGAGCCAGGGGGAAAACAAAAAGGTGACCATTGCCCCAGAGGAAGGCTACGGAGATTATCAGGAACAAGGCAAGGTAGAGGTCAATCGGGAAAATATGCCTGAGGACATCCAGCCTGAGCCTGGCATGATGCTGCAATTGAATACACCTGAGGAAAAAGTAGTCTATGTTACAGTAACTGACATGGACGAAGAAAAGGTAACCCTGGATGCCAACCACCCCTTGGCAGGCAAGGATCTGCACTTTGAGATCGAGCTTCTGGAAATAGCCTAACCCTTCAGCTCCTAAGCCCCGTTCAGAAACATATCTGGCCGGGGCTTTTTACAGCTCCGGTCCGGGGATGCCATTTTTAAAGACTATTGCGCTCAGGCGGGCCAAGCGACGAATGTGCTTCTTGGTTTCCTCCGGGTTTTGATCCTGATTGCGGAAGCTGAGCGCTATCCCCAGCATGGAGGCAAAAAAGGCGTTGGAAAAAAGCCGCACGTTGCCCCCCTCATAGCCCATTCTCACCAAAATCTGGTCGAACTCCCCCAAATAGTGCTGCCGTACTGCGTTAAATTTCTCCCTGGCCTCTTCATCCACCTCTTCCCGGAGCAAAAAGTGGCTGAGCATCTGCAAAGTGGACTCCTTTTCCAGGAAAAAATCCACTATTCCCTGGGCCACATCCTCAAAATCTGTAGCGCTGTTTTGCAGCCTCTCCTGCTGCCTCTGCCTGCCTTCTTCTACTGCATAACCCAGAATTTCAGCCAGTATGTCATCACGGCTGGAAAAGTATCTATAAATGGAGGCCGGAGATATTCCTGCTTCATCTGCTATATCCCGCATGCCTATCTCGTGAAAAGGCCTTTGGGCAAAAAGCTGCAGGGCCGCGTCCAGGATAAGATCCCTGCGCAAGGCCCGCTCCCTTTGTTTGAGCTGCATGAATGTGGACTTGCTATTCATCCCCCTCTCCTGTTTTGGCTTGAGCCGCATTTCTATCTTTTTCCGGACCTTTGTCAATAACCAGCCCTGCCCGCTTGACAGGCAAGCTCAGATTCGAATAACTATTGGATATTGCGTGTATTAGAATGGACCAGCACTATGCCCAAAATTTTTATATATATACTTGCAATACTCTGGCTTGCCCCCCTGACCCTGGCCCTTGCTGAATCTGGGGCACAAAAGCCCAAGATCCTGGACCTGGCTGACGGGCTGGCTGAAGAGCAAAGCTTTCTAAAGATCCAGCTGGCCTTTGAGCTCTACAAACAGGCCCCCAGACTGCATCCTGACAGCTACCAGGCCCAATGGAAGGCAGCCCGGGCCTTTTACTTCGCAGGCACCATAGCTGAGCGCAGCCGGCCCAAAGACTGGAAGGACCTTTGCGCTGAGTACGGAGAAAAAGGCATGGAACATGCCCAAAAGGCGATCCAGCTCAATCCCCAAGGCCTACAAGGACATTTCTATTATGGCCTTTGCGCAGGGGTCTACTCAAATGGAGTCAGCCTGGTCACAGCCGCCTTCAAAGGCCTCAGGAAAAAGGCCAGGGAACATCTGGAAAAAGCCTATGCACTGGACAAGACCTATATGGACGGCATCCCAGTTATGGCCCTGGGCAAGTACTGGGAGATTTTGCCCCAGGTTGCAGGCAGAGATCTGGCAAAGTCCCTGGAGTATTATCAGGAGGCGGACCGGATCATGCCCCAGGATTCAGAGCACAGACCGGAGCTAAACTTCTATATGGGCGCTTTGCTGCTCAAGCTGGACAGGCAGGAAAAAAAGGCCCGAGAACTGCTGCGACAGGCGGCCCATTCCGAGCATCCCTATTTCAGCCGTCAGGCCAGTGATCTGCTGCAGGAAGAGGGCTAGTCCAGCTGCAACTCCTGGACTTGACCCAGCTCCTCAAGCTGATCCAGGACCTGGCCCCTGTTGCCCACCACCAGGACTTGCAGCTTCTGGGGCCGTAGATACTCCCTGGCCACCCTGTTCACGTCCTCAGCCTCCACCTGCCTCACTTCCCTGGCCAGCTGCCTGAAAGAATCCAGATCCATTCCCCAGTAGGCATACTGCATCTTCCTGCTCAGCACCTCCTCCGGATTGTCGTAGCGAAAGACCAGGGAATTCAAAAACCTGTCTTTGGCCTGCTGCAGCTCCTCCTCCCTGACCCCTTGCTCTTGCAGCTGGCTCAGCTCTGCCTTGGCCTTTTGAATAGCCTCGGCAGTGCGCGAGCTTTTGGTCTGCAGACCCACGAAGAACATCCCGGGATAGTAGTATTCGCAGCCATAGCGGCCGAACACAGAGTAGGCCAGACCCTGCCTGGAGCGCAGATTGCGGAATAGTCTGCCTGAGAAACCTCCGCTCAGGACCTCGTTTAAGACCTGCAGCGCAGCATAGTCCTGATTCTGCCTGTAGTCCCCGATGTGGCCGAGCAGGATATAGCTCTGATTCACATCCCGCTTGGGAGCCAGATTCAAGTTGGAGACATACTCATAATCCACTTCCGGGAACTCAAGCTCTGTGCGCTGGCCTTCTTTTATCCTGCCCAGCTCTTTTTGCAGCAGATCCCGCATTTCCTGGGCCTGGAAATCCCCCACCAGGCCCAGCTGCAGGTTCGCGCCCTGGAAGGCCTCAGAGTGCAACCGCTCAAGATCCTGCCTGCTGATCCTGTCCACGCTCTCATACTCTGGTACCTGAGCGTAGACAGAGTCCTTGCCGTAAATGAGCTGCTTGAACTTCCTGGAGGCGATCTCAGACTGGCTATCGTTTCTGCGGGAGATCTGGCCCTTGAGCTTCCTCTTGGCCAGATGGATCCTGTCCTCCGGGAAGAGGGGATTTCGCAGCAAGTCCGTTAGCACTGGCAAAAGCTCCTGCAAGTCCTCTTTCAGGAAGCTCAGCTCCAGCTGCAGCATCTGGGTATCCGCCTTTACCCGCAGCTTGGCGGCCCTGTCCTCCAGAATCCTGCTTAGCTCCTGCCTAGGATATGCTTGAGAGCCGCCGCTCTGCAGGGCTTCGGCCCAGATTTGCTCCAGGCCCTCCAGTCCCTGGGGCACCTGAAAGCTGCCAAACCTGGCCTGCAGCTGCAGATTTATCAAAGGCAGCTCATGGTGGGGGATCAAAAAGACCTGCATGCCGTTATCCAACTCCAGACTTTGCATGCTGTATTCCGGCCAGGATATCTCCTGGGAAAACTTTAGGTCCTGAGGCCCCGGATGCTGGGATTTCTGACCACAGCCCGGCAAGAACAGCAGCGCGCACAGGCCCAGCAAAAAGATCAGCTTAAAGGGGTACTGCTTGATAGGCATCTATTCCTCCTTGTCCTCACGGGGCACAATCCTGCCCTGGGTGCTTTTCTCCTGCTGCAGGTACTTTTCTGCCGCCTGCCTGACCTGTTCTGCATCCACTGCCTGCAAGGCCTCTAGCCTGGTAAACACCAGACGCCAGTCTCCGTGCAGGCCCTGGGCCTTCGCCAGGGATTTAGCCAGGCCCAGGTTAGAATCCAGGCTGCGCACCAGGTCCGCGCGCAGATTGGTCTTGGCCCTTTGCAGCTCCTCTTGGGTAACCCCTTCCTGGCGGATGTTTTGCAGCTCCTGATCCAGGGTCTTGATCAGCTCTGCAGTCTCTACCCCATGGGCGGGCAGGGCAAATATCAAAAACAGGGCCTGATCCACTTCCCCGGGATAACCCTGCATGGCAAATACGTTCTGGGCCAGGGTCTGCTCCTGGACCAAGGAAGTGTAAAGCCTGGAGGTTCTGCCCTGGGTCAGGATCTGGGACAGGATCTGCAGGGCTAGATAATCAGGGTGCTGCCATCTCACTGTCTGATACCCGCGCACCAGCACTGGCTCATGCTCCTCTTTGAGCCTGAATTCCCTGGGACCTTTTTGCTCCGGCTCTTTGGTGCCCCTGCCCTGCAGGGATTCCCCGGTCTTGAGGTCAGAAAAGTATTCCCCGGCCCAGTTTTTGACCTGCTGCGGATCAATATCCCCGGCCACGACCACCGTGATATTCCGAGCCTGATAGAATCTGTCCCTAAACTCCTCCAGGTCCTGCTTCTGGATATCCTGAATATCCTGTTCCCAGCCCAGCACTGGATGTCGGTAGGGATGGGCAAGATAGGCCTGGGCCAAAAAATTTTCCAAAAGCCTGCCCTGGGGATTGGAGTCCACCCTGCTCCTGCGCTCTTCCTGGATGACCTGCTTTTCCCGGTAGAACTCCCGCCAGACTGGATCCTGCAGCCTGTCCGCCTCCAGGCTGAACCAGAGTTCTGCCTTATGAGCAGGCAGACTGCAATGGTACATGGTATAGTCCTTGGAGGTGGCAGCATTCAGATCCTGGCCTCCGTGCTGCTCAATGATCCTGCTGAACTCATTGGACTCGGAAAGCTCCCCGGCCTGCTCCTGCAGGCTGCTGAACTCCTGCTTTTTCTCCCTAGCCTGCTCTGAATCCTCCCCGTGTTTCCGCCTGGCCTGCTGCCAGCGTAAGTAAGCCTGATCCAGGCGTTGCAAGAGCTCCTGTTCCCTTTCCCAGTCCTTGCTGCCGATCTGCTTAGTGCCCTTGAAGGCCATATGCTCTAAAAAATGGGCCAGGCCGGTCTTGCCAGCAGGCTCGTGCTTGCTGCCCACCTGCACCAGGGTCACGAAGCTAACCACCGGGGCCTGCTCCCGCTCGAGAACCAGAAAGCGCATGCCGTTGTCCAGGCTGAACTCGCTGATCCTGGACTGGAAATTTTGCAGATAATCATCTGCCCCTTGCAGCTGGCCAGGCAAGGTCAGGATCATGGCTAAAGCCAGGCTGAAAATATATTTGCACATCTTTGCCTCTCCTTCATCCCGCTTCATGCAAAATAACAACACCTGAAACATTGAAGGTCAGTATGGGCCCTTGGAGCATCCAAGCGAAATAAATCGCATCATGACCCAGAGTGACAGCTCAAGCAGCTTCTTGTATCATGAGCGCTTGAACCTACTTTGAATATTTCCTGAGCACTTGTAAAGAATAAATTGGGCCGTGAGCCCTACTACCAGGTAAATACTTTGATGTCTATTTGGCTGCGCTGGACAAACATTGGTCTTTGCCAAATTTTGACCCTGACTTTTTATTTGGGGCTTATTGTGCTTCTGGCCCTGCCTGCTTGCCTAAACAGCGAGCAGCTGCAAAAAAGTCTGCAGCAGAGGCTGAGCTCTGCCTACGGTATAAGCCTGGAGATCGGCCACTTAAAGCTGGCCTATAGTCCACAACCTGTACTGCAGCTGCAACGAATCAGCCTCAGACTGCCCCAGCAGGACCTGGATCTGCAGCTGCCCAGAGCCAACCTGCAGCTGGAGCTCTGGGATCTGCTCCAGGGCAGATTCAAAATCAGCAAGACCAAGCTTGAGGATCCCAGCCTAAGCCTGAGCATCCCCCGCGGTCCTGATACGCCACTGGAGGTAGTGGAGCAAAAACTGCAGGAATACCTGTCCCTGCTGCCTCCAGGTATGCAGATACTGATCAGCCAGGGCCGGGTGCGTATCCAGCAAGGCCCAAACCTGGAATACAGCTTGCAGGATCTCCAGCTGCAAGCCAGCCTGGAGCAAGACCTGCACCTGCAGCTCCTGGCCAGGAGCCCTTTCTTTCGAGAGCTTGACCTGGAGCTGCAGCTGGATCCCCAAGACCTGCAGGCAAATGGCAGCCTGCAGCTGCAGGCCTTAAAGCTGAAGCTGCAGGAATTGCCTTTTAAAATCCCGCAGCTCAAGCTGCTACAGCAGCTTGAGGCCGAAAACCTGGAGCTGGATTTCCAGCTGCACGGCCTGCAGCAGGCCCGTGGTCAGCTGCGGTTCCAGGACCTGCAGACTGAGCTGCAAAGGGCAGACTCCGATCTCGAGCTCCGCGATTTGCAGCTTGAAACCGGCTGGAGCTGGGAGCAGGGCCGGGCCAGCCTGGACTTGCAGTCCCTGCGTCTGCCCCAGGCAGAGCTTAGGCTGACAGGCAGAGCATTCTGGGAGCCAGGGAGGCACCATCTGGGTTTTGACCTGCAGGGTAGCCTGCAGAATGTGGCCCATATCCGGGGACTCTGCCTGAGTCTCTGGCCTGACAACCAGGTCCTGGGGCGTGTATTCCGGATCCTGCGCCAGGGGGAGATCCCAGAATTCAGTGCCCAGGCCCGGGGCTCAAGTAAGGATGAGATCTTGTCCAGCCTGGTGGTGCACAGCCAGCTGCAGGCAGGCCAGGTCAGGATCCAGGAGGCTGATGATCTTAAGCTGGAGCAGGTCTCCGGCAGCTTCACCCTGCAGGACAAAGCCCTGCTGGGCAAGGAGCTCCAGGCCAGTGCTCTGGGATCCAAATCCCTGGACGGAGAGCTTGAGCTGGGGCTCAACAAACGTATAGAGCCCTTTAAGCTGCAGGCAGATCTGCAGGCCGACCTTTCCAGGCTGCCCCAGATCCTGATGCGCTACCTGCCCTCCCCAGCCCTGGAGCGGGAGCTAAAGCTCATGCAGGATATAAAGGGCCGGGCCAGAGCCAGGCTGGGACTGAGCCAGGCCCACAAACAGGCCTCCATGCAGGTGGAAATCCAGGCCAGTGACATCCAACTGCAAGGGGAATATTCCAGGCTGCCCGCCCCGCTGCATATCCAGGGCCAGGGATTCAGCTACCAGGAACAGGCCATCAACCTGCAGGATCTCAAGCTGGGCATGGGCTCATCCAGCACCAAGCTGCAGGAGGCCAGCATTGACTGGAGCCAGAATCTTGATCTAGAGCTGCAGGCCCAGGACGTCCAGTTGGAGCTGCAGGAGCTGATGCCCTGGCTGCGGGAGCAGCAATGGGCAGCAAGCTCCCTCCCTGCCTGGGAGCTCTCCCAGGGCAAGATCAATTTGCAGGAGCTCACCCTGCAGGGCCAGCCCCAGGAGCCTGAGGGATGGGACTATGCTGCCCGGGGCCAGGCTGATGATCTGCTGCTGCGCTCTGCCCAGCTGCCCTCCAAGATCCGGATCCTGGAGGCCGGCTTTGATCTTGACCCCCAAAGCCTGGATCTTAAAAGCTCCAGGCTGCTGTGCGGGGACAGCGCCCTGCAGCTCAAGGGCAGCCTGCAGGGCTCCATCCTGCAGGAGATCAGCCTCCTGGATCTGCAGCTCAATGGCAGCCTGGGCAGACAGGCCTCGCACTTTATTTTTGACAGTCTGGACCTGCCCCGAGACCTCAGGCCGCAAATCCCCCTGCAGGTCTCAAATGCCAGCCTGCGCTGGCAGCCCCAGGGCCTTTTCGAGCTGCAAACAGACCTTTTGGGCCCCGGTCAGGAGGATCTGGGACTGGATATAAGGCACCGGGCTGAGCAGGAAACCAGGATCCAGGCCAGGATCCATGACAGCTACTCCCAGGCCAGCTTAGAATTCTCCAGGCAGCAGGACCGGATAGGACTAAAATTTCAGGGACATCTGCAGGGAGCCAGCCTGGATGGGCTTTTGCTGCACAACAGACTCCTGCAGGGCCAGCTGCAGGGCGAGCTGGAGCTTTTGCTGCAGCAGCCCGGCCCGAGCCTGGAAAAGGCTGCAGGGGACCTGCATATCCAGGGCCTCAAACTGCCCTGGCCCGGAGTAGGGCATGCTGTTTCCCTGTCCAGGCTCCGGCTGCTCCAGCAGGGAGACCAGCTGCAGCTTAAGGACTGCGAGCTGGATTTTCTGGGGGATTCTCTGGAGCTGGAGGGCCATTTGATCCCGGGCAGAGGGGACATTCTAGAACTGGAGCTGGGAGCCGAACAAATCCACTGGCCCAGATGGAGGCAAACCCTAGAGCCTGTCCTGGCTGCGCAGGAAAATTCCCGCGCCGGTCAGCAGCTTCAGGATTATCTGCAGGGCCTGATCCGGGTCAGGATCCAGGAGCTCATCCTGGATGAATACCGCCTGCAGCCCCTTTTTGCAGATTACTTCCTGCAACCCGAAGCAATGCGGCTCAAGCTACATAAGGCTGGACTGTGCGGCATTCAGATACAGGGAGAGCTGTCCAGGCCAAAGGCTATGGGCTATGCCCTGGGGTTGAATATGCGGGCTAAGGATCTGGAATTGAAGCAGGTCCTGGACTGTCTGGGTCTGCAAGGCGCCAGGTTGGACGGCAAAATGCAGCTCCAGGCGGAAGTTTCCTCCCAGGCCCAGGAACTTGGCAGCCTCAAAAAGGGCCTGCAGGGAGAGCTGCAGCTCGCAGCCAGCCAGGGCCGCATTCGGCGTATGCAACTCTTGGCCCAGATCATCTCCATTTTAAACACCACAGAGGTCTTTTTCGGCACAGAGCTTGATCTGGAGCAGCAGGGCCTGGCCTACAACCAAATCCAAATCCATTCCCAGCTTAAGGACAGCAAGCTGCAAATCCAAAAGGGCCATCTCAACGCAGAGACTTTGGAGATGGCCTACAGCGGAGAGGTGCATCTGGACCAGGAAACTTTGGACATGATCTTCCTGGTAGCCCCCTTGAAAACAGTGGACAGGCTGGTTAAAAAACTACCAGTATTTTCCCATATCCTGGGAGGCAACCTAGTGGTGGTGCCTATCCGGGTAACCGGGGACCTGGAGCAGCCCAGTATCACCCCCATGTCCCCCAAGGCGGTCAGCCAAACCCTGCTGGACATTTTGACCAGAGGCCTGCTGATCCCGGCAGACCTTCTGCAGACCCTGATGCGGGAAAATCAGCAGTCAAAGCCCCAGGAATAGAGCTATGTACCAGTCCCTACTGCCCCAATTGCCGCCCCAAGCCAAATGCACCAGGTGCAAATCCAGGGCTGTTGTTTCCCTGCCTTCGCATAATGCCAGGTTTTGTGAGCCTTGTTTCCAGCACTTCTTCCAAAACGCTGTGCAAAGGGCCTTAAAGAAATACGGACCAGCCCAGGAGACCCGGATCATGGTAGCTGTCTCCGGGGGCAAGGACTCCCTGGCCCTCTGGGCGGTGCTGCAGGATCTGGGGCTTAACACCCGAGGCTTGCACCTTGATCTGGGCCTGGGCGAATTTTCCCGGACTTCCAGCCGGGCTGTGCAGGACTTTGCCAGCCAGCGCGGGCTGGAATATTCAGAATACAGCCTGAGCCAGGAGCTGGGCTTCAGTCTGCCCCAGATCCAGGCCCTGCTTCCGGGGAAGATCTGCTCCGTATGCGGCAGGCTCAAGAGGCAATTCATGAACCGCCTGGCAGCCAGGGAAGGCTTTGCCTGGCTGGCCACCGGCCACAATCTGGACGATGAGGCAGGCCGTTTACTGGGCAACCTCCTGGGGGACAGGCAGGAATTCGTACGCCGCCAGTCCCCTTATCTGCCCTCGCCCCATCCCAGAATGCCGGCCAAGATCAAACCTTTATATCGTCTGGAGGTCAAAGAAATCCTGGCCTTCTGCGAGCTGCAGGGCATCGTTCCGGCCCAGGCCAGCTGCCCCATGTCCCAGGGAGCCACCAGCCATTACTTCAAGGAGGCCCTGGATCTTTTGGAAGGCAGGATGCCCGGAATCAAGAAGGGTTTTCTTTATTCCTACCTGCGCAAGCCTAAGCAGCTGGAGCCTGAGCACGGCTTCCAGGAATGCCGGATCTGCGGGGAGCCTGCTTACAGTCAGCCCTGTGCAGTCTGCAGCCTGAGCCTGCGCCTCAAGGAGCTCCAGGCCAAAAAGGGATCAAGCCAAACCCCTAGGCGAAGCAGGAAAAGGCACAGGAATTCCAATTAAAAGCAAACAAGGATCGAAAAGTGTTGGACAAATCAAATCTGCGCTGGAATGGATGGGGTCTGGAGAGCGTCCAGCTGCACCTTAGCCAGGATATCAAAAGTCTCCTGCTCAAAGAGCTGGGACCCGGAATCTCCAAGCCCAGCGCCCTGCTTGGCCAGGTCCTGGAGAAAATCCCTGTATCCAAAGCGCCTGAGCATCCACTTTTGGATTCGAGCCCTTGGAGCAGGCTGCAGCACGCCAGGGGCCAGAGCCTGCCTGACTGGGCCCAGCTGCGTTTCGGTGAGCTGGATACTTTCCCGGACGCTGTAGCCTATCCAGGTACGGACGAGCAGCTGCAGGAGCTTTTAAGCCTGGCCCGCAAGCAAAATATCCAGGTTATCCCATACGGAGGCGGCACCAGCGTTCTGGGGCACATTAACCCCCTGCAGGACACCAAGCCGGTCATCACAGTCTCCCTGGTCAAAATGAACCAGCTCTTGCACCTGAAGCCGGAAAACCGCTTGGCTCAGTTCCAGCCTGGCATTTTTGGGCCGGATCTGGAGCAGATCTTGCGAGCCCAGGGTTTTACCCTGGGCCATTCTCCCCAGTCCTTTGAGTTCTCCAGCCTGGGAGGCTGGATAAGTACCAGGTCATCTGGACAGCAGTCCCTGGGCTACGGCAGGATCGAGGACATCTTCCAGGGCGGGACCCTGCAGGCGCCAGCTGGAGAGCTGAGCATCCCCAACATCCCAGCCTCTGCAGCAGGCCCTGACCTAAGACAGCTGATTCTGGGCTCTGAGGGCAGACTGGGACTGCTTTCTAAGGCATGGGTACGAATCAGTCCTCTGCCTGAGCAGCAAAATTTCCACGGCTTTATTCTGCCTGACCTCCAGCAAGGCCTGCAGGCAGCCAAGGAACTGGTGCAGAAAAAGGACGCCTTGAGCATGCTGCGCCTGAGCAACGCCCGGGAAACCAGGACCAACATCCTGCTTTCAGGCAAATCAGGAGTACGCAGCCTGCTTTCAGGTTACCTGCGCCTGCTGGGTATGCAGGAGCAGGCCTGCATGCTCCTGGCTGGCTTCAGCGGCTCTCCCAGCCAGGTCAGCCAGAGTAGACGCAGGGCAGGCTCTATCCTCAGGCGCTATGGGGCCAAGCCCCTGTACGGTTCCGGCCGGGCCTGGGCCAAGCACAGGTTCCGGGCCCCCTACCTGCGCAACACCCTCTGGGAACAAGGCTACGCAGTGGACACCCTGGAGACCGCCACCACCTGGCAGCAGGTGCCAGGACTGATGCAAGACCTGGAAGACTGCCTTTGCAGAGCTCTGGAGCAGGAGCAGGAAAAGGCTTATGTATTCTCCCACCTCTCCCATTTCTATCCCACAGGCTGCAGCATCTATTGTACCTATATCTTTCGGGTGGGACAGAGCCTGCAGGAAACCATTGGCCGCTGGGAAAAGCTGAAAAAAGCTGCAAGTAAGTGCATCCTGGAACACCAGGCCACCATCAGCCATCACCATGGGGTGGGCAGGGACCATATCCCTTATCTGCAGCAGGAAAAAGGGTCCTTGGGCATGGAGGTGCTGCGCTCCATTTGCTCCCAGCTGGACCCCTGGGGTCTCATGAATCCAGGCAAGCTCCTGGAGCCCTGAATCATGTGGGCCAGATACCACAGGGATAAAGCCAGACAGGAGCTGGGCAGGGAGCTGGATCTGCTAGTGGTGGGAGGCGGTATCACCGGTGCTGGTGTGCTCAGGGAAGCGGCTCGCCTGGGTCTCAGGGCCGGGTTGCTCGAAAAAAAGGACCTGGCCTGGGGCACTTCCAGCTGGTCTTCTAAAATGGTTCACGGCGGCCTGCGCTACTTGCGCCAGGGAGATCTGGGCTTGACCATGGATGCAGTGCGCGAACGTCAGAATCTGCTAGATCAGGCCCCGGGCCTGGTCAGCCCTTTGCCTTTTCTGCTGCCTTTGTACAGCAAGAACCCAGCCTCCAGGGCTTTTCTTCGCCTGGGCCTTACCCTGTATGATGTCCTGGCTGGGCAGTGGATCCACAAAAAGGTAGAGAGGTCCTTTGTCCTGCAGCAAGCCCCGGGCCTACGGGAAACAGATCTGCAAGGGGGATATGCCTTCCAGGACGCTCTCACCGATGATTCCAGGCTGGTGCTGACAGTTTTGCAGGAGGCCTTGGCTGATGGAGCCCTAGTTCTCAATTATGCTCCAGCCCTGGAACTTTTGTGGCAAAATGGCCGTGTGAGAGGAGTCCTGGCTCAGGATCTTCTGCAAGGGGACCAGCTGCAGATTCGAGCCATGGTGGTGGTCAACGCTTGCGGAGCCTGGTCAGAAAACCTGGCACAAAAGGCAGGCCACAGGCTGGGGCTGCGGCCTCTGCGGGGCAGTCATCTGGTAGTTCCCGCCTCCAGCCTGCCTGTGAAGTGCGCTATAACCTCTGCCCATCCTTGGGACAAAAGACCTGTGTTCGCTTTTCCTTTCCAGGCTAAAACCATCCTGGGAACCACAGACCTGGATCACAGCCAAGATCTGGAAACCCCTCCGCGTATCACCCAGGCTGAAATGGAATATCTGCTGCATTGGGCCGGGGATCTCTTCCCTGGGCTGCAGCTTGGCCCAAAGCAGATAATCAGCACTTTCGCTGGGATCAGACCTGTGGTCTGCAACACCAGGGGGACCTGCCCTTCCAAGGAGTCCCGAAGGCACAGCGTCTGGAGCAATCAAGGCCTGATCACGGTCAGCGGAGGCAAACTGACCACTTTCAGGTTGATCGCCCAGGATGTGCTGGCTGCTGCCCAGCCATACCTGGGCCCTTTTAGCCTGGATCGCAAAAGCCGCATCCTTTCCCCTCTGGCCTGGCAACCTAGACAGGACTACGGCCTTCACTCCAAGGAGCTGCAGTATGTCCTTCACAGATACAGACTGGATGCATCCAACTTTCTTGAGCATTGCCCCAGGCAGGAACTTAGGCCCATTTTCCCCGGCGGCCCCTTGTGGGCTGAGCTGCGTTGGGCAGCCAGGCATGAGGCTGTCTGCAGGCTTGAGGATCTCCTACTACGCCGCACCAGGCTTGGCATACTTTGTCCTGCTGGAGGCAGTAAGCTTTTGCCGCACATCAAGGACATCTGTTTGCAGGAGCTGGGCTGGCAGCAGCAGAAGTGGCAGCAGGAGAAACAAGACTATTTAAGGCTCTGGCAGAAATTTTACAGCCCCTTACAGAGTTCTTGAACAAGGATTATGCAAAGTGAACAACAAATATCTCCTGGCCCTGGACTGCGGCACCCAGAGCGTACGGGCTTTGGTCTTTGATCTGCGGGGCAACCTGCTGGACAGGGCCCGGATCCCCGTGCAGCCATACTTCTGCCCTGCCCCAGGCAGGGCAGAGCAAAATGCTGAGTATCTCTGGCAGAGTCTCTGCCAAGCCTGCCAAGGGGTCTGGGATCAGGGCAGGACCAAACCAGAGCAAATCCAGGGAATAGCTTTGACCTGCCAGCGGGCCAGCCTCGTTCCCCTGGATGAAGAGGGCACTCCCCTGCGACCGCTGGTCAGCTGGCTGGATCAGCGCCTGGCCAGGGATTTGCCCCAGCTGCCCCGCAACAAACATATGCTGCTCAGGCTGAGCCAGCTGATACCCACGGTACGCCATTTCCAGGCCAGGGCCCTGGACAACTGGCTGGCAGAAAACGAGCCTCACATCTGGAGCAGGACACAGAAGTACCTTCTGCTTTCCGGATATCTCCATTTCAGGCTCTGTGGTGAGTACAAGGACTCCACCGCCTGCCAGGTAGGCTATCTCCCCTTTGACTACCCAAGACAAAATTGGCTGCCCAGAAAGCATTGGAAATGGCACCTGTTCAGAGTCAGGCCCTGGCAGCTGCCCAGGCTGCTGCCTCCTGGCCATATCCTGGGTAATATCCAACCCCAGGCCAGCCAAGAAACAGGACTGCCCCAAGGACTGCCTATCGTAGCCGCAGCCGCAGACAAGGCCTGCGAGGTCCTGGGCGCAGGCTGCATCCACAACCAGCAGGCATGCCTAGGCTTGGGAACCACAGCTACCATCAATGTCTGCAGTAACAGATATAAAACTCCCAAGCCCCTTTTACCCGCCTATCCTGCTGCAGTGCCAGGGATGTACAACCTGGAAATCCAAAACTTTCGGGGTTTTTGGCTGGTAAGCTGGTTCAAGCACCAGTTTGGTCATCAAGAGATGCAGCAAGCCGAACACCGGAACATGAGCCCGGAAGAGATCCTCAATCTTATGCTGGATCAGACCCAACCAGGTTCATTGGGGCTTATGGTCCAGCCCTTCTGGACCCCCGGACTGCGAAGCCCCGGCCCTGAGGCCAAAGGGAGCATCCTGGGTTTTGGGGACGTACATTCCCGGGCCCATGTCTATCGGGCCCTGTTGGAAGGATTGGCCTATGCCCTGCTCCAGGGCAAACTGGATATAGAAAAGCGATTGGGACAGGACATTGAGACCCTGGTGGCTGCAGGTGGAGGCGCTCGCAGCGATCAAGTACTGCAGCTCCTGGCCGATGTCTTTGGCCAGGAAGTGCATCGACCTCATACCTTTGAGGCCTCAGGCTTGGGGGCAGCTATCAACCTGGCCAGGGGTCTGGGGTTCTACCCGGACTTCTCCAGTGCAATACAGTCCATGACCAGGACTGAGCCTGGCTTTATTCCCAATAAGCGCAACCATAGGCTCTATAAAGCACTATTTTCCAGGGTCTATCAAAAACTCTATCCCAGATTGCGCCATTTGTATCAAGAGCTTAGGGAAATTACCGGTTATCCTGAGTAACCTGGGCCACCCCCCGGCCTGCAGACTGCTCTACTGCCCTGGCCAACTCCTGGCCTAGGCCCAGGGCCTTTTGATTCATATCTACAAAGCGCTCCGGAACCCTTTGCTTGAGCACCTCCAGAACAGACTCCTGACGAACTACAGGATTCAAGCCCAACAAAGCGCCCAGCATACAGATATTTAAAACCACGCTTTTGCCGATCTCCTCTTGCACTGACTTGTGCATGGGCAGGCTGTACTGCCTGGCATCGGCCTGCATCCTGGGCTCCACCAGGTCGGAGTCCAAAAGCAACAGCCCCCCCGGCCGGATCATACTGTAGAATTTATTATAGGACTCCTGGGTCAGGCAGACTAGGACATTGGGCTGATTCACTTTTGGAAAGTTAATCTCCGCATCCGAGATGATCACGTCTGAGCGGGTCACACCGCCCCTGGCCGCAGCCCCATAAGACTGGGACTGGACCGCATTGAGCCCATCATAGAGCACTGCAGCCTCGGCCAGGATAATGGCCGCAGTAATCACCCCCTGCCCACCTGATCCGGAAAAAACCAATCTGCATCTTTCCATGGTTATTACCCTTCCTGGATCTGGTCCACTAAGGCTTGGTACTGCTCGCAGTACTCGGGCCTTTGTTCCTGGACGAAAACCCCCCGTTCAATCAGCTCTGGATTGTCCTGCTTGGCCTTAGAGCCCAACCGGGCAGTATTCTCCTTGAGCCAGTCCAGCATCTGCACGGCATCCCCCTGCTGGTTCTTGCGGCCGAACTGGGTGGGACAAGGGGAGAGGACCTCCAATACAGAGAACCCATTGTGCTGGATACTTTGCTTGAGCAGCCTCTGCAGCTCCTGGACATGGTAGGTGGTAGCCCTAGCCACAAAAGAGGCCCCAGCTGCTAAGGCCAGCTGTACAATGTCAAAGGCTGGGTCAATGGTCTTCTGGGGTGCCGTGCTGGCCAAAATCCCTGGACCGGAAAGGGGAGAATACTGCCCCCCGGTCATACCGTAGATGCGATTGTTCATCACAATCGCGGTCATGTTTATATTCCTGCGGCAGGCATGGATAAAGTGGTTGCCCCCAATGGCCAGGGCATCCCCGTCCCCCATGGGCGTAAGCACGGTCAGCTCTGGCTTGCTCATTTTGATTCCAGTGGCAAAGGCCAGAGCCCTGCCGTGCAGGGTATGTAGGGAATGAAAATCCACGTACCCGGAAATCCTGGAAGAGCAGCCTATGCCGGAGACCATGACGATGTCCCTTTTGGCCAGGCCCAGGTCCTCCACTGCCCGAAGCAAAGCATTAAGCACAGTACCGTGGCCGCACCCGGCACACCAGATGTGCGGAAAAAACCTGCTGCGGATATAATCTTGTACTGCCATGACTAGACCCCCCTGCCCCTGATCAGGCGCAGGATGTTTTTGATGTCCGTGGGAGATATGAACTCCCCATCTACCCTGTTGGCCAGGAATACCCGCTCTGGATGCTCTACAGCTTTTTTCACCTCATGCACCACTTGGCCCATATTCATCTCCACCACCACGATATACTGGGCAGCAGAGCACTTTTCCCGTACCAGATCCGCAGGGAAAGGCCACAGGGTTTGCAACTCCAAAAGGCCCAGCCTCTCCCCACGGTTCCTGCGATTCTTGACAATATGCAAAGCGGAGCGGGCTGAGCAGCCGTAAGAGATGAGCACACAATCCGCATCCGCCAGAAAGTACTCCTTATATCTGGTCACCTGATGCACATTGTTCTCGATCTTGTCTATGAGGTGATGGATCAAACCATGGATCACTCCGGGATCAGTGGTCGGAAAGCCCCACATGTCATGATACAGGCCGGTGACATTGTATCTATGCTTGTCCCCGAAGTCAGACATGGGCAACCTGCCGTCCTCCCTGGGCAGATAGGGATGGAAATCCACCCCTTCAGGCACTGAGGTGCGCAGCCTCTTGACCACCTCTAACTCGCCTGGAATCGGCACCTGCAGCTTTTCCCGCATATGGCCCACGATCTCGTCCAATAGCAATATTACAGGCGTGCGGTAGGTCTCG
The DNA here is from genome assembly GCA_964494985.1 of uncultured Desulfohalobiaceae bacterium. Lineage (GTDB taxonomy): Bacteria > Desulfobacterota > Desulfovibrionia > Desulfovibrionales > Desulfothermaceae > CAZBUB01. Next base: position 53,270 of record CAZBUB010000003.1, on the reverse strand, counting down.
GCCATATTAAAGGCTTCAACAGTAATCCTAAACAGATCCTGTTGATTGGAGGCTGTAAGGGCAATAATGGCATGATCCCCGTGGGTGCCCCATCTGGCCTGGTAGACATCTGACTGACTGGCGTGGGTGGGCAGACCAGTGGATGGTCCACCGCGCTGTACATTCGCGATCACACAGGGAATCTCAGCCATGACCGCAAAGCCCAAAGCCTCCTGCATCAGGGAGAACCCAGGACCGCTGGTAGCAGTCATAACCTTGTGCCCGGTAAGGGATGCTCCAATAATCGCACAAAGAGAGGATATCTCGTCCTCCATCTGCAAAAATTTCCTGCCCAGGGCTGGCATGCGCTTAGCCATATGCTCCATGATCTCGGAAGAGGGAGTAATAGGATAACCTGAGTAGAAGCTGAGCCCTGCATATAGTGCGGCTTCAGCGCAGGCCTCGTTGCCCTGCACGAATCTGATTTCCCTGCTCATTGCTCCTCCTTGAGGACCTCTATGGCAAGATCCGGGCACCTGTATTCACACAAACGGCACCCTATGCACTCCTCAGGTGCTTGAACCCTGGGCAGGCCATCCTCGCCCAAGGCCAGGACCTGTTTGGGACAAAAATGCACACAGACCCCGCACCCCTTGCACCAACCCGGATTGATCTTGTGCCCTTTAACTTTCTGCTTAGCCATCTCCTTGCCCTGCTCCTTTTTTTCCAGCAGGCCGCCTTAATTGCACAACTCTGCCTCGATCCCCGCCCACCAAAGCTCTGTTCAAACTGCCCAATCCTTGCAGGGATAAAAACTTTATGCGTAGCCTTGCTCCTGGCTATGTCTCAAGTCCTGTAGTTTCGCATGGCACGCCGTTTTTAAAAACTATAGCCACTAAACGGGCCATTCGGTGCAGATTTTTCCTGTTTTCTTCTTTGTCTTCCTCCAGATTCCTAAAAGCCAAGACAATTCCCAGAATAGAGGCAAAAAAAGCATGGGAAAAGAGTCTAATGTTGCCAGGTGCAGCCCCGGCCTGAACCATGATCCGGTCAAAGTGCTCCAAATAATAGGTCTTAGTCTCCTCGAATTTTTCTTGGATCTCTGGATCCACAGAGTCCTTAAGCATGAAATGGCTTAGCATCTGCAAAGTGGCCTCCCGGTCCAGGAAAAAATCCACTATTCCTGTAGCAATCTCCTCTATGCTGTCCTCCCCTGTTTCCAGGCGCCGCAATTGCTTCTTCTCACCGTTTTGGATATCCTGCCCAAGCACCTCCAAAAGGATCGCATCCCTGCTGGGGAAGTAGCGATAGATGGAAGCGGGGGAGATGCCAGCTTCCTGGGCTATATCCCGCATCCCGATCTCTGCGAAAGGCCGCTGAGAAAAAAGACTTATGGCGGCATCCAGGATGAGATCTTTTCTGTGCTCCCTTTCAGACTCCTTGAGCTGAAGGAACGTGGATTTTCTTTTGACCATGCAGCCCTCCATCTCTAAACCCAGCTGTAATAGCTGGAGCCAGCTTGATTCATCTTTGCTATAGCCTTTGCTGTAGGCATTCAAGGGATATCTGGAAGGTTGGTGAAAGACCGTCATTGCGAGCACAGCGAAAAAAGCTCCTGGTTTTATCCGGGACAGTTATGTGCTGGAGATTGCTTCGTCGAAGACTCCTCGCAATGACGGGTTTTGCTCAAGCTGTTAGCACCCCCTGAACGGTTAGCCTTTGCTTATGTGCATATATAATACCAGCGAAAAAGTAAACTTCTTTCAAGCTCAAAAATCGAGTTTAGCTAAACAAACCTGCTCTGTTTTACTACCTTGCAATCCCCTCCCTATTAGATACAAGTCTGTATCCCCCCAGTTGTCTGCCTGGCAGCTGGGCATTGAGTTTTAGGCCTCAGTCCCCTATAAAGCCCAAGGGCCATTTTTACTTAACCCCATACGAAACAGCAGACACAACCAAGCAGGGGAAAGGCATTAGTTGTCAGTTATCGGTTATCAATTATTGGTTATCGGTGATTCGTTGTCAGTTGTCAGGCCAGTTTTTGAGTCCTGATAAGCGTTAACCGACAATAGTTTTCCAGACAAAGGCCAGGGGCAAACAAAATTTTAAACACATTGAGTCCCACGCACACAAGGGGAGCTTTATGAGTCTTTTGATCCAGAATGTCAGGCTGCAGGACCACAGCATCCAGGATGTATACATCCAAGGGGACAGGATAAGCAAAATAGCCCCTGAGCTGGATCATATCCAGGCTGAACACATAATCCAGGCTCAAGGCCAGGCCATATTGCCCTCTTTTGTCAACTGCCATACCCATGCAGCCATGACCCTGCTCAGGGGCTATGCAGATGATATGGAGCTGCACACCTGGCTCAACAACTATATCTGGCCCTTGGAGGCCAAGCTGGAGGAAGAGGACGTCTACATCGGGGCCAAGCTGGCCTGCCTGGAGATGATCAAGACCGGAACCACCTTCTTCAATGACATGTACTGGTATTTACCCAGTACAGCACAGGCTGTCCAGGAAATGGGTCTGCGTGCAGCCCTGTCCTCGGTATTCATAGATTTCAATGATCCCCAAGTGGCTGCCAAGCGCTGGCAGGAATGCCAGGAGCTCCTGGAGTACAGCAAAGGCCTGGATCCTAGGATCATCCTGGTCCTGGGACCCCACGCTGTGTACTCCGTAAGCCAAGAGTCCCTGCTCCAGGCCAGAGATCTGGCCCTGGAGCAGGGACTGCTTATACATATGCACCTCTGCGAGACCCAGAAGGAAGTCCTGGATTGCCAGCAGCAGCATGGTCTCACCCCGGTGGAGTACCTGCATAAGCTGGGGCTTCTCAATCCCCATCTGTGCGCTTGCCACTGCATCTGGCTCCAGGAGCGGGACATGGATCTTTTGGCTGAAAACCAGGTCAGTGTGGTGCACAATCCCACTTCCAACTTAAAGCTCTGCTCCGGGAGCTTCCCCTATCCTGAGCTCAAAGCCAGGGGGGTGCACATCGGCCTGGGTACTGACGGCTGCTCCTCGAACAACAACCTGGATATGCTGGAGGAGATGAAGATCGCGGCCCTGGCAGCCAAGTCCCGGAGCATGGATCCCACCACCATGCCGGCCCAGGAGATCTATGAGGCCGCCACCCTTACCGGGGCCCAAATCTTTGGCCTGCAGGCTGGCAAGATAGCTGAAGGTTGGCTTGCAGACTGCATCCTGGTGGACCTGGATCATCCCCAGCTGGTGCCGGACTACAATCTTATCTCTAATCTGGTCTATTCCGCAAATGGAGACTGCGTTCGAACCACCATCTGTGCTGGACAGATCCTGATGCAGGACAGGGAAATACCCCAAGAGAAGCACATCTTGCAAAAGGCAAAAGAAAGGGTATCTAGGCTCATACGACAAAAATAGTCCTCCCTGCCCTTCATGGAACTGGCAGGGAGGGTTACAATCAGGCTCCAGGCCCAGAGGGGCTACAGGTATTGGCCCTTCCTTTTTGCAGGGGTAAAATCTGAGGCGCAATTGTGCAGCCTCTTCTGACAGGCCTTAGCCACCCGCTCGAAATGATAGCCGTAGATGGTCAGCTCTATGGCCTCGGGCAGGGCACTGATTTTGGTCCTGGCGGTTTTGAAGATCAACCTCCAGTAACGCAGGCAATTCTTGGAAAAAAGTCCAATACACAACACACTCTTGAGCAGAGCTCGCAGCTCGTCCCTGGAAAACTTGCCCTTGGCCTTGGGTTGGTAGTTTTGAATAAAGGTGTAAATCCTCTGGTAATACACTTTGGGACTATAGATGGTGCTGATCACCTGCTGGTATCCTGCCAGGAGCTTGTCCTGGCCCATATTGGGGATAAAGTTCAGGCTGCCGTCTGTGTTATCCCCGCTGGTCTCATTTAGCAATCTGCCCTCAGCCCTGAGCCTGTGCCAAAGCCTGGTATGGGGTATGGCGCCCAGTAGGCCCACCATGGCAGTCACCACCCCGATCTGCTGGATAAACTTGATCTGAGTCTCGAAGATGCTCTCAGTATCGTTGTCAAAGCCCACGATGAACCCGGCCATAACCTGCATCCCGTGCTGATGGATGGTGCGCACCGCCTCCACCAGATCCATGCCTGTATTCTGAGTCTTGCCGCACTCCTGCAGGCTCTCCATGCAAGGGGTTTCCAGACCCAAAAAGACCTTGTTGAAGTTGGCAGCGCTCATGAGATCCATGAGCTCCTGGTCCTCTGCCAAATTCACGCTGGCCTCTGTAAGCAGAGTATAAGGGTAGTTGTTCCTTTTCTGCCAGGAAATGAGATCCGGGAGCATCCTTTTCACATTTTTCTTATTCCCGATAAAGTTATCATCCACAATAAATACAGAGCCTTTCCAGCCCTGATCATAAAGGGCCTGCATCTCCTGCACCATCTGCTCTGGAGCCTTGGTCCTGGGCTTTCTGCCGTTGAGAATAACGATATCGCAAAACTCACAGTCAAAAGGACAGCCCCTGGAGTACTGCACAGGCATGGTGGCGTAGTTGTGCATGTCGATCAGGGACCACATGGGCAAAGGTGTCTGGGTAATGTCCGGCCTTTCCTGGCTGGTATAGGTCTGCTGGAGAGCCCCTGCCTCTAGATCGCGCAGGAATACGGGCAGTGTGGACTCTGCCTCGTCTAGCACGAAATGATCCACTCCAGGGAAGCTCTCCGGCTGAGCACCGAAGGCAGGACCTCCAGCCACAACCTTCCTGTCCAGGGATTTGCACCTGGAGATCACCTCCTGGGCACTTTCCTTTTGCACCAACATAGCGCTGATAAAGATCATGTCCGCCCAGAGGATATCATTGTCTTTGAGCTGCTCTACATTGAGATCTATCAGCCTTTTTTCCCAGTTTGCAGGGAGCATGGAGGCCACTGTGAGCAGACCCAAAGGGGGGAAGGCAGCCTTTTTGGAAATGAATTTCAAGGCATGTTTAAAGCTCCAGAAAGTGTCCGGATAGCTGGGATAGATGAATAGGATGCGCATAATGCACCTCCCCTTTTTTTTTAAGCCAGCCCGGCCCAGAGCTTTGGCCTGCTGCCGGGTACAAGACTGGCGGATTGCAAAGCTTCTACCTTTCTTTCGCCAAAGGCCAGGGGGTACACTTGCGACCCGGGGCAAAGCCGGCCTCGAAAGCCTCCCGCAGCCCGGAAAAGCTGATCCTGTTCTTGGGGCTGATGCTTTGCCCGAAGGCGCAATCCAGGGTATGGAATCTCATGCTGCGTTTATTGCCCAGATACTCCTGGCTGGCCCGTTCCCCCTGTAAGATCCTGGGCCAAAAGCCCAACCTCTGGTGCATAGCCCTTTTCTGGGCCTGGAGCAGGCGCTCTGAATACTCCTGTTCCTGGTCTGGATGGGGATAATAAAATGCAAATCCCCTGGCCAGCAACTCCTCATTCAACAGGCTGCCATCTGGCAGCCAGACATAGGCCAAGATTCTGCCGTACCTGTCAGCATCCAAGCTCTCTGCCTCCAGGGCCAATTCAGCCCCTTCTACCAGGGACCACAAACCCTGCCTAGATTCATGGGCATAATACTGGGCATGGCCCTTGTCTCCTCCTGTCTCTGGTGCATCAATACCCTTGAGCCTTATCTTCTGCCCGCTTTGCAGAAACAGGGTATCCCCATCTGGAACCCAATCCACCCTGGCCTGCCAGGTATCAGACCTTGCAGATCCCAATTGCAGGGTCAAAAGCAAAAGCCCTACAAAGCAGGCAGCTACGATTCTGGGCAACGGGCTTCTATCCCTCATAATAAGACCGCAGTATCTGGCTTCTGGAGGGATGCTTCAACTTGCGCAAGGCCTTGGCCTCGATCTGCCTGATACGCTCCCTGGTCACGTTGAACAGCTTGCCCACCTCTTCCAGGGTATGGTCAGACTTCTCCCCGATGCCGAAGCGTTTGCGCAGGACCTGCTCCTCCCGGGGCGTAAGCTCGGAGAGGATCTGGTTGATCTGGTCCCCCAGCTTGGTGTGCACCACCTCTTCGGCCGGGGCCAAGGCTTTCTTGTCCTCAATGAAGTCCCCCAGGCTGGAGTCTTCCTCGTCTCCGATCGGAGTCTCCAGGGAAATGGGCTCCTTGGCGATGCGCAACACCTTCTTGACTTTTTCCAAAGGATAGTCCATGCGCTCCGCGATCTCCTCCGGGAGAGGATCCCTGCCCAGCTCCTGCACCAGGTAGCGGGAAGTGCGCACCAGCTTATTTATGGTCTCGATCATGTGCACCGGGATGCGAATGGTCCGGGCCTGGTCAGCAATGGCCCGGGTAATGGCCTGCCTTATCCACCAGGTCGCATAGGTGGAGAACTTGTAGCCCCGCTGGTACTCGAACTTGTCCACAGCCTTCATCAGACCAATATTGCCTTCCTGGATCAAGTCCAAAAACTGCAGCCCCCGGTTGGTGTATTTCTTGGCTATGCTTACCACCAGGCGCAGGTTGGCCCGGATCAGCTCCTGCTTGGCCCTTAGGGCCATGCGATTACCATTGTGCATTCTCCACAGGATATCCTCCAGCTCATAGACATCATGGCAGCACTTTTCCTCAAGCCGCTGTAGGATCTCCAACTTGCCAATGAGCATCTCCTTAAAGGAAAACAGCTCCTCCACGGTCATGCCCAGGGCATCAGCAGCTACCACCGGATTCATCTCCCGCTTGTCCAGCCTGTGGAAAAGCTCCTCGATCTCCTGGTGGGTCTTGCCCACAGACAGGATATACGCGGAATAGTCCCTGCGGCAGTTGTTCATCTGCCGCACATAGTCCCCGATGTTCTCGATAATCTCGTCTATCAGCTTCTTTTCCAGCTTGATGGCCCGCAGCTTGTCCACTATCTCTTCTTTGAAATCCAGGACCTTGTCCTGCACCCCACGCACGCGTTTATCCAGGGTAGCGCTATCATTGAACTTGTAGTAGATATTTTTTTTCTTGCGGTACGTCTGTCGGATCTCCTCCAGGAGATGGATCACCCTCTGGCGCTGATTCATCTCCTCCTCAGTGGGGTCATCCTCTTCAATGGTCTTGACCACATCCTTGAGCTTGACATTGCCTTTTTTCAGCTCCTCTCCCACGCTGATGAGGTACTCGATGGCCACTGGCACCTCCACCAGGGCATAGAGGACCTCCATTTCCCCAGCCTCGATCTTCTTGGCTATCTTGACCTCCCCTTCCCTGTCCAGAAGGGGCACCAGGCCCATCTCGTGCAGGTACATGCGCACCGGATCTGAGCTGCGGGAAAGCTCCTGGACCTTTTCCTCCTCTCCTTCCTCTGTGGCAGCAGAAGAACTCAGCTCCAGGGAGATCTCCTTAGGCATGACCTCGATCTTCTTGTGGCTGGAGCCGTCCACGATGGAGATCTCGAGTTGCTGAAAAATGGTAATGATCTCCTCTATTTGATCCGGCTCATTGACTTCTGCCGGAAGGGCTTGATTCAACTCTTCAAAGGTTAAGTAACCCCTTTGCTTGCCTTTGGCGATCAAAGACTTGATCTGCTGGACATCTTTGATAGCGCTCATTCCTCCTCCCTTAAAAGATTGCTGTATTCAGTCAGCAATTCAGACGTCCGGGCTGTATCCCCTTCTTCCTGGGCCTCGCGCAGGGCCAACCGCAGCCTTTGCTGTCTTTGCCTGCGTTTGTTCCGCAACAACAGCCCCCGAATATCCTGCCACATCTCAGGCTGAGGCACATCCCCTTTGTCCTGGGCGCTCAGACAACGGGCGAAAAAATTGCCTTCCAACTGATCCAAATAAGGATAAACCCGGTCGTGTCCGTATTGTACCAGCTTTTGCCAAAAGTCATTGGCCCTTTGGGTCTGGAGACACTCCTCAAGCCCCAGCTCTTGCAACTCCTGCAAGTACTGGGGATAACAAATTGCAAACTGCAAAAGCTCCCTATCTCGCTGGGCACCGGTCTTGTGCTGGAGGCCTTGGGCCTGCTGCTCCCAGGCCTTGGACTGGGCAGGGGCTTTGTTTTGCAGGCTCTGCCTGAGCAAAGCCTCGGAAAGGTCCAGCCCCTCAGCAAGCCTGGGCAGATAAAAGGCCTGCAACGCCTGATCCCCAAGTTGAAGCAAAAAATCCCGGGCCCAATTTGTTATTCTTTGGGGACAATAATCTAATCTAATCATCTGTAAACAAAAGGCAAGCCCCTCCTGGGCACTGTGGAGAAGCTGCTCCAAGGCGCCGGCCCCTTGTTTATGTAACACACTGTCCACATCCTCTCCCTCAGGCAGGGCTGCGACCCGGGCCTGCAGCCCGGCAGACAAAATCATCTGCGTACTGCGCAGGGCTGCCTGCTGTCCTGCCCGATCCCCGTCAAACAAGAGATACACTGTATCGCATAACCCTGAAAGTCTCTTGATCTGTTCCTTGGTCAAAGCAGTACCCAGAACCCCACAGGTGTTCTCAAAGCCGTACTGGACCAAGGAAATCACATCTGCATATCCTTCAGTAAGCAGCACCTGTTTGCTCTGGGTCACTGCTTTGCGGGCCTGGTAGAGCCCGTATAACTGCTCTCCCTTCTTGAATACCGGCGACTCGCTGCTGTTCAGATACTTGGGTTGGCCTTCCTGGTCCTTGAGCACCCGGCCTCCAAAGGCCAGGATCCTACCCTGCAGATCATGGATAGGAAAAGTGATCCGGTCCCGGAAACGGTCGTAGACCTTGCCCCGGCTGTTGCTAGAAAGCAGCCCTGCCTGCAGGCCCTGTTCCGGGGAGATGCCCCGGCTGTGCAGATAATCTTTGAGCCCTTGCCATTTGCCCGGGCTCCAGCCCAGGCAAAAGCGCTGCACCATCTCCTGGCTCACTCCCCTTTCCTGCAGGTAATGTCTGGCCTGGGCTCCTGGCGTAGTTTGCAGGGCCAAGCTGAAATACTCCTGGGCCAAGGCGTTGGCCTGCAGACAGATCTTGCCCCAGGATTTATTCACTCCTGAGCTTTTGCCCTTGTCCCCTTGCAACTTGACCCCGGTTTCCTGGGCCAGCTCCCGCAAGCCCTCAGCAAACTCCAGGCCGTTAATTCGACAGTAAAAATCAATCGCGTCCCCTCCAGCCTGACAGCCAAAGCAGTAAAAAAAACCCTGCTCTGGATTCACGCTCAAGGAAGGCTTTGTCTCCTGGTGGAAAGGACAGACTCCCACCCAGCGCTGGCCTGCCTGGCGCAGCTGCACATACCTGCCTATTAGCTCCAATAGATCCAGCCTGGATTTGATGTCGTCTATGGCTTGCCTGTCGGATCCGGACACCACGTTCATCCCAGTCTGATAATGGTTACTCCGTCCCCTCCCCTATCCTCTGGGGCCAGATCATAGCCCTGCACACCTGGAAAAGAAGACGCCATATCATGCACCACCTGCCGCAGGGCTCCAGTACCCCTGCCATGAATCACTTCCAGCTCCTGCCTGCCCTGAAGCAGGGCCTGATCCAAAAACCTGGACAGCTCAGCTTCAGCCTCTTCAGAGCGCTTGCCCCGCAGATCCAGATAAAGACTCAAACCAACTGGTCCCCGTGTCGGAGACTGTTGTTCAGGCTGTTTGGTCTTTTCCCTGTCTGCCTCCAGGCGAAGCTCCTGGGGTCTCAGCCAGAGGTTTACCCCGCCCAAATCTAGCTTGACCCTTTTCTTCCTGGCATCCAGCTCCAGCACCCAGCCGCTTCTGCCCCAGGCAGGACAATATACGTTCAGACCTGGCTGCAGCCTGGACCAGACATCTTCTTCTGCACCAGCCTGCTGTTCCTGGTCAGACGCCCGCAGCCTGGACTTAAGACGACCCAGCTCCCGCAGGGCCTGCTTGCGTCCTGTTTTCTCTTGCTGCCAGCGCATTACTATCTCCCTGGCCTGGGAGCTGATCTCCTGCACCAGGGCCTGCTTCTCTTGCTCGAACTCCTGGCGCAGCCTGTGCCTCTCCTCTGCCAGCTGCCTTCTGTCCTGTTCCAGCTCCAGCAGCTGCTGCTGCTTTTGCACTGCCAGCTGATTTAATCTTTCCAGGAGCTTGGTGGTATCTTCCCCCTGCAAAAGGAGATATTCTTGGGCCCTTTGCAGAATCTCTTCGGGCAATCCATGTTCCCGGGCCACCTCCAGGGCCTGGCTGGCTCCCACTTGATCATAGGCCAGTCTATACAAGGCTTGCCTGGTCTGAGGATCAAAAAGCACTGAAGCCGGCCTGACCCTGGAATCGTTCAGGGCGTAGACCTTCAGGGCGGGTAAATGGGTGGCCACCCCAGCCCAGGCACCGCGATCCAGGACAGCCTCCACGACTGCCTGGGCCAGGGCTGCACCCTGGCTGGGATCGGTACCTGCACCAAACTCGTCCAAAAGCACCAGGGAGTTTTGGTCCAGCCCATTCCAGGCCTGACGAAAATGCTCGATCTGGGCGGTAAAGGTGCTCAAGCTCTGTTGCAGGTTCTGCTCATCCCCCAAAAAGACGTGCACCTGCCTGCAAAAAGGCAACGTGCTTCCTTCTGCAGCGGGCACAGGCAGGGCGCTTAAGGCCATCAACAGGCTAAGCCCAAGAGTCTTCAAACAAACCGTCTTGCCTCCGGCATTGCCTCCACTGATCAAAAGGGCTTTTTGACCCTCCTGCAGGCAGATATCCACCTCTTGCACAAAGTCTTGCTCCAGGGCCAAAAGGGGATGCTTCACCTGCCTTAGATCCAGCTCCCTGCCCAGCTCCAGGATTCTGCCCTGGAGCTGGGCCGCCAGGGCCAGTTTGGCCCGCAAGACATCCAGCTCCACCAGCCAGGCATAGGCAGCCTGCAGAGCCTTAGCCTCCTGGCCCAAAAGTGAGGTCAGGTAGCGCAGGACCCTTTTTTTGGCTTCCTGTTCCTGGTGTTTTAGCTCCTGTAGCCGATTGTTCAGCTCCACCAGCTCCAATGGCTCAAAATAGCATGTTTCTCCGCTTTGTGAATAGTCGTGCACGATGCCGGAGAGCCTGCCTTTGAAATTACTCTTTAGGGCTAAAACATATCTGTCTGCAGAGATGGTCAAATAATCGTCCTGGAGGTATGGCAGAATGCTTTTTTGCTCCAGATACTCCTCCAACCTGCTTCTGCACTGTTTTTGGATGCTTCTGACTTGGACCCTTATCTCCTGTAGCTCAGAGGAGCTGGAGTCCCGTATCTCTCCGTCTGGATCCAAACAACGATTTAGGGCCTGCCATGACTTCTCCGGCCAGGGACAGCGGTGCAAAAACTCCTGCAATGCGGGATACTCCCCGTGTTCCTGCTTGCCCAGGACCCTTTGACTACTGCTGATGATCTGTAAAGTCCTGCGTACCGCCCACAGACCGTCTTCCTCCAGCGCCCTGCCCAGAAGCAGGTGCTCCAAAAGGCCATCGAGATCAGGATACTCCTGCAAAGCCCCTAAAATGAGCTCTGGCTCTTGTAAGGCCTGGCGGACCAAATCATTTTCCAGGTCTAGAGACTCAGGATCTGTCAAAGGGCCAAGCTGCAGACAACGCCTGCGTCCTGCCTCAGACAGGGCCTTATGCCCCAGGTGGTCCAAAATCCGTTCAAACTCCAAAAGACGAAGCGTCCTTACTTGCATAGCACCTATTCTTACTGCCTGCTTGCAGGCAGGCTGATTGACATTGTCTTTATCCTGTTAATGTACATGATGAGCGGACCCTGACCCATTCTGGGGTATGGCCTGGAGTACACTTACACGGCAGAAATGCAGTTTGCAGATTGATATGGGTTCTGAAAGGACAGGGTAATGTGTTGGATCTGAGCAGATCCTGTGTGAATGCTTCGTTTGCCACCTGGAGACAAGCTTGCCTCAAGACAATATCAGCCCTAAGCTTTTTTCGTATTCAACATCTCACGCTACTGACTTTCATGGAACAATTGGCCTTTGCTCCATAATCCCTTTGCCCCTTCAGGCCCGTTGGAGAACTTTATACACCCCTTGGGCCCAAGGAGCAAAACAAGCCTGCTTTTAGGCTCCTAGCTTTAGCTGTAGCGTGACTTGCGCATCTTCTTCATCAGTCTTTTCTTAGCAGCAGCCTCTTTTTTCTTACGCTGCACACTAGGCTTTTCATAATGCTGCCTTTTTTTTAGCTCTGACAAAATGCCTGCTTTTTCACATTGCTTTTTGAATTTTCGCAGGGCGATATCAAAGTTGTCATGATCTCCCAAAACGATTCCCGGCACTATTCCTCACCTCCTTCTCTTCAGATATGCTTCAAGTATTTTGCATGGAAAACAGTTATCAGTCACCGGCTCTGCAGCGATTGATCCCAACCTGCTCACCGATAACTGAAAGCACACATTTTCCATGCTGTGTGCTGTCCATGAAGACCATGGGCGGTGTCAATGCCTGCATGGCATGTATAAAAATAATCAATCATTATAGCCTGTAAAGTCTGAACAGGCAAGCATAAAATTGGGCCTGCAATTTCAAAGCTGCAGGCCCCATTAAAATTTTAAAAAGGCATTCCTGGGCCTAAGTATCCAGGCAAAAAGATTGAAAACGTATACAAAGGCCAGGAATGAGCTCTGTCAAGGTAGATTAGGCTGCTGTTTCGGCTAATACAAAAGTGGACCCAGCCAAAAGCAATCACCCGCTTTGCTTGTCGTCTTCCTGTAAGGTTTGCGCCAGGGATCTGAGAACTACCAAACCCAGACCCAAGCCCAAGGTAGCCAGCACAGCGTACAATACCCCGAAAAAAACCGCATGGTCTGGCAGCCACCAGGGGATATCCCAGGGGAGCAAACTGCGTAGGGTCTCATGGGGAAACATGATGCCTCCTATTCGTCTACTTCACTGATTCCTTGAGCAGCTTGCCTGGGCGAAATTTGACCACCTTGGCTGCAGGGATAGTGATCTCCGAGCCTGTCTGAGGGTTACGGCCCTTGCGCTCCTTGCGTTCTTCCACGGAAAAGGTACCAAAGCCGGTCAAGGTCAGTTTGCCCTCATTGACCAAAATGTCTTCAATGGAAGCCAGGCAGGCATTTAGGGCACGCTCTGCATCCGCCTTGGTCAGTTCGGACTTTTCCGCGATTTTGGCTACCAGATCTGCTTTTGTCATCACTTTCCTCCTTTGCTGATTATTAAGATCAAGGCCATGAGAACGCCTCCAAGCCTGATAGTCCTTAAGCTCACCAGGGCAATGCTTGCTGATCTAGCTTACAAAACTTTCGACTCAAGACCTAGAGGCATCCAACTTAACTATTACTTTTTGCCTTCTCGCCCCAAAAAGTGCAAGAGGCGGAAGTCGAGCGGGCCAAAATATAGGTTTAGCCCTAAACTTAAACCTAGAGCCGTGTCAAGACTGATTAGGGCCAAATCTATAATTTGTCCTGGAACTATGGGGATTTTCCTCATGCAAAAACTTGGCCAGGCGCAAAAATTGTTCTGGAGTCAGATCTTCGGGCCTGCAGGTAGGATCCAACCCTAACTCCTGCAGCATTTGTTGCATAGCAGATATCCCCACTTGCTTCAATACATTTTTTAGCTGCTTGCGGCGTTGCTGGAAGCACATCTTAATCAGCCAGGCGAGGGTTGAGGCGGTAGGAATATCTATATCTGAGGCATAAGGCTGCAGGGAAATCACAGCGGAATAGACCTTGGGCCTGGGTCTGAAAACCTGGGGACCCAAGGTGAACTCGTATTTGACCCGGGCAAAATTGCGCACCCATACTGCCAGGCCACCATAAATACGATTGCCAGCAGGAGCGCTTAAACGCTGAGCCACCTCCTTTTGCACGGTAAAGACCATTTTATGGGCCAAAGGAAAATGACGCACCAGATCCCAGATCAATGCAGAAGCCACATTATAGGGCAGATTACCTATCAGCCTGTTCACTTTGGCCCTATGCAGGCGCTCCCAGTCCAGGCTCAAAGCATCAGCCACCAAGATCTGGAGCTCTGGCCATCGCCCTTTCAACCCTTTGGCCAGACTTAAATCCTTCTCTACAGCCAGCACTTGAGCAGGCAACTGCACCAAGTGCCTGGTCAAGGCCCCATGGCCAGGACCAATCTCCAGAATCTTGTCCTCTGCCTGGGCCTGCAGACAAGAGACTATTTTCCTGGCCAGATTGGGGTCTAGCAGGAAGTTCTGACCCAGAGCCTTTTTGGCGGGCTGGGCCTGTTCCCAGCTTAGCATTGCTGCAAAATTTCCTTCATTCCGTGCTGCTGTGGCCGCAGGCGCCCTGCTGGATAAGATCTTCTATCTGCTTTGCTGTATAGCCCAACTCCTGCAACAAGGCCCGCGAGTCCTGGCCAAAGCCAGGAGGGCTCCTGCGCAGGCTCCCTGGAGTGCCCTCTAGTTTGATGGGTATCCCCAGTGTATTGCTGCCTTTCTGGGCATGGGCCTCCAGGACCATGCCCCGCTCCAGGAAGTGGGAATCCTGCTTGGCCTCCTGCAGGGTGCGCACCGGGGTCAAACAAATATCGAGCCCCGCCAGCTCATGTTCCCACTGGGCAAGATCCTTTTGTTTGAACAGCCTGCGCAGGGTCTGGATAATCTCCAGTCTGCGCCCTTCATCATATTGCAAGGGAATATACTCCTGCAGACCCAAATGCCTGCACAATCCCTCCCAGAACTTGCCTTCCAATGCACCCAGGGCCAAATAACGCTGGTCAGCCGTCTCATAAATATTATAACAAGCATATCTATGGGAGAGCATATTGTCCCCCCTTCGCAGCTTCTGTTCTGTTCTCTCCTGCAGATGCTGCACTAAAGGCAACATGGCCAGGCTGCAGTCAGCAATGGAGACATCAATATACTGTCCCAGGCCAGTGCGCTCCTTTTCCAGCAAGGCCAAAAGGATCCCCAGGGCGGCATTCAGTCCCCCGGCCAGATCAGCAAATTGGACACCTGGAATGCTGGGTGGCCTATTGGCCTCCCCCAAAAGCTCAAGTACGCCTGAAGCAGCCAAGTAATTCACATCATGTCCTGCCTTTTTACTCTCAGGTCCCCATTGACCAAAACCGCTCAAAGAGCAATATATCAGCCTTGGATTGACGTGGCGCACTGATTCATAATCCACCCCCAGCTTACTGGCCACGTTGGGCCTAAATCCCTCCAGGATAACATCAGCCCGGGCTGCCAGCTGCATGAAAACATCATATCCGGGCTTGGATTTCAGATCCAAACAGATGTGCTCTTTATTGCGATAGACCTGGGACACAAAAAAATCTCCAGGCCTTGCAGCCTCCACTGCTATTACCCTGGCACCGTGGTCAGCCAGAAGCATGGAGCAGTAAGGCCCGGGCAAGAGCCTGGAGAGATCCAGAACAGTGACATTTCGCAGCACGCCTTGGCCAGGCATTGGAAATTGGGACTCCTTTTCCTGCCTTTTGCAAGACCCTTCTCAACAGCAACAGGCCCTTGAAGGGCCCTTGAAGGTTGAGGGGCTGCCCCACAAATCAGTCACTCCACCTGCTAGAAGTGAGCAGCCTCAAACATTACTGATCGCCCGTTTAACTAAGCAGAAATGTATAAGTCTCTGCTATCTGCCCTGTTTATCTGGCTCAAGCTGCCCCTCTGGGGCAAGCACACCCTGAAGATGAATATCCACTATTTGATGCACCACATCTCGTAGAGTAAGGGCTTTATCATCCTTATACCAGAAATACAACCAATGTACTGCGCCAAACAGACAGAATGTGAGCACTGTCAGATTACAGGGTTTGAGTCTCCCTGCATCCATCTGCTCTTGCAGATAGGTTTTTAGCTGATGCACATTGGCCTTTTCCATATCCAATATTCTGCGTTTTTTATCAAAAGGCAATGATTCGATATCATAGAGCAAAATCTTGTTAAAATTCTTGTTTTTGATATAGCTGAATGTATACTTGAACAGGATATTGGTCAACTGTTCTTTTAGGGGCATTTCTGTTCGCCTGTTACGGGATATTGCCCTGTTCATATTCTCATTGATCATCTCTCCGGCCTGCAAACAGATTTTGTACAAAATCTCTTCTTTATTGGCAAAATGGTGATACATGGCTGCCTTGCTGATGCCCACCCGTTCTGCTATCTCTCGCATGGAGGCCCTTTCATAGCCTTTCTCGTAAAACAGCTCATGGGCTTCATTCAAAACCTCTTGGGCTGTTTCGTGCATTTCGGTATACTCTTTGCTATACATAACATCCTGCAGAAAGTTAAATCTTTGTCCTAGATTCTTTTTACTCCGGCCCATATCTTCCTTCCCTGAAAAGACTGCCTGAAAACAAAATCTTGGAATATAAACAATGTTTACCTACTGGACGTACACTTATATCTTTAGTTCTAGATTATGTCAAGCCTAGGGAAAGTTCTTTAATCCTTGCAGAGATAAGGGGTTTAGGCTAGGCTGCTTTCAGCTTCCTGGGCTGGGGGACTGATCAACAAGAACAAATCATCCAGGCTCTATTTGCATGGAACACTTTGAGTTGAACATCGCGGGTCGGGAATATATGTTTTGCCGCCCCCAGGATTTGGAGAGCATATGGGAGCATATGCAAGATCAGGACCTGGACCATGATGAACGGATCCCTTATTGGCTGGAGATCTGGCCTGCGGCCATCTTGCTGGCCAAATGGCTTTTAAAGCAAAGGCAATGGCTTCAAGGCAAAATCTGTCTGGATCTAGGTTGTGGCCTGGGCTTGACCAGTCTGGCAGCAGCAGACTGTGGGGCTAGAGTCCTCGGCCTGGATTATGAGCCCCAGGCGCTTTACTACGCCCAAAAAAACGCCAAGCTGAACAACAGTCCTGCTCACTGGATACTCATGGACTGGAGACAGACAGCATTCAAGCCGCACAGCTTTTCCTATATCTGGGGCGCAGATATCATCTATGAAAGCAGATTCTTTCTCCCCCTTCTAAGCCTATTCTCACAGGCCCTAGCCCCTGGAGGCCAAATCTGGCTGAGCAGCCCCGATAGAGAGGTGGCCTTGCCCTTTTGGGATCTGCTGCAGACCTCTGGCTGGAGCTGTGAGCACATAAAACAGGAAGACGTACCCTATCATGGCCAGGTCAAGATGCAGATCCATATCTGGCAAATAACCCGCACCGAGGCCGCTCTGGCATGGCAATGAGCAAAGACACGAGCCATCTGCAAGACATCCCTGCTGCAGACCAGAACTCCTTACTGGCAGACTTCTGGCGCACCTTTAAAAGAAACCGGCTGGCTTTGACTGGACTGATCGTCTTTTTGCTTTTTTTTGTCTTAGCCCTGCTGGGCCTGATCTTGACCTCTGGGCCGGATCCAGTCCTGGATCCGGCCCAGGTAAGGCTCCAGGATAAACTCTTGCCTCCACTATCCTATCCTGCAGATGAAAACCTGCAACATACGCATTCGCCTGCTCTAGGCATCTATATTCTGGGCACCGATGAGCTGGGCCGGGATGTTTTGGCCCGCATGCTGCAAGGGGCCTGGGTTTCCCTCACTGTGGGCTTTGTGGCCGTAGGCATCTCAGTGGTAGTGGGCATCTGCCTTGGAGGTATTGCCGGATACTTCGGCAACGCGCTCTTCCATCTTCAGGCCATGCTCCAAGGAGGCCTATTCCTGGCAGCTGGCCTGGCTTTACTGCTCTCCCGCCCCATGGCAGGGATTTCCTTGCTGATCCTGGCTTTGCTCTGGCTTACTCTGACTTGGAAAAAAGGCAAATTGGACTATTCCACCCTGCGACAGCAAGGAATAGCAGTGGATACCCTCATCATGCGCTTTGTGGACATCATGCTCTGCTTTCCCAGCTTCTTTCTCATATTGACTGTCATCGCCTTGTTACCTGCCAGCATCTATAACATTATGATAGTTATCGGCCTGACCAGCTGGATGGGGACCGCCCGCTTTGTGCGCGCAGAATTCCTCTCCTTACGTGAGCAAGATTTTGTCCTGGCCGCCCGGGCCTTAGGGGTGAGCAACGCCCGGATCATCCTGCAGCATATGCTGCCCAACGCCCTGGCTCCGGTCTTTGTCTCCGCGACTATCGGTATAGCCACAGCCATTCTGACCGAGGCCGGGCTAAGCTTCTTGGGCTTTGGAGTTCCCCCGCCCCAGGCTACCTGGGGCAATATCCTCTCAGAGGGCAAACGATTCATATTCGATGCACCCTGGCTGACCCTGATTCCAGGCATCAGTATCCTGATCATTGTCTTGGCCTTCAACCTTTTTGGAGAGGGACTGCGTGATGCGTTAAATCCCAAGCTGCAGGAATAGAGAATGAATAAGCCCCAGGCCAGCTCAAACAGGAAGCAGCAAAAGTGGGAAGCCTATGCCAATGCCTCTTTTGCAAATTAAGGATCTGCATATCCATTTTCCAGGAATAAAAGGCCCCTCTAGGCCTGTCCAGGGCCTGGACCTGGAAATCCATGCCGGGGAGACCGTCTGTCTGGTGGGGGAATCAGGATGCGGCAAGACTTTAAGCGCCCTGAGCATATTGGGACTCCTGCCCTGCCCCCCTGGGAGCATCCCTAAGGGCCAGGTCTTGCTACAGGGCAGGGATGTCTTACAAATGTCCCTTAAGGAGCTGCAATGCCTGAGAGGCGACCAGGTAGGCATGGTTTTTCAGGATCCCTTGACTTCCCTCAATCCTGTCTTCAGCATTGGCCAGCAGCTGGCTGAGGCCTTTTTGGCTCACAACAGGATGCAGCCCCAGGAGCTGCGCAAAGCCTGCATCCAAGCCCTGCGCAAAGCAGGTATCCAGGACGCAGAAGCCAGACTGGACAATTACCCCCACCAGTTAAGTGGAGGCCAAAGGCAACGAGTGCTCATAGCCATGGCCATGGCCTGCGAACCTGATCTGCTGATTGCTGACGAGCCGACCACCGCCCTGGATGTTACTGTCCAGGCCCAGATTTTGAGTCTTCTCAAATCCTTGACCCAAAAGCAAGGCCAGAGCGTGCTGTATATCACCCATGACCTGGGAGTGGTCCACAGCGTGGCTGACCGGGTCTATATCATGTATGCTGGTTTGATAGTGGAGCAAGGCCTGAAACAAAACATTTTCCAAGATCCCAGGCACCCCTATACCCAGGGCCTTCTAGCCTCACTGCCTGGTTTCGAGAAGAAAGGTCAGAAGCTTTATACCATACCCGGCTCGGTGCCTGACCCAGCCCATCGGCCCAGCGGCTGCCCTTTCCACCCTAGGTGCTATGCTGCCCAAAAAAAATGCAGCAAGAATCTGCCTAGGCTGGAAAGCTGTGGTCCAGAGCACTTCAGCCGCTGTCCTGTTGTTTTGCATCAGCCCCATACCGCAGCCACTGAATCCCCGAAGCTACAAGGCTCATGCGCAACAAAATGAATGCCGAGCACATCCTGCAGGTAACTGCCCTGAAGAAGTACTTTCCGGTCCCGGGCGGCTTCATGCGCGGGACCAAGGGCTGGATCAAGGCTGTGGATAATGTGGACCTCTACCTCCCTAAGGGCCAAACCTTGGGGCTGGTAGGGGAATCAGGCTGCGGCAAGTCCACCCTGGCCAAGCTCATACTGAGACTCCTGGAACCTGATCAGGGCAGTATCCTTTTCCAGGGCCAGGAGATTGCATTCTTGCCAGAGCACAAACTCAAGCCCTTGCGCAAAAGCCTGCAGATCGTCTTCCAGGACCCTTACGGTTCCCTGAACCCGAAACTGAGCATAGGAAGGACCTTGCTGGACGGCTTGAGGGTGGCAGGAGTGGAGAGGAAAAAACGCCCCGCGCGCATTAAGGAACTCTTGCAACTGGTGGGCCTGCCCTCTGGGGCTCAAAAAGGCTACGCCCATCAATTCAGCGGGGGGCAACGGCAGCGGATCAATCTTGCTCGGGCCTTGAGCGTGGAGCCCCGGCTCATAATCTGCGATGAACCGGTCTCTGCCCTGGATGTCTCCATCCAGGCCCAAATCATCAACCTTCTAAGTGAGCTGCAAGGAGAGTTGGGGCTCAGTTATTTGTTTATTTCCCACGATCTGAACTTAGTGGGCTATTTAAGCGATCAGGTGGCGGTAATGTACATGGGTCAAATAGTGGAATATGCCCCAAGCCGGGAGCTCTTTCAAAACCCCATGCATCCCTATACCCAAACCCTGCTGGCTGCGGTACCGGGCAGGGAGCCCCAAGAGACGGCCCAGCTGGATAGCATAACCGGGGAGGTGTCCACTTTAATGGACCCCCCTACAGGCTGCAGATTCCAGAATAGATGCCCCCAGGTTGCACAGATCTGCAAAAACCCAGACTTAGAAATGCGCAGCCTGGGGAGGGAGCACTGGGTGCGCTGTACGCGGACCTGAGGCTAGGCCAAAATCTCTGTGCCTATCCCAGCCTGGGTGAACAGCTCCAGGATCAGGGAGTTCTCCAGCCTGCCGTCAATGATATGTGCCTTCTCCACTCCTCCCTCCAGGGCTTCCAGGCAGCATTTCAGCTTGGGAATCATACCCCCCTGTACGGTACTGTTCTCGATCATCTCCAGGGCCTGTCTGCGGCTCAAGGAGGAGAGCAGCTGTTCCCCGGCCATGACCCCTGAAACATCTGTAAGCAGGATCAGTCTTTTGGCCTCCAGGGCCTCGGCAACTGAGCCTGCAACCGCATCCGCGTTGATGTTGTAGGTCTGGCCCTCTGTATCCACACCTACTGGAGCAATAATAGGGATAAAGCCCTCTTTTTCCAGGCTACGGATGAGCTTGGTTTGGATGCTCACCACTTCGCCCACCCGGCCTAGATCGATGATCTCTGGCGGAGCATCTTTTTTCGAGATGACCATTTCCATTTTCCTAGCCTGGATGAGCCCTCCATCTTTGCCAGACAGCCCCACAGAGCGGCCGCCATTGAGATTGATCACGTTTACGATTTCTTTATTCACTCTGCCCACCAGGACCATTTCCACCACATCCATGGTGGCCTGGTCCGTGATTCGCAGACCCTGTTCAAACTTGCTGCTTATACCCAACTGTTCGAGCATCTGCCCGATCTGTGGCCCTCCCCCATGCACAATCACCGGATTAACCCCGATATATTTGAGCAAAACCACATTCAGGGCAAAGCTTTGCTTAAGCTGCTCATCCTGCATAGCGTGGCCCCCATATTTGATAACCACGGTCCTGCCATAGAATTCCCTAATATATGGCAAAGACTCCAGCAGCAGCTTGGCCCGGGTCATTTCATCTTCCATCTCCCCCTCCACTCGAATTCTTGATTCTGACCAGGTTTGCAGGCATAAAAAAGGGCTCCCGCAGGAGCCCTTTTTTATGCCTCTATTCTGTAAGCCCAACGCTTAAGCGGCATCCATCTCCCTGCGGGCGGCCATGTCAAACAGCACCCGCTCCCTGGCCTTGTCCAGACCCAGGGCCTTGCGCTTCTTGTCGATGTGGGCCAGCATCTTCTTGGCCATCTCATAGGGATCGGCGGCAAAATCCCACTTGCCGAGCCCCTGCTCTTCCAAGCCGTTGAACAAAAGGTCCTTGAACTTAGTATTGTCAGTAACCGGGAAGGTAACGCCAAAGATTGTGTACACTCCGGAAGCCACAAAATACTGCCCGATGCTGATGGCCTTCTCGCTCATCCATTCCGGAGCAGCCCCTGCTGCAGGCAGATCCGCGATGCTCTCCCCAAGGCCGCCTGTCTTGACCACTTCGGCCGCAGCAATCAGGATCCGGCTGTTATCCACGCAGGAGCCCAGGCCCAGGACCGGAGGCATGCCTACTGTCTCGCAGACCTCCTTCAAGCCGTCCCCTGCCAGGTGCGCAGCTTCAGGAGTCAGCAGCCCGGCCTTGGCCAGGGCGATCTGGGAGCAGCCGGTTTGCAGGACCAATACATCCTTCTTGATCAGCTCTTTAACCAGCTCCACGTGCACCCAGTCCTGCTTGACCCTGGGATTGGTGCAGCCCACCACACCGGCTATACCCCGAATGCGGCCATTGATGATGTTGTCGTTCAATGGCTTGTAGGAAGCCCGGAAGCTCCCGCCCAGCATATACTGTATATACTCGTGGGAAAATCCGTGAATGCCGGCATTGCTGATGTTCGGAATCTCCACCTGGACATTTCTGTTTTTGAACCTGGCAATGGCCCGGACAACAACTTCATCCGTGCATTCGCGAGGATTATTTTCCTTCATTTCGATATGTTCCGCACCCTCGATGTGGCAGCGCGGGTTGGTGGTAAACATAAAGGTGTTGTAGCACTTGGCTACCGAAGACAGGCCCTGCTTGATGCACTGATAGTCCACAGCCATGGCGTCAACAGCCCCGGTTACCAAAATGGCCTCAGTGGACATGAAGTTGCCGGCGTGGGGGACACCATGCCTGGACAGGACCTCAGCCCCTGAGCAGCACATGCCCGCAACATTGATCCCCTTGGCTCCGGCATCCTTGGCGGCCTGGACCAGGGCAGGATCGTTGACCGAGACCAGCATGGACTCGAACATGGTCGGCTCGTGGCCGTGGACCACAACGTTGACATAGTCTTCCTTCAGGCAGCCCATGTTCACGTCAGCCTTTACAGGCGTGGGCGTGCCATAGAGGATGTCCGAGATCTCGGTGGCCACCATGGAGCCGCCCCAGCCGTCGGACAGGGCCGTGCGATTGAACTGCTGGGTGATGTTTTTGTACTCCTGATCCACGCCCATGTGGGTCCTGTGCATCATTTCCATGATTTCGCGCATGGATCCCCTGGGTACAATATTCAGCTTGCGCCAAGTCTCCAAGGTCTTTTCCGGTACCCGGGAGACAAAAGGGATCTCGCCTTCGACCTGGGTGTATGTCCGTTCCAGCTCCTCGTACAGATCCTGAGCGATATCCTCGACAGAACGGTCTTTGGTCTCAATCCCTACGGACTGGGCTACCTGCTCCAGCTTGATCGAATCCTTGATCCTGTAGTCCTTGATCTTGCCATGGACCACCTCCCGGAAAACATCAAGCATGGACATGCCGTGGTCTGTGTGCGCCGCCGCGCCACCCACCACCATGCGGGCAAAGTTGCGGGCCTGAATGGTGTCGATGGTCGCACCGCATACGCCGACCTTGCTGTACGGATCCTTGGCATTCAGCCGGCATGGCCCCATGGAGCAGTGCTTGCAACAGGCAGAATCAGACCCTATCGGACAGGCCTTCATGCTCGCAGCCCGGTCAAAGGCTGTCTCCACTCCGTCCTGCTTAGCCTTATCCAGCATCTGAGCTGTGGCCTCACAGATGGTAAACTCCTTGGCCTTAAATTCCTTGGCCTTGCTTTCTGTTGCCTTCTTTTCCTTCTTTTCCATATTTTCCTCCCTTATGGTGGAACAATTAAAAGATGCATGGATTGGAAAATTTGCTGCCCTGGAATGCTTCTGCTTTAAGCCCCCTGCCAAACGGCCTTTGCCTGCCAGATAGCTGGACTGTCACCCGAAACAGAACTCTTGTATATTTTACCCTTAGCTCAATAAGAATAGTTGCTATAACTGGTCTGCATGATCCTGCGCAAATAGCCGCTACTAGCAGGCTAACGACCTAAAATGAAAACAATTCTGGCAAGCTTATGTCCAAAATTCCACTTTGTCAAGAAGCTGAAGCAGATTCCTGCCCTGTCTTGTCTATTCCTGCTTCAATGTCCTTTGCATCAACTCCTGAACTGCCTGGGCCGGGGCCTTGTCCTGGTATAAAATCTGATGCACTTGCTCGGTAATTGGCAAATCTATTCCCATTCTCTGCCCTAGGGAATACAGAGCCTGGGTGGTCTGCACCCCTTCAGCCACCATACGCATACCCTTCAGGATCTCCTGAAGGCTCTGTCCCTGGCCCAGACGAAGGCCCACCTGTCTGTTGCGGCTTAGATCTCCAGTGCAGGTCAAGACCAGATCACCCAGGCCGGAGAGGCCCATGAAGGTCTCCTGCCTGGCGCCCATAGCCACTCCCATCCTGGACATCTCTGTCAATCCCCTGGTAATCAGGGCTGCCCTGGCTCCGGTTCCAAAGCCCAACCCGTCTGTGATACCTGCAGCCAGGGCCATAACATTCTTCAGGGCCCCACCGAGTTCCACTCCCATGCAGTCCGGATTCCAATAAACCCGAAAGACATCAGTGGCCAGGGCCTGCTGCAGCCAAGCCCCCAGATTTTTATCTGTACATCCCAGGGAAACAGCCGTGGGAAGCCCCCTACTCACCTCCTTGGCAAAAGAGGGCCCGGAAAGACAGGCATAACTGGGCTCCAGTCCTTGCAGCTCGTCCTGGACCACTTGGGACATGGTCTTGAGGTTCTGGACCTCGATGCCCTTGCTGGCACAAACCAAAACAGGTCTGGGAGGCAAGTATTCCTTAAGGATTGTCAGCACGGTCCTAAAATGTTGACAAGGTACCGCAAACAGCAAAAACTCCGCCCCCTGGATAACTTCCGCCAGCTTATTGCTCATACTCAAGCCCGGATCCAGCTGCACCCCTGGCAAAAACCAAACATTCTCCCCTTGCCTGCGTATCAGCTCCAACAGCTCGTGCTCCCTGACCCATAAAGCAGTGCTCTGTCCATTTGCAGCCAGCAAATTGGCCAGGGCAGTGCCCCAAGATCCAGCCCCAATGACTGCTATCCTCATGTGTACTCCCTTTGCAAATCATCTGATCGCTTGATTTGACTCAACTTATACCCTTGGCCTGGCCCAGGGTCAAGAAAATTACTTGTCATAAGTAGCCAAAAAAGATAGGAATAACCCTTCCAGAAATTATAAGGATACATATGGACAACAACACAAATCAAGAGCAAAGCAGGACTTTTACAGAAAAAGAAACCCACATCCTGCGCTTGGTACAGGACACTTTGCCTGACAGCTCCACTCCCTTCGCCAGCCTTGCCAGCCAGGTCGGAGTCACAGAGTCAGAGGTCCTGGCGCTGTTAAGTGAGCTGAAAAACACAGGCTGCATTAGGCGCTTTGGAGCCACTTTGCGCCACCAAGAGGCAGGATATGACTGCAACGTCATGGTGGCCTGGCAGGTACCTCGGGCAAGACTCCAGGAGATCAGCAGGATCATGTCCTCCAGGCCAGAGATCACCCATTGCTATCAAAGGCGCAGCACAAATAACTGGCCCTTCAACCTGTACACCATGATCCACGCCAGGAGCAAAGAGCAGTGCACGCAGCTCATCCAGGAATTGGCGGACAGAACTGGCTTGCGGAGCTACGAAACTCTATTTAGCTTAAAAGAGCTCAAGAAGACTTCCATGCGCTACTTCTAAAAAATATTTCTAAGGAGTATGTATATGCCTGATTCCCAAAGCCTGTTCCAACAGGCCCAGGAACTGATTCCTGGGGGGGTGAACAGTCCAGTCCGAGCCTGTGGCAGTGTGGACTCCACACCTTTATTTATCCGCAAAGGACAGGGCAGTCGAATCTACAGCCAGGAGGGCCAGGAGTATATAGACTATGTCCTTTCCTGGGGTCCTTTGCTGCTAGGTCATTGCCATCCTAAGGTCCTGGAGTCTGCCAGGCAGGCACTGGAAGATGGCTCCAGCTTTGGTGCCCCCTGCAAGCAGGAGATAGATCTGGCCCAGGCTATAAAGGACGCCCTGCCTGGCGTAGAGATGGCTCGCCTGGTCAACTCCGGCACCGAGGCCACCATGAGCGCCCTGCGCCTAGCCCGGGCCTACACTGGCAGAGACAAGGTCCTCAAGTTCACGGGCTGCTATCACGGACATGTGGATAGCCTTCTGGTCCAGGCCGGCTCAGGGGTCGCTACATTGGCTATTCCGGGCACTCCTGGAGTGCCCGAGGATCTGGCCAGACAGACTTTGCTTGCGCCTTACAATGACTTGAAAGCTGTACAACGGATTTTTCAAGAACAAGGCCAGGAGATAGCTGCAGTGATCCTGGAGCCTGTAGCTGGCAACATGGGCCTGGTCCCCCCTGGAGATGGCTTTTTGCAGGGACTAAGGAAACTTGCGGACCAATACTCCAGCCTGCTCATCTTTGATGAGGTTATCACCGGTTTCAGGGTGGCATATTCCGGAGCCCAGGGCAGATTTGGGGTCACTCCGGATCTCACCTGCCTGGGCAAGATCATCGGCGGCGGCTTCCCTGTGGGCGCCCTGGGGGGCAAAAAGGAAATCATGCAGTACCTGGCGCCCTGCGGCCCAGTGTACCAGGCCGGAACCCTAACCGGAAATCCCGTGGCCATGAGCGCTGGAGTGAGCACCCTGCAAGAACTGCAGAAACAGGACTACCAGGCCCTGGAGGAAAAAACCAGCTGGCTGGCCCAGGAGCTGCAGTCCATCCTGCAAGGCAAAGGCCTGGCTGTGCAGCTGAACCAGCTGGGCTCCATGTTTACTTTATTCTTTACAGACACGCCAGTGCAGGACTTTGCCACCGCCAGGCAAACAGACCAAAAGCTCTTTGCCAGCTTTTATCGTCAGATGCGCGGGCAGGGCATCTATCTGCCCCCGGCCAACTTCGAATGTATCTTTGTTTCCTTCGCCCATCAGGACAGTGATCTTGAGCAGACCCTACAAGCTGCACGCTCCCTGGAATTTTAGGACCTTAACCTACCAGGGACTGGCAAGATTTCCTTGACAGGGAAGCACAATCTGACATAAACTTTAACAAGAGAAAACTTTTAATACAGGCTCAGCCCAGGCCTTTAGTCCAGGCAGGAGCATATATGGCCGCCGCTTTCACAACTGGCCTTTTCCCTGGCAGCAAACAGTTTAAAAAGGAGGTTCGGAAAAATGAAGAAGTCTATGTTTGTGAGTTTGTTAAGCGCGTGTACATTGCTGGTTTTCACTCTGGCCGGGCTGCAGGCCTATGATTTTGAGGTCCCGGAGAGCATAACCATGAAGGATGCAGAAGGGAAGACAGAAAACCCCCAATACAGCCCCACTGAGATGCCCCACAAGACCCACGAAGCAGCAGTGGAAGACTGCCAGACCTGCCATCACATGTGGGAGGAAGACGAGTCAGAGCCTCCCCAGAAATGTACTGATTCCGGCTGCCACGACCTGCTCGGGGCCAAGGGCTCTGAGATGAAGGAGGTCAATTCTGCCTACTTTGCCTTCCATGAACGTAAGAGTGAGCACAGCTGCATCGGTTGCCATCAGGAACTTAAAAAGGCAGGAGAGGACACCGGACCCTTGCCTTGCAACCAATGCCATCCCAAGGACTAATAAGCGAGAACATATGGCCCGGCAGCAAGGGACAGCCTTCTGCCGGGCAGCTCCATTCTTTGAGGTGCTTTTATGGCCCAGGAAAAAAAGGCCCAGGAATCCAGCGAAGAGATCATTGATCTCACCGAGGTGGTCCAGGACGATCAGGAGCCCCCAGAAGAAGAATCTGGCCCAGGCCAAGATGCAGATTTTGAACAAGAATTAAATGATCTTTTTGCTGAGGTAGAGGATTCCCCCCAGAAGGAAGCCCAGGAAGGTTCCCCAACCCAAGATAAAGAGGATGACCTGGATCTGGACTCCCTGTTCCAGGAACTGAACTCTTCAAGTGCAGAAGAGTCAGACAAGGCAAAGCCTGCCCCTGAAGAGGAATCTTCTATGGGCACTGCACCTAAAGAGGAGCAGCCTGCTGCCCGAGAAGATCAAAGCCAGGATTTTGAACAGGAATTAAATGGTCTTTTTGCTGAGGTAGAGGATTCCTTCCAGGAGGAGACGCAGGAAACCTCTCAAGCCCAAGATAGCGAAGATGACCTGGATCTGGATTCACTGTTCCAGGAACTGAACCCTTCAAGTGCAAAAGAGTCAGACAAGGCAAAGCCCGCCCCTGAAGAGGAATCTTCTATGGACACTGCACCTGAAGAGGAGCAGCCTGCTGCCCAAGAAGACCAAAGCCAGGATTTTGAACAGCAAAGGACTGCAGCAGCAAAGGAACAATCTGAGCTTTTGGAACAAATCCACACCCTGCAGAGCAAAGTTCAAGAGCTTGAGCAGCGCATTCAGGAGTATCCTTCAAGCCAGGCATTGGAAAAACGCCTGCAGGAAAGACTCGCCCAGGCCTGGGAAGAAAAGCTCTTAAGCACATTAGATCCCTTGCAGGAGCAAATAAGCTCTTTGCAGGAATCTTCACAGATCCAGGAACAGCTGACTCCGTTACAGGAAAAAATGCAGGAGTTGAGCCAGGAAACCTTAACCAGGAAGGATCTCCAAGATTTGGCTGCCCAGATCAAACAGGAGCTCAAAGAAGAACTCGCCCAGATGATTCCGGCTGAGGCAGCCAAGGTAATCCGGGAGGAGATCCAGGCTCTGGCCCAGGAAATGCAAGACGAAACTTAAAAAAAAGGAGGGGTGCTGCACAGGTTTCTCTCCTTTTCCCGTCCGGGAGCCTTACCTATGTGGAGGTCCAGGCCATTTCCCCGCCGGACGGGTTTTTTTCATCCTGGAGCCAGTTTTTAAAAAACACAGTGAAGAGCCATGGATAAGACTCGTCAACAGGCCTTGCAAGTAGCCAAAGAGATTGTGGTCAAATTCATTGAGGTAGGACGAATCTCTCCCAGTAACTTTGATCAGTTCTTCTCTGCCATCTATTGGGAGATCCTGCGCAATATCCAGGAAGAAGCACCTGGACATCAGTCAAATGATCCCTCCAACTGAGTCCTGTACTGCACAGGCCAGCAAAATTGGTTCCAGGCAAGGCATGTTTGCCAGCATTGCACCATGGTATGACTTTTTGAACCACACCTTAAGCCTGGGCCTGGATATCTACTGGCGCAAACGGCTCATCCAGAGCTTGGAGCCTGGATCCGGAGAAAATATTCTGGATTTGGCTGCAGGCACCCTGGACGTGACCGCGGGGTTGTTGCGCAAAGAGCCTGCCTGCAGGGTCTTTGCAGCTGATATTTCTCTGCCCATGCTCCTTTTCGGCAAAAAAAAAATCCTGGGTAAAGAAACAGGGCAACAACGCATTTGTGCGGATGCCAGGCACATTCCCTTATTCCCTGCCAGTGTGCATAAGGTAAGTATTGCCTTTGGCATTCGCAACATCCAGCCTAGAGAACAAGCCTACGAGCAAATCCTGCACATACTCAAACCAGGAGGCAGGCTGGCCATACTGGAATTCGGCTCCGCCAAGGCCAAAATCTGGCATGGGGTCTACAACCTTTATCTGCAGCGCGTGTTGCCTTTTGTGGGCAGACTGGTCTCCAGGGACAGCCAGGCCTACTCCTACTTGGCCAGGAGCATCCTGGAATTCCCTTCCGCCCCTGAGCTGGCAACCGAGCTTCAGCAGGCAGGATTCTGCAGGGTCAGCCACCAGCACTTGACCTCTGGCATCGTGAACATCCATGTGGCCCACAAGCCTGGGAGCTCGTGGCCTCGTCCCTGTCAGCCCCTGCCCAGATAAATCAAAAAAAGCCCCAGCAAAATAACCAAAACCGCCATCTTACGCAGACCAGAGGGTTCCTTTTCTGCCAGCAGCCTTAAAACCTCTGGCATGCGCTCCGCAAACAGAAAATAGGGCAGGCCCTCTAAGATCAGGGCCAGGCCCAGGGCAGTAATGAATAGGCCCAAGCTGGACTGCATGCTTAAAGCTCCTTTTTCTAGCTCAAAGCCAGGTCCTGACCTTCACCCCCATCCATTCCAAAACCAGGGCTGGATGGACCTGTAAATCCAAGGCCTGTTGAGCCTGCTGCAACAATTCGCAAATCCTGCTCCAACCCTGGGCATCCAATCTTGTTTGCAAAAAAATCTCAAGCTGTCCCGCTGACTTTTGCCTGCCTGCCTGAAGCATGACCTGCTGGCACAAAACCAGGATTTCCTGCACCAGCTTCTTATCCAACGCGCCCTGAGCAGAGCTGTGCCTGAGCAGTCCTTGACCGGTGCGCCAGAACTCCTGCAATAACCCCAGCCATCTTTCTGCCTCCTGGGAAACGTCCACTTCCTGCCTCGCCCTGGACAGTGTCAAAACCAGACTCCTGGAGACCAAGGTGGGCAAAAGCAGCTGTCTCTGGGGAGCCAGCAGTACAAAGGCATTTCCTGGCAGGGGTTCCTCCATGCTCTTCAATAGGGAATTTGCTGCAGCCTGGGTCAGCCCCTGGGCCTGCTCCAGGATAAAGACCCGCACTTGTCCTGCATCAGGCTTTTGGCCCATGAGTGACCTGGCTTCGCGGACCTGATCAATCTTGATGCTTTCCTGCAGACCCTGGAACAGGAACAAATCCCGAAAGGCCTGATTGGCGATCTGTCTGCAGCAGGAGCATTCCAGGCAGGGGGGCTGCTTTTGGCTGCAGTTCAACAGCGCGGACCAGTACAAGGCCAGGCCCCTTCGCTCCTCCAGGCTTCCCCCCTCCAGGAAAAGGACATTGGGCCTGTTCTGCTCCAGCCTGTGCAGGTACTCCACCAGCCTGGATTGTCTCTGCAGCAGGCCTGGATAGCATTGGGTCAGTTCAGGGGCTTGCAAGGCAGCCAACTCCCTAGCGGATGATAGTTTGACTGCGCTCCGGGCCCACAGAGATAATGGAAACCTGAACCCCCAGAATTTCCTCCAAGCGTTGGATATAGGCCTGGGCCCGGGCAGGGAGCTCCTTAAAGCTCTTAGCTTTGGAGATATCTTCTTGCCAGGGCTGAAGATCTTCAAATATCGGCTTGATCTGGCTCAGGCCCCTTTCCTCTTGGGGAGGGTGCTCCACCCTTTGCCCTTGGTATTCGTAGCCCACGCACAGCTTCAGCTCAGGCAGGCCGCTTAGTACATCCAATTTGGTCAGGGCCAGAGAGTTGGGCTGATTTAAGCGCACCGCCTCCCTGAGGCCAACCAAATCCAACCAGCCGCATCTTCTCTTGCGGCCTGTAGTCGCCCCGAACTCATTGCCCTGGAGCTGCATGTGTTCCCCACAGCCATTTTCCAGCTCTGTAGGGAAGGGGCCAGAGCCGACTCTGGTAGTATAGGCCTTGACCACAGCCAAAACCTGCTCCAGCATGCCTGTGCCGCAGCCGCTGCCTGCCGCAGCATTGCCCGCCACTGTACTGGAAGAAGTCACGAAAGGATAGGTTCCATGCTCCACATCCAGCAGGGTGCCCTGGGCGCCTTCGAACAGAATACATTCTTTCCTGTCAGCAGCTTGGGCAATCTCCTGGGAAACATCAGCGAGATAGGGCTGCAACCGCTCTAAAAAAGGAACCATTCCCTCCAAGACTTCTTCTGCCTGCGGCTGCTTTTCACCATAATAGGCAAAGAGTATGTTCTTCTCCTGCAAGGCATTTTGCAACTTCTGCAGCAAAAGGTCTTGATCTTGGATATCCCCTGCCCGAATTCCTACCCTGGCTGCCCGATCTTCATAAGCAGGACCTATGCCCCGGCCTGTGGTACCGATTCTGTCCTGGTCCCTCTTGCGACTTTCCCGGAGTCCATCCAGCTGCTTGTGATAGGGCAAGATGAGATGGGTTTTCTTGCTGACCTTTAAGCGCTGGGGACTTATATCCACTTGGTTTTGGCCCAGCTTATCCAGCTCCTGACAGAAGACCTCGGGATCCAAAACCACACCATTTCCAATCAAACACTTTTTGCCCGGATGCAGTATGCCAGAGGGGATCAGATGCAAAACTAGCTTTTTGCCCTGCACCACCAGGGTATGCCCCGCATTGTTGCCTCCTTGGAAGCGCACGATCACTCCGGCCTCTTCAGTGAGAAGATCCACAATCTTGCCTTTACCCTCATCGCCCCATTGGGCACCTATGACCACCAGATTGCTACGCATTGAACTCTCCTTAAAATTTAGCTACAAACGCATAAGGCAAATTGGCGCATTTGGAAATTGCCCCTGCAGACCTTAGGCTGCCCATACCTTCCTGCGGATTGCCCCAATGCCTTGATGCCAGCAAAAACTTGTACTTGAAAATGAAGATGAATTCAAATCAGAGCTTTCCAGAGAGCAACGCCGGAGAGGTATTGCTCATTTCCCTTTTGGTCCTGACCCAGATCCTTTTGCTTACGAAATTGCTGCACGAAAGAAGCGAAAAAGGACCTGAAAAGCCCCGGGTGCTGACCATAGCCAGCCTCCCGCTGGAACAGGTCCAGGCCAAGATCTCTCCCTATGGTCCTGGGTTTGAGCGGGAGCTGGTGCAGCTTTTGGCCCGCAAGACAGGCCTAAAGCCCAAATGGCAAATCTTTAAAGACTGGCAGGACTGCCTGGAGGCCTTTCAAAAAGGACAGGCAGATCTGCTCATAGCTCCTGGCTTTCAGTCGTCTCAGCTAAAAAACCCCCAAATCCAGGCTGGACCAAGATATGAACTTCACCAGCCCCTCATTTTGCACAACAAGTATCGCTTCGGGCTGCGCAAGGAAAAAGATATCTGCCGCTTCAACATCTTACTCGGCCAGAACCCCCTATTAAACGCAAAACTGCAGGCCAAGGCGCAAAAACTGCAATGCACCCCTGAGTTGCAGAACCTAAAAACCCCCAAACTGAATGAGATCCTGGAGCTGTTGGAGAACAACCAGGCCAGATTCGCCCTAGTGGACAGCGGTCGTTTCAGGTTCTGGGAACCCTTTTTCACTGACCTTCGAAGGACCCAGGGCTTGGATTTTGAGATACCGTACCGCTGGTACTGGACCCGGGAAAAGCAGTACCTGGATCAAGCCCTGCAGGGCTTCTGGCAGGGCCTGGAGAATGAGTCCGAATTCCAGCGCCTCAAAGAGCTGTATTGGGGTTTTTTTCCAGACAAAACCGACTACTACCAGCTTACCCACTTGCAGAAAGTGATCCAGGAGCGGGTGCCTCGTTACCAGGAAACCATCCTGGAGGCTGCCAAGGAAAACAACTTGGATCCCTTGTTCCTGGTAGCCATGATCTACCAGGAATCAGCCTTTGTGACCAGCGCCAGGAGCAGAACCGGAGTCAGCGGGCTGTTACAGCTCACCAAGAACACCGCCAGGGAGTTGGGAATCCAGAACAGAATGGATCCCAAACAGAGCATCCGGGGGGGGGCCAGGTACCTGAAACAGCTCTGGGCCAGATTGGATTACCTGAATGTCAGCGGCTGGGATCGCTGGTTTTTGGCCCTGGGGGCCTATAATAAAGGCATGACCCATGTACACAACGCCATTTCCCTGGCCAGAAACCTCGGTGACAACTTGCAGCACTGGTACCACCTTAAGACCATTTATCCTAAGCTGAGCTACAAGAAATATTACACCCAAGCCCCGTATGGCTTCGCCAGGGGGTACGAAGTGGTGGACTATGTCCAAAGCATCCGCTATTATTACTACCTGCTCCAGGGACTCTCAGTCCTCCCTGGGCCAGAAGCGGATCAACTTGCCCCTTTCCTTGCTCACCGGCCCCTGGACTGGCCCTGAGAGCTCCTGGCCAGAATCCTTTTGCTCCTGGGAAGGGGGAGGACGTTTTTCCCTGGCCCACTTAGTGTTGAACAGCTGATTCTTCCAGCGCACAGCCTGGATCATACTTAGAACCAAAACCGCCTCTTCCCATCTTTGGGTAGGCTCAAACTCCTGTACCCGCTTTTGATACTTGTCCCAAAGCTGGACCAATGAGGCCTCATCCACAGCTGCCAGTTGGGACGCGATCTTTTGCAGCATTTTTTCCACGGTTCTTTTCTCCCCAGGCTTTTTTTTCTCGCCTGCAGCACAATGTTAACCCGGAATAGTACCAGCCTTCAAGCCCTAAACATGTTTTTGCCATCCTGGAGTCCAGCTGGCTTATGCAAGCACCTTTTGGGCCACTTACTTGACTTGAAGCCCAAACATCAATATCGACTTGAGAAACACTTTTTTTGCAACCTCAAACAGATCAGCTGACTGCAAAAGCAGCATAAACACACAGGAGACAGGATTATGAGCGAATTAAGAAAAATGTATTATTCCCTCCAGGAAGACCCTTTTCCAGCGGAGCTGCATCTTACAGTAGGAGACCAGGAGCTGATTTTCAAAAAGAAAATTTGGAGCATCTCCGGAGAGGAAAAAGGGCTGCGTTATGGAGAAAACCCTGATCAGCCGGCTGCCATGTACTACCCTCACCAAGGCAGCCTGGAGCTGGGAGGGGTGCATTTCAAATCCGAAGAAAAAAATCTTCTTTCCGCCCTGGAAAGTAAGGACATCCTGCAATCAGGCAAACATCCAGGCAAAATCAATTTGACTGACGTAGACAACGGCCTGAATATTCTCCAATATCTGCATGCTAAGCCAGCCGCGGTCATCCTCAAGCACAACAACCCGTGTGGAGCAGGCTGGTCAGACCAGGGCCTACAGCAGGCCCTGCATAAAGCATACTTCTGTGATCGCATAGCCGCATTTGGAGGGGCGGTGGTCCTCAACCGAGAGCTGGATAAGGCAAGTGCAGAATTTATCCAGGACTCTTACTTTGAGGTGGTGGTCGCACCTGAATTTGCCCCTGGTACTTTGCAAAAGCTGCAAACCAGGAAAAACTTGCGTATCCTAAGGCTCCCCAGGCTAGCTGAACTTGACAAACAGCTGCACTCCCCGTTTCTGGATATAAAGTCCCTCATGGACGGCGGACTGATCGTGCAGTTCTCCTTTCGGAACCGTATCTTGGCGGCAGAAGATTTTTTACCCGCCCAAGTCAGCTCCCAGGGGGAGACAGTCACCGCCAGGCAACCCACCCCCCGGGAGGCCCAAGACCTGATTTTTGCATGGGCTGTGGAGGCCGGGGTCACCTCCAACTCTGTTATTTTTGCCAGGGACGGGGCCACTGTGGCTATAGGCACTGGAGAGCAGGACCGAGTGGGCTGTGTTGAGCTGACCATCTTCAAGGCCTACCAAAAATACGCTGATCTTCTAGCCTTCCAGGAAACCGGGCTGTCTTTGTACCAGCTTCGGGCCCAGGCCAAACAGGACCAGGATCAAAAAAGACTCCTGGAGGATATCCAGGCCAGGACTCAGCAGGCCCAAGGCGGACTACCTGGATCCACTTTGGTCTCTGACGGCTTCTTCCCCTTCAGGGACGGAGTAGACTTGGCAATAGAGCAGGGTGTCACAGCTATTGCCCAACCTGGGGGCTCCATGAACGATCTGGAGGTCATCCAAGCCGTAAACCAGGCTGATCCCCAAGTGGCTATGGTCTTTACTGGACAGCGCTCCTTCAAACACTGATCTTGCCCAGGCAAGCTCAATACGGCGGTCCAGGCCGCCCTGGCGGTAATCCATGAGCATTGCGCAGCAACACCTGGAACCCGGCTGCATCCTAGAATACATGCAGGACAGCCAGCCCATTCTGGCTTGCATCCTGGAGGCCACCCAGAAGCAGATTCGGGTTCTAAATATCAACAAGAGGCTCCTCAAGCTGCCCCAGGCCAGAGTCCTGCCCTGGACAGGCCCCACGATGTCTCCCCAAAGCAGCAGGGAGGACATTTTGCAGGAGCTTCAAGGCAGGGAACACTCCCGAAGGAGTCTCATATCAGATATCGATGCCTTAGAGCTTTGGGAGCTGGTCCAGGATGAGGCTGACCAAGTGAGCATCCATTGGCTGGCCTCTTTGCTCTGGCAAGAGCCTGGTCCGGACCAGGTGGCTGCTTTGGGCAGGACTCTTTTGCAATACAAAACCCACTTCAAGTTTATACCTCCTGGCTTCAAGCCCAACGATGCAACAACAGTCCAGGCCAGACTCTGGGAACAGGAAAAGGTTCGCAAGAAAAATCAAGTCTTGGCTCAAGGCCAAGCCTTGTTCCAGGCCCTATGGGCAAAGCAAGCCCAAGGACAAAGCCTAGAGCTGCCCAAGCTGGATCCGGAGATCGCCAACGAGCTGCAGAGACTGCTTTTTTTAGGCATTTCCGATCCTGAAAGCAGCGAATTCCAGGACTATTGGAAACAGCTCAGCAGAGGACTGCCGGACAATCCCAACTTGCCCCTCCTTTTGGCCCAGTACTGGGGGCTGGTGCCCAGTCACTATAACCATCTTTTAGACCAGGCCGGTTACAGCTGGGGAAACCAATGGTCTATGGAATTCAGCCAAGAAGTCCAAAGGCAGGAGCACAAGTTCCAAAACCAGGAGCAAGTCCCTGAGGATCTTGGGCTTTTTAGCATTGATTCCTCCAGTACCCAGGATATTGACGACGCCTTTTGCCTGGCCGCTTCCTCAGATCATGGTTTTGAACTGCAGCTGGCTGTAGCCTGTCCTGTACTGGAGTGGGAATTCGGCTCAGATCTAGATCAGGCTGTGGCCCATCGCTTCAGCAGCCTCTATTTGCCTGAGGGCACCACGCACATGCTGCCAGAAGAGCTGGGCACCCAGCTCTTTAGCCTGCACGCTGGCCGCTCCAGGCCTGTTTTGCTTTTACAGCTCAGCCTGGACCAGGAAGGGACCCTACAACAAGTTCAGCCCAGGCTGACCTGGACCAGCCTGCGGGAAAATCTGACATATACCCAGGTGGAGACCAGCCTGGAGCAAGGCCAAGGGTCTGCAGAACTCAATCTAGCCTTGCATTTGGCCAGGCTATTGCGCAGCAAAAGGATCCAGCAGGGAGCAGTCATTATTGAGCAAGAGGAACCTTTGCTCCGCCTCTGGCAGGAGCAGGACCAAGTCCAAGTGGAGTTAAAAGAGCCCAGTACCCATCCCCAGGCTCAGCTCATGGTCAGCGAATTCATGATCCTGGCCAACCAGGCCTTAGCCATTTGGGCCAAGGACAGGGACCTCCCCATGCTCTATCGTACCCAGGACATTCAGCTCTCCAGGGATTATGCAGGGGTATGGCAGGATCCAGTCAACATCTTTAAGGTCATGCGAGAGATGAGCGGCAGTCGCCTAGACCACAGGCCCAGACCACACGCAAGCTTGGGAGCCCAGGCCTACGCCCCAGTGACCTCGCCTTTGCGAAGATACTCTGACTTTCTCAACCTAGCCCAGGTCTTTTATTTCCTACGCCAAGGGAGAGCTTTATTGAGCAGCCAAGACCTGGAGCGCAAAATCCCCTACCTGAGCGCCCGAGCCCAGGAAGCAGCCCGGATCCAAAAGTTCAGGACTCGATACTGGAAGTTGCTTTATCTGCAGACATGGTGTAAACAAAGAACATGGCATGGGGTGGTGGTATCTGAAGAAGGCCCCATGGTCACTGTATCCCTGCCCAGGGAGCAGATCCTGCTCAGGGCTCCAGCCCAAATTTTCGGGGATAAGCTGCTTCCGGGCAAAGCCTTTCAGCTCAAACTAGGGCGAATAGATCCTTTGAACAATGACATTAAAATCCTAGACGCATGGGAGGAGTGATGGGTTTATTTTTTGCCTCCTTAGGCTGGATTGTTATTACCTATCTCCTGGGTGCCTTGCCTTTCGGGCTTTTTGTAGCCAAGGCCTGCAAGGGCATTGATCCCAGAATGTGGGGTAGCGGCAATACAGGAGCCACAAATGTAGCTCGTTCTTGCGGGCCTGGTTACGGCATCCTGACCTTTGCCCTGGATGCTGGAAAGGGTTTTGTGCCCTTACTGGTGGCCATGGCCATGAGCGACTCCGGGCTCTTTCTCTTTCTGACTGCCCTGGCTGCACTGCTGGGGCACATGTACTCCGTGTTTTTGAACTGGAAAGGGGGCAAAGGAGTAGCCACCTATATTGGGATCTTTGCTGCCTTGAGTCCTGGTCCTCTGTTCTGGGCCCTTATCCTCTGTCTGTTGCTTATCTGGATGACAGGCTATGTCTCCCTGGGCTCCCTGGGCCTAGTCACTGTGCTCCCCGTGTTTGTGCTTTTCACTGGCCAGTTCATTTTTTTCCTGTTGGGTATTTTGGCCCTGTTTTTGATCTACTCCAGGCACAAGGAGAATATTCTCAGGCTGGCCAGGGGACAGGAAAACCCTTGGAGCAGGAAAAAGTTTCTGCAAGCAGAGCAGTAAATCCCAGGGTATGATCCAAGTTCAAAGCCAGGAAATGCATGTCCAGATCGGGGATCTTCTGCCTGTGCTCCCTGACAAAGATCCTGTATTGCCTATTGCCTACCTGCTGGCTTTGGCGCCTTTGCCCAAGGTGCCTGCAGGATCCTTCCTGAAAACAGGACGGGGACAGGCCGGGTTCCAGGCCCTATCAACATTCAGGCACCCCCTAAGCGGACAAAGGTGCCTCTGGCTCCAGGCCAAGCAGAAGGTTAATCTAACCTCCGGCCCCCAAAACTGGCAGATTGATAAGCAGGGTTTCTCTCTGGCCTGGATTACCTTGAGCGACAAAGGACACCAGGGACTTCGCCAGGACGCAAGCGGTCCCCTGATTCCTGAGCTCATACAAAATGAGCTGCAGCTGGATCTGGTAAAGGGCTTCTTGCTCCCGGACGATGAGGTCCAGCTAAGGGGCCTTCTGACTGAGCTCTGCCTGGAGCAGGCCTTTGACCTGGTCTTCACCACTGGAGGCACAGGGGTCACGTCCAGGGACATCACCCCAGAGGCCACTTTGCGAATCTTGGACAGGAGGCTGCCTGGTTTTGAGCAGGCCATGCTCCAGGCTTCCCTGGCCCAGACTCCCCAAGCTGTCATTTCCAGGGCTGCTGCAGGCATCCTGGACCGCAGCCTGATCGTCAACCTGCCTGGGAGCCCCAAAGCTGTTCAGGAAAACCTGCAGTCCATCCTGCCTGCTTTGCGGCACACGCTGGAAAAGATCCATGACCAGCCCTCAGAATGTGCAAGATGACACAGAGCTAGGGCCCCAGGCCAGAGAGCACCTGCAAAGGCTTTTGCTCCGGGTCTGTCTGTTTAGGCTCATTTTCCTGGTTTTACTTCTTTTACCCCTGGGCCTGGCCTGGTTGGCAGAAGGCCCACAAAGGGAGTACCTGGGGCTGTTCCTGGAGCCAGCCTATACCGGCTTTCTGGTCTCTGGCTTTGGACTGACCCTTTTCTTTCTGCTCGGCTGGCCTTATTTCCAAAACACCCTCTTCTTCTTCAGGCTGCAGCTCATAGCTGATCTGTGCCTGGCAATGTATCTGATCCTGCTCACTGGCGGGCTTCAGAGCCACTTCTCCTTTATCTTTTTGGCCCTGATCTTTCTCTACGGCCGCATTCTGGGCCTGAAGACCGCAAAAATCCTGGCTTTTTGCTGTTTTTTTTTCCTTTTGGCCCTTTTTGCCCATGGGATAACACGCAATCTTTTGGATCCAGGCCAGGAAATGCATCTGGGCAGGCTGGCCTATTTCTTCACCTTGCAATGTTTGGCTTTGGGTCTCATCCTGCTTTTACTGAACCTGGGCTACAGCAGAGAGGATAGACTGCTCTTACAGCTGGCTGAGCAGGAAAACAGGCTGCGACGTTCTGAAAACATCAGGTCCAAGGTCTTGGACTGGATGACCAGCGGCCTGATGGTCGTGGACCTACAGGGGATTATCTCCAGCATAAACCGCAGGGCAGCCCAGTGGGCCGGGTATAAGGAACCCAGATCCTGTATAGGCAAATCCTTGCACCAGCTCTTTCCGGATCTGGCCCAGGC
This sequence comes from uncultured Desulfohalobiaceae bacterium, assembly GCA_964494985.1. Classification (GTDB taxonomy): domain Bacteria; phylum Desulfobacterota; class Desulfovibrionia; order Desulfovibrionales; family Desulfothermaceae; genus CAZBUB01. The sequence goes on along the minus strand of CAZBUB010000003.1, from coordinate 14,085 downwards.
CTGGTCTAGCTGGGACAAATCATCCAATTTCCGTACCGAAATAGAAGTCCAAAGGAAGGACATAATCTTTGGAGCGACCTTTACTCCCATTGCATGGGAGAGCTCCTCCTTGATAATTTTCAAGGACATCACCAGGATTAAGGAGCTGGAACAGCAGGTGCAGCAAATGGAGAAGCTGGCCAGCATCGGGGAGCTGGCAGCAGGACTGGCCCACGAGATCAAAAACCCTCTGGCTGGTATCAAGGGCAGTCTGCAATTGATAACCCAAAACAGCCTCAACCAAGAACAAAAACAAAGATTGCAGCAGGTAGTAAACAGGGACATCCAAAGGCTGGATCATCTGCTTGCGGATTTTCTGGTCTTTGCACGGCCCTCCAGGGCCAGCCCGAAAGCCGTTAACTTGGGGGAGTGCCTGGAAAGCTGCCTGCAGAATCTGTACCAGCGCTATCCGAATTTGCAGGCTGACACAAAACCTGAGCTGCAGCAGGCCTATTGGACCTGGGACCAGGATCAGCTGCAGCAAGTGCTTTTGAACTTACTTCTGAATGCAGCCCAGGCCGGGGAAGAGAACTCTGATCTGAGGCTGGAGATCAGGTTGCACCAGGACCCCAAGGGTACCTATCTGGCAATCAAGGACTATGGTCCGGGGCTGCCCGCAGATAAGGCCAAGCAGATATTCGATCCCTTTGTGACCAGTAAAAGACAGGGCTCCGGTCTCGGGCTTTCCATTGCCCAAAGGCTGGCTGCCCAGAACAACTCCTGGATTGAGCTGCACAATGGATCTTTTGTGGGCGCAGAGGCCAGGATATACTATCCAGAGCAGCCACGTAAAAAGCCCCAAGGAACTGAATCCATGAGCTAAGGGTGAGCATATGCAAATATTTTACGCTGATCTGCACATCCATTCCCGCTTTTCCAGAGCCACCAGCAAACAGCTAAGCCTCAGAAATTTGGCTGCCTGGGCCGGTGTCAAGGGTCTGGACGTTTTGGGCACAGGGGACTTCACCCATCCAGGCTGGCTTAAGGAAATTGAGCAGTACCTGGAACAGGAGGAGACCGGGTTGCTAAGACTCAAACAGGAGCAGGACCTGGAGGATGAAATCCCATGGTTTTCCGGCTCCAGAGAGCTTTCCCGGACGAGATTTATCCTCTGTACAGAGATCAGCTCCATATATAAGAAGAAAAACCAAGTGCACAAGATCCACAACCTGGTTTTCATGCCAGGGCTGGAACAAGCCAAGGCCTTCAACCGCAGGCTGTCCCAGGTCGGGAACCTGGAGGCTGACGGCAGACCCATCCTGGGGCTGGATGCCAGGAACCTTCTAGAGATGGTTTTGGAGTGCGACCCTCGGGCCTTTTTAATCCCCGCCCATATCTGGACCCCCTGGTTCTCCTTGTTCGGCTCCAAATCTGGCTTTAACTCCATAGAGGATTGTTTCCAGGACTTGACCCCGAACATATTCGCTCTGGAAACCGGGCTCTCCTCTGACCCAGAGATGAACTGGCTCTGGAGCAGGCTGGACAGGTTCCAGTTGGTTTCCAACTCAGATGCCCATTCCGGTGAAAAGCTTGCCAGGGAAGCCAATATCTTTTCTGGGGAGCCCAGTTATGAGACCATTCTCAAGGCCCTCAAATCAGAAGGATTGGGTCACAAGTTCCTGGGCACAGTGGAATTTTTCCCTGAGGAAGGCAAGTACCATCTAGATGGCCATCGTAAATGCGGCGTGGTCCTAGACCCCAGACAAAGCAGGGAACTGGGCAATGTCTGCCCTGTTTGTGGAGGCCAGCTCACAGTGGGGGTCCTAAACCGGGTCTTGGCCCTGGCGGACCGGGAAAGCTCCAAACAGCCACCTGCAAGACCGGGGTTCACCTCTTTGATTCCCTTGCCTGAGATTTTGTCCGAGGTCTTGGGCCTTGGCCCCAGGACGAAAACAGTCTATCGCACTTATGACAGATTGCTACAGAAGTTCGGACCGGAACTTTACATCCTGCAGCAGCTGGATCTTGAGGAGCTGCGCAGGTTCTCCCCTCCTCTGGCGGAAGGCATAGCCAGGATGCGCAAAAAAGAAGTTTTATGCGAGCCCGGTTTTGACGGCCAATTCGGTAGGATCAGCGTCTTTACCGCCAAGGAACGCCAAGAGATGCAAAAAGGAGGCTCACTCCTGCCCACCCAGGATAAGCAGCGTTTCCAAGGACAGTCCAGAGAGGCCAAACACCAGGACCTGCCTGCTGCACCAAGCCAGGAACAGTCCCCAGCCCCTGAACAATACAACCCTGAACAGCTCAAAGCAGTGCAGGCTGACAGCGGCCCCCTTTTAGTCTTGGCCGGTCCGGGCACAGGCAAGACCAGAACCCTTTTGGGCAGGGCGGAATATCTTTTGCAAAGCGGGGTTAATCCCAGACAGATCCTCATTTTGACCTTTACTCGCTCCGCAGCTCGCGAATTGCGGGAAAGACTGGTGGCTATCTTTGGAAAGAGCCAGGCCCTGCCCAGGGCAGAGACCATGCATGCCCTGGCTTTCGAGTACTGGGTCCAGGTCCAGCGCCAGGATCCCTTGCTCATGACAGAGGACGAAGCCGGGCAGGTCTTTGCCCAGGCCAATCCTGGCCTGGAAGCCAGGCAAGCAAGGCAGATCTGGACAGATCTGAGCCTGGCTCGGGAGAACAGGGAGCTGCCTCAATGGCTTGCCGAATACTGGCAAAACTATTCCTTGCAAAAGGATCATTGGAATCTCGTGGATTATGCAGATCTTTTGGAATTCTGGCTCCAGGCCTTGCAGGAGCAGGACTATAGCAGCCCCTATAACCAGATCCTGGTGGACGAGGTCCAGGACCTCTCTAAGCTCCAGCTGCAGCTTATCCAGTATTTGACCCCGGAGCAGGGCAGGGGGCTGTTCGTCATCGGAGATCCGGAGCAATCCATTTACTCCTTTCGAGGTGCAGTTCGCAATCTGCAACAGGAACTTATCAATCTCTGGCCAGGCCTGAAGAGCCTTAGCCTCACGCAGAACTACCGCAGCAGACAAAACCTGTTGGATTTCAGCTCATGCCTGTTTCCCCACAAGGAACGTCTTCAGTCCCAATTCCCAGGGCAGGGCCGAATCTTTTACTACCAGAGCAAAAGCGACGAACAAGAAGCCCATTGGATAGGTAAGCAGATCCAATCCCTTTTGGGTGGTACTGCCCATCACCAGGCAGACCAGGAGCGCAGCGGAGAGATGGCCCCCGGGGACATAGCTGTACTGGTCAGGTTCAGGGCGCTTCTACCTGTGCTGCAACGGATTTTGGGCAGGATGGGCCTGCCCTGCTCTGCCCCAGAGACCTCCTTTTTCTGGCAAGAGCCCCGGATAGAGCTTATCTTGAATACTGCTACAAGCTATCTAGGTCTGGATACCGGGGACAGACAAATCCTGGACTGTCCAGAGCGGATTTTAGCCTCAGGCCCCCAAGGCTTAGCAGCCTACTTCCAGGACATGCCCCCCTTTGACCAGATCTTCTGGAAAAGCCAGGCCTTCCAGGAGCTCAAAAAGGCCTTCTCCAGCCATGGCAGCTGGAGCTCTCTATTGAACTGGATCCACCTGGAGAGCGACCTGGCCCAGGTCCGCTCCCGGGCCCAGAAAGTCAGGCTGATGACCATCCACGCAGCAAAGGGACTAGAATTCGAAGCAGTTTTTCTGCCCGCCCTGGAGCAGGGCATCCTGCCTTTTGCAGGCAAATCCTTGCTCTCCGGTCGAATTTCCCAGGAGGAGCCCCCTGATCCCTGGGAGGAGCGGAGGCTCTTTTATGTAGCCTTGACCCGGGCCAAAACGCAGCTCTTTTTAAGCAATGCCCAAAAGAGAAGGATCTACGGGAGGCAGCACCAGCTCGGTCCCAGCAGCCTTTTGCAGGAGCTGCCCCTGGAGCAGGCCAAAAAGCTGCGCAGCGTAGCCCACAAAACCAAAAAGGAAAAACAACTCAGCCTATTTTGAGGCCTTGCTTATGCAGACAGCCTGGAAGTTAGCCGCCCCCTCCTTTATCTGGCCAGCCCGGATTGGGGAAAACTGCCTACGCCTCAAGGATTTAGTCCAGGAAGTAGGCCTGGTATTTTTTGAAACTGCGGGCAGCCTAAAGTACGATGCCACTGATCTACCTTACTGGCTGGCAGAGCTGGATCTGGAGTATCACCTGCACCTGCCCTTGGATCTCCCCTGGGATCAGGGAGCCAGCCATGTCTTTGATCTCTGCCAGAGCCTCATGCAAAAGACAGACTACCTTGCACCCCATCTTTATGTCCTGCACCCCCCGCCGCAAGAAGAAATACTGCTTGATTTCTGCAGTCTCTGGAGTAAAGAAAGGTGCCTGCAGAGTCTGGCCCTGGAGAATGTGCAAGACTGCGATCTCACAGACTTCTGGCGCAGGATTGAAGAGCTAGACTTAAGTGTTTGCTTAGATCTGGGTCATCTCCTAACCTTTCAGCAAAATGCCCTGCTGCGGATGCCAGGGCTCTGGGACAGGACCCATATGCTGCACATTTACGGAGACCTGGACGGACACAGGCACAGCAGCCTGGAACAGCTTTCTGCCCAGGGCAAGGAAGTACTGCATCAGGCTCTGCTGCGCATTCCCCAGGACTCCACCCTGGTCCTGGAAGTCTTTGACCCTGGGAGTCTCCAGACCTCCCTTGACATTTTTTCGACCTGGATTAGTAATTGGGATTTGCATCAAAGTTAACACTCCAGGCGTAACGAAATTTCGCTTGGTCTGGGCCTTTGTCCAGATCTCCGCTTTGGTCTGGAGCAGCAAAAAGGTCTTATGTCATACTTTCGTAAACTGGACAACAAACTTGAAGAGCTGCAAAAGCTCTTCAAAAAGAACGAACGCTGGCTGATCCTCTTCGTGGGCGACCCGGACGCTTTGGCCTCAGGCCTGGCCTTGAAGCGAATCATGGCCAGGAAAGTGGAAACCGTCTGTCTGGCCATGGCGAATGAGATCTCCAGGCCGGATAACCTGGCCATGATCCGCTATCTGCACATCCCGGTGCAGCGCCTGACTCCGCTGCTGTCCGCCCAGTACGACCGCTTCGCCCTGGTGGATTCCCAGCCCCACCATCATCAGACCTTTAACAAATTCAAGTTTTCTATAGTCATCGACCACCATCCTTTAAGCAAAGAAAATCCAGTCAAAGCGGACTTCCAAGAGATACAGCCCAACTACGGGGCCACCAGCACCCTGCTTACTGAGTTTTTGTACAACCTCCATCTCAAACCGGGCAAACTCTTATCCACTGCTCTTTTGTACGGGATCAAGACCGATACCCACAGCTTCGAGCACAAGTTCCATGATGCGGACATCCGGGCCTTTCGCTACTTAAGCAAATACGCAGATCATATGATCCTGCGCAAGATTGTGCGCAGCGAATTTCGAGTAGAGTGGCTCAAGTACTTCTCCCATGCCTTTCGCAAAATGCGCCTGCACGGGGATGGATTGACCGTATTTATGGGCGAGGTGGATTCCACGGACATCCTGGTCATCCTGGCTGATTTTTTCCTCAGGGTACATGACATCTCCTGGGACATAGTCTGCGGCATCACGGATCAGAAGTTGGTGGCGGTTTTCAGGGGGGACGGAGTCAAGGGAGACATGGGCAAGCTGGCATCCAGCCTGTTCGGAGATCTAGGCTCAGCAGGGGGCCACAAGTCCATGGCCAGGGCAGAAATACCCCTTTGTGATCTGCAGGAGGAACATCCCCAGGAGCTGCTTTGGAAGAGACTGCAAAAGGCCAAAATAATTCCCAGGGCCACCTCCTATCAACGCCTCAAGGACTGAAAAAATGGGCCTCAAGCATGACTACGCCTGGCAGGCTGAGCCTTTGTACCTGGTGGACGGGAGCTCCTTCCTGTACCGGGCCTTTTATGCCTATCCTGACCTGAGCCGCTCGGACGGCTTCCCCACCAATGCCTTGTACATCACTTTGCGGGTGCTGCTCAAGGTCCTGCGCCAGGAGGAGCCCCAATACTTCTGTTTTGTCCTGGATGGCAGGGAGCCTGGATTCAGGCAAGAGATCCTGAGGGAATACAAAGCCCAGAGGCTGAAGATGCCCGAGGCCCTGGAGCAGCAAATTCCGCCTTTGCTGCAGGGCTTGTCCCTGCTGGGCATCTATTGCCTGCAAAGCAGGGACGCTGAGGCTGACGACCATATAGCCAGCCTGTGCGCCAGGTTCAAGGGCCAAAGGCCAGTGGTGATCCTGGGCTCGGACAAGGATCTGCAACAGTGCCTGGATGAGCATGTCCTGCTCTGGGATCCCGGGCAGCGCAACGAGAAAGTGATCACTCTGGCTGACTTCCAGGCCAAGCAGGGCATCAGCCCGGATAAGTGGCCTGACTACCAGGCCCTGGTGGGGGACAAGAGCGACAACATCCCTGGAGTGCCGGGCATAGGACCCAAGACTGCCCTGCAGCTGCTGCAGAGCTTCCCCAGCCTGGAGGAGCTGCAGGACAAGCTGCATCTTTTGCCCCCCAAGCAGCAGGAAAAGCTGGCCCCGCATATGGACAGCGCCTTTTTGTACCGCAAGCTGACCGAGCTGCGCACCGACCTGGAGCAGGACAGAGAGCTGGGGGATTTCCTGCGCCAGCCTGTCAGACAACAGGAGCTTCAGGAATTCTTGCGCAGCTTTGAATTCTCCAGCCTGTATCCTATGCTGCAGCTAAAGCCCGACCAGGGCCAAGACAAAAATGACGAGCCCCCAAGCCCTGTCCAGGTCCAAAAGCTGCAGGACGAGCTGCCAGATATAAATGGGCAGCAGCTGGGGCTGTATCCTGTGCAACAGGACCTCTTCAATCTGGGACTGCAGAACCGGGAGTACCAGGTCCGGATCCAGCCCAGGGAACTGGCCGGCAGCCTAAAGGCCTGCAGGCATGTATTTCTGCCCAACTACAAACAGCTGCTCAACAGCTCAGAGGCCTGGCAGGAATTGCAGCAGGAGCTGGTATTCGATCTGGCTCTGGGGGCCTACCTCCTGGACCCGGAGCAAAGGGACTATTCCTGGGAGCAGCTCTGCAGGACCTACCAGGCCCAGCTGCAGGCCAGCCAGAAAACCCCCGGGCTGCTGGCCCTGGAGCTGGGCGAGATCCTGCGCAGTCAGCTTGAGCAGGCCGGGCTGTTAGAGCTGATGCTGCTATTGGAGCTGCCTTTGATCCCGATTCTGGTACGCATGGAGAAAAGGGGGGTGGCTGTGGATCTTAAGGCCCTGCGGGATTTTTTGCAGCAGGTGGAGGACCAGCTGCAGGAGCTGAACAAAAAGATCCAGAGCCATGCCGGCCAGGAATTCAATCCGCGCTCCACCCAGCAGCTGGCAGAAGTCTTGTTCAGCCACCTGGGCCTCAAGCCAGGCCGCAAAACCCCTGGAGGCGCCCCTTCCACCTCCAGCCAGGTCTTAGAGGCTATGCAGCACCAGCACCCTATTATCCAGGACATTCTGCGCCACCGCAGCCTGGAGAAGCTGCGCTCCACCTACCTGGAGCCCTTGCCCAAGCATGTGGACCAGCAAGGGAGATTGCACACCCATTTCAATCACCTGACCACTGCTACTGGCAGGCTTTCCAGCAGCAACCCCAATCTACAGAACATCCCCATCAGAGGCGAGCTCGGACCCAGGATGCGGGCCTGCTTCGTGGCCGGGCCAGGCAAAAAACTGGTGGCTGCCGACTATTCCCAGATCGAGCTGCGCATCCTGGCCCATATGTCCCAGGATCCCCATCTGCTGCAGGCCTTCAGCCAGAACCGGGACATCCATGCCGCCACCGCTGGCCTGCTTCTGGACAAGCCCCCCGAGGAGGTCAACAACGAAGAAAGGCGTAAGGCCAAAACCATCAACTTTGGCCTGCTCTACGGCATGGGGCCCCAGAAGCTGGGCCGGGAGCTGGGCATCCCCTTGAAGCAGGCCAAGGAATTCATGCACAAGTACTTCAGCAGGCTGGACAAGGTCAGTAATTTCTACAGCCAAGTACAGGAAAAGGCAGCCAGACAGGGTTATATCAGCACAATGATGGGCAGGCGCAGGCTGCTCAAGGATATCAATTCCAGAAACGAAAACCTGGCTGGCCAGGCCAGACGCATGGCCATCAACACCCTGATCCAGGGCAGCGCAGCAGATATCATCAAGCTAGCCATGATCCAGGTGGACTCGGACCAGAGGCTGTCAGAGCTGCAAGCCGAGCTCATCCTGCAGGTCCATGACGAGCTCCTGCTGGAAGTACCCCGGGAACATGCCCGGGAGGCAGGGGAGCGGATGGCCCAGATCATGGCCCAGACCGTGCATCTGAGAGTGCCCCTGGATGTAGAGTGGGGGGTCGGACCCAACTGGGCCCAGGCCCACTGAGCCCGGCTTGCATTTCCCCTGCAGCAGATATACTTTTGCCTTGGCATTGGCTCCCCAGCCCCAACAGGAAAAAATACTTATGAGCATGAATAAGCCCAGACTGTTAACCCCCGGCCCTACCATGCTGCCGGAAGAGGTCAGGCTGACCCTGGCCAGACAGATGGTTCACCACCGCAAGTCTGAATTTATGTCCGTGATGAAGGAGCTGCAGGGCGGCCTGCAGACCCTTTTCGCTACCTCCCAGCAGGTGCTGCCCCTTTCCTGCTCAGGCAGCGGCGCTATGCAGGCTGCGGTCAGCAGCCTGTTTAGCCGTGGAGAGAGCGTCCTGGTCCTGGAAGCCGGCAAGTTCGGCCAGCGCTGGAGCAAGATCGCCCGCTCCTGGGGTCTGGATGTCGTTCCCTTGGAGCTGGAATGGGGCCAGGCCCTGGAAGCGGACCGGATAGCCAGGCTGCTGGGGCAAAATCCCCAGGTCTCCGGGCTGCTGGTCCAGGCTTCAGAAACCTCCACCGGAGTCTTGCATCCAGTGCAGGATCTGGGCCAGATCTGCCACGAGCAAGACGCTTTGCTGGTGGTGGACGGCATCTCCGCGGTGGGCATCTCCCCCTGCCCAATGGACCGCTGGGGGATAGACTGTCTGCTCACCGGCTCCCAGAAAGGGCTCATGCTGCCTCCGGGCCTGGCCCTTATCAGCCTGAGCCCCAGGGCCCAGGACAAGGCCAACTCTATCTCCCAGGAAAATTTCTACTTCAATCTGCTGCAGGAACTGAATAAAGCCGGTCAGAACCAGACCCAGTTCACCTCAGCTGTGAACCTCTTGCAGGGCCTGCGTGTCTGCCTGCAGGAGTATTTCCTGCCCAGGCCGGAAAAAATAATGCTCAAACATTGGGCCCTATGCCAAATGACCAGGCAGGGTGTATCCGCTTTAGGCCTGCAGCCCCTGGTGGAGGAGCACTTTACCTGGGGCCTGACCAGCGTGCTTTTGCCCCAGGAGGTGTCTGGACAGAGGCTCCTGGCTTGCGCCAGGGAAGAGCACAATGTTATATTGGCAGGAGGGCAGGACAGGCTTAAGGGTAAGATCCTGCGCATCGGGCACATGGGCTATGTGGATTGGGGGGATATCCTGACTGCCCTGCAGGTGATTAAGCTGGCCCTGCAGGACCAGGGCTGCACTCCCAGGAAGCAGGCCCCTGACTATCTAGAACAGGCCAGCCAGGCCTATTTCCAGGCCTGGCAGAATCCTCCGGATCTCTTGCAGGAGCAGAAGGTCCAGAACAATGAGCCCGGGACCGGCTAAAAGTCCTGAGCGAGGTAGCTATGAACCAAGGCGAAAAACTGGAATTTGCTGCCAGTGACCATCAGGTGGGGCAGCAGAAACAACAGCAGGCTGAGCAGGCCTACGAGGCCAAGATCCAGGACAGTGAGCAGGGCCCCCTGCCCCAGGTGGACCTGAACACCTTTATCCTCTCTCTGGGCTCCTCGGTCCTTGCCCATTTGGGGGAAGTCCCAGATCCCAGCACCGGCCAGACCAGCCAGAACCTGGAGGTGGCCAGGCACACCATTGATATCCTGGGGGTCCTGGAAGAAAAAACCCGGGGCAATCTGACCTCGGACGAGGACAACCTGCTCAAGAACCTGCTTTTTGAGCTGCGCATGAAGTACGTACAAAAGGCCTAAGTGCTCTCATTCGTAAGTTCGTTGACGTATTTTCTATCAGTCTATTTCAAGCAAGGAATTAGGCTCTGAATTTGTAAATACAAAATTCGAATATCGAAATTCGAAACAAATCGGAAATTCGAATGATGAAATGACCGAAACGTAGAAATACTATGCTTGTTACGTTGAATTGGAAGGAGCGATCCGCTCTGTTTGATTTTGAATTTTTGTCATTCGTGCTTGTTTCGTGCTTCGTATTTCGAATTTCGGAGTTAATAGCGTCAGTTCTGATTCCAGGAGCGAAACAAGCTCATGGCATTCCAATGACACATTGTATTTATGTATACGAGTACTAAGTCGAGGCTCTAGCAATGCAAACCATCAAGGTCGGCCTGGTGGGGGTCACTGGATACGCAGGCATGGAGCTCCTGCGACTTTTGCAGAGGCATCCAGGATTTGAGCTGACTGCAGTAACCTCCAGACAGCAGTCAGGGCAAAGGGTCCAGGATATCTTTCCCCAATTCCTGGACAGTGCTGCAGGCCAAATAGAGATCACGGGCCCGGACCCCCTGGCCCTGGCCAGGGACTGCAGCCTGGTCTTCCTGGCAGTGCCCCAGGGCACCGCCCTGCAGATGGCCCCGGAGCTTTTGGCTCAGGGTTTGAAAGTCGTGGACTTCAGTGCTGACTTCAGGCTGAGATCCGCCCAGATCTACACCCAGTGGTACGGCCTGGAGCACACCAGCCCCAAGCTGTTGAGCCAGGCGGTGTATGGTCTCCCTGAGCTCAACTCCCGCAGCATCCAGCAGGCCAGTCTTCTGGCGAATCCAGGCTGCTACCCCACTTCCGTGCTTCTGGCCCTGAAGCCTGCCCTACAGCAAAGCCTGATCCAGCCAGAAGGCATCATCATAGATGCCAAGTCCGGGGCCAGCGGAGCTGGCCGCAGCCTCAAGCAGGACACATTGTTCTGTGAAGTCCACGACGATTTCCGGGCCTACGGGCTGACCAAGCACAGGCATACCCCGGAGATGGAACAGGAGCTGGGGCTCATGGCCGGACGGGAGATGCAGATCTCATTCAATCCTCATCTGCTGCCGGCGCAAAGGGGCATCCTAAGCAGCATCTACTGTCTGCCTGTTCCTGGGGTAACTGAGCAGGATCTCAGGCAGGCCTACCAGGAGGCTTACAGCCAGGAGCCCTGGGTGCGTATCCTGCCCCCGGGCGTCCTGCCCAGGCTGAGCTGGGTCCGGGGCACCATGTACTGCGACATCAGCCTGGTAATGGACAGCCGCTTGAACCGGCTGATCATCATCTCCGCCATAGACAACCTCTGCCGGGGGGCTTCAGGACAGGCCCTGGCCAATGCCAATCTGATGAGCGGCTATGGTCAGCAACTGGGGCTGGAGTTGCCCCCTTTGACCCCATAAATCGGTAGCATATGCCCCAAGATCTGGAAACCAGCTACGAGCCGGTATTTATCGCCAGGCAACCAGTATTCCGAGCAGACCTCAAGCTCTGGGGCTACGAGCTTTTGTTCAGGCACTGCAACGAGACCCAAATCGCCGTTTTCCAGGATCCTGACCAAGCCACCTCCAAGGTCATTATTGACGGCTATACACTGGCCCAGGGGGAAGGCCTTCCCCAGCAGATCAAGATTCTGATCAATTTTCCCCGCCGGGCCCTGTTAGATGGAAGTGCCCAGGTTCTGCCCCGCAAGCAGATAATCATAGAAGTTCTGGAGGATGTGCTTCCGGACAAGGAAGTGCTCCAGGCCTGTATGCAACTCAAGCAACAGGGCTATCAATTGGCCCTGGACGACTTCAAAGGCCAGAGCCGCTACCAAAAGCTCTTGCAATTCATGGACATCGTAAAAATTGATGTGTTAGCCTTGCAGGAAAACGACCTTGCCTCAGTTTTGAAAGATTTGCAAAATTTTCCTTGTAAGATACTGACCGAAAAGATCCAGACTAAGTCCATGTTCAGGCAATGCCTTGAGCTAGGCAGTCATCTTTTTCAAGGTTTTTTCTTCAGCCGTCCAGAGATAATCCCTGGCAGGGCCATCCCAGCTCACCAAAGCCTAAAACTACGCCTCTTGGGCCTATTAAGCAAACAGGAAGACCTGGAGCCAAAGGAACTGGCCAAGATAATCCAAAATGAGCTTTCCCTGAGTTATAAGTTATTGAAGTTCATAAATTCTCCATTTGTAGGTCTGCAGTACAAGATTGAATCTATACCCAGGGCGATATATTTTCTAGGTACTCCCAAAGTGGTACACTGGCTCAAGGTCCTGATTCTTACAGAATTCAACTCCAGCTCCAGGGGACTGCAGCTAGCCCAGATCTCAGCCCAACGGGGCAAATTCCTGCAGCTTATAAGCCAAGAGACGCCCCATCCCCCTCTGCCCCCTGAGGCCATGTTCCTGCTTGGACTCTTCTCCTTGTTAGATGCTGTCCTGGACCAGCCCATGCAGGACATCCTGGCCCATCTGCCCCTGCATGAAGACCTTGTCCATGCCCTGCTGGGCGAAGATACGGTTGCTGGCAAATGGCTGCAGCTAGCCCTAGCCCAGGAACAAGCAGACTGGCCCAGGTTGCTTGAGATCTTGCAGAGTCTTGAGCTGCCCCAAGATAAATCTGCAGTGTGCTATACCCAATCCATGCGCTGGGCAGACCAGCTCACTGGTCTGCATGCCTAAGCCTTATTTCTAAAGCCTTAAAAACTACTCCTGGTCCCTTTGGTCCAGAACCCGCTTGGCCTTGGCAAAAGTCCTGGGCAGCTGGCCAGGATCCAGGATGTTCACCTCACAGCGTACCAAAAGCTTGGAGCGCAGGGTCAAGGATACCGCTTGGGCCAGGTTTTGATCCAAGCCGGAGTCAACCCTGGGGCTTCGCTCCAGCTTGAGCAGCATCACATCCAGGCCCTGTCTGCGCTCAAGCACAATCTGGTACTCGGAGCTGATCTCAGGGAATTCCTCCAGCACGCCTGCGATTTGACCAGGATAAATGTTCACCCCGCGAAAGATAATCATATCGTCTGAGCGGCCCAGGATCTTATCGTGGCGGGGCAGATTCAGCCCACAGGCGCAATCCCCTGGGATCAAACGGCTCAAGTCCCGAGTACGATAGCGGATAAGCGGCGCCGCCTCCTTGCACAGGCTGGTGACCACCATTTCCCCCACTTCCCCGGGCTGCACCGGTTGTAAGCTCTCTGGATCAATCATCTCCAGCAAAAACAAATCAGCCCAGTAGTGTATCCCAGTGTGTAGGCTGCATTCCAGACCAGTACCCGGTCCATAGAGCTCTGTCAGCCCCGGAATGTCAAAGGTATCCTCCAGACCGAAAACCTCCTGCACCCTGGCCCGCATCTTGGGAGTATGCGGTTCTGCGCCAAAAATGGCCTTGCGCAGCTTGATCCTGTTTTGGAGGTTCTGCTTCTCAGCTTCCTCTGCCAGGAGGAGGGCCATGGAGGCTGTGGAACAAAGGCAGGTGGGCTCAAGATCCAACAGAAACTGCAGCTGGATTCCCAGATTCCCCGGACCCAGGGGCAGGGCCATAGCTCCAAATCGCTCGCAGCCCAGTTGGAATCCCGCTCCTGCTGTCCAAAGACCATAGCCCACTGCGATCTGCACTCTATCCTCCTGGCTCAGGCCTGCCAACTCAAAGCAGCGGGCCATCATCTCCTGCCAGACATCCACATCCCTGGCGCTGTAGGCCAGAATCTTGCGCTTGCCTGTGGTTCCTGAGGAAGCATGGATACGCACCACATCCCTTTGCGGCACACAAAGCAAAGGCAGAGGGTATTCCTGGCGCAGGTCCTGTACGCTGGTGAAAGGCAAATGCTGCAGATCCTGCAGACTCTGAATGTCCCTGGCTGAAATCCGGCTTTCCTGCAGCTTGCGGCGATAAAATTGACTGTTCTGGGCAGCATGCTGTACAGTCCATCTTAGTCCTGCCAGCTGCCTTTCCTCCAGCTGCTGTGAATCTAATTCAGGCAAAAACCTATAACTTCCAGGCATAATATGTCCTTTATCATCATGCGCCGTAAGACCCCTTCCTTCAGGTAGGGGATATAAGGCGCTT
>CAZBUB010000002.1:0-133435 GCA_964494985.1 uncultured Desulfohalobiaceae bacterium | reverse complement strand
TGGAGAGGTTACAGTCCTGCTTTCTGTGATCAATCTGGGCGAAATATATTATATTATTTCCCGCAAGTTGGGTTCAGATACAGCTCAGGCAGTGGTGGAGGATATTTCCGGATTGTCCGTGGAGCTAGCAGGGGTAGATAAGGATCGTGCTCTTGCAGCAGCTCGGATAAAAGCGAAACATCCCCTGTCCTATGCAGATGCTTTTGCTGCTGCAGCTGCAATGGAGTTTTCTGCCACCATTGTTACTGGAGATCCTGAATTCAATGCAATGGAGCCGTTTGTTTCGGTGCGTTGGCTTTGAGCCTTGACTAAGGCAAGCAAAATTCCCTCTCTATAGTTTTTTCACTCAGTGCATAACATGCTGTGGGTTACAACACTCACAAATGACCCATCTCAAGCAATGCATATTTTTGGTAATTAGGTCCCATTCTTATCTCTTTCGTGCATGGCACAAAATGAGGAGTTATGATGGGAGTAGGTGCGCTGCACCCAGTCCAGGGCCTTGTCTGTATCCAAAAATTTAAGCAGAAGCATTCATAAATGGGCAGGATGGATCAGCTCCAGCAAGAGAAGTCCTGGACAGTTAAAAAAGGATTTGCAAGACAGTAGCCTATACTATGTATTCATATAAAATATAGCTTATATTGGAAGACTTGTATGACTGAGGAAAAATGCCATCTGAATTCTAGTAATCATTCAGGAGAGTTCTGTATTCTGGATAATCGAGAAATGTTGATGGATGCTCCTATTGGGGTATTTACCTCTCTCTCTAAGGGACAGTTTGTGTATGCCAATAAAGCATTGGCCAGGATGTACGGCTTTAGCCACCCTGATGAACTTATCCAGCTTATTACTGATATGGCCACCCAGCTTTATTTATATCCGGAAGATAGGCAGGAGTTTCAACGTCGCTTAGAGCAGGATGGGGAGGTTGTCAATTTAGAGTATCAGCTAAAGCGCAAGGACGGCTCCAGTTTCTGGGTGTCCACCAATGCCAAGGCTGTCCGGGATGAGGCTGGCAATATAGTAGCGTATCAAGGCTACACAATTGACATTACTCAGCGCAAGCAAGCTGAAAGAGCCCTTGAGCAGTCCCATTATTTAATGCGTTATATTATTGAGCATGCCAATAGCGCAGTTGCTGTGCATGATAGGGACTGTCGATACATGTATGTGAGCCAGAGCTATCTTGATCAGTACCAGATTCAAGGGGATGTTATCGGCAGGCACCATTATGAGGTAATGCCTGAGTTGCCCCAGAAATGGCGGGATATCCATAGCAGGGCGTTGAAGGGAGAGGTCTTAAGCGCGGACCGTGATCCGTTCTATCGCCAAGACGGCAGCCTGGAATGGACACGATGGGAATGCCGGCCTTGGTATGAGGCGGATAACTCCATCGGTGGCTTTATTGTCTATACTGAGATCATCACAGATCAGGTCAAAGAGGAAGAGGCCCTGCGTGAAAGCGAACAGCTTTTCAGGTCCATATTTGAAGAGCATACTGCAGTCAAACTGATGCTTGATCCCAAGAACGGGGAAATCATTGATGCCAATCCTGCAGCAGCGGAATTTTACGGGTGGTCCCGCAGTCAGCTGCGACAGATGAAAATTCAGCAAATCAACACCTTGTCGGAAGAAGAAATCGCCCAGGCAATGAGCAAAGCCAGGACCAGGCAAAGGGTTCGCTTTGAATTTCAACACAGACTTGCTGATGGGTCGCTGCGGGACGTGGAGGTCTTCAGCGCTAAAATTAAAACAAAAGCAAGATGTTTTCTGCATTCCATTGTCCAGGACATTACTGACCGCAAGCAGTCGGAACAGGCCATGGTTCAGGCCAAGGAGCAGGCAGAGGCGGCCAACCAGGCCAAGTCTGAATTTCTGGCCAATATGAGCCATGAGATCCGCACCCCCTTGAACGGCATCATGGGCATGCTGCAGCTGCTGCAAACCACCAGCTTGGATGAGGAGCAAGAACAATATGTTGACATGTCCATCTCTTCGGCCAACAGGCTGACCAGACTTCTGTCCGATATCCTGGATCTATCCAGGATTGAGGCGGGGCAAATGGAGATCCGGGAAGAGGAACTTGATCTCCAGGAAGTATGTGATTCCGTGAGAGAGCTGTTTTTGGGCACTGCCCAAGACAAAGGCATAGCTCTTACGTGCTCTATTGATTCCTCCCTTGCAAAGAAGATGAAAGGGGATAAAATCAGGATACAGCAGATCCTGTTCAACCTGGTGGGCAATGCCCTGAAATTTACTGAGCAGGGCAGGATCAATGTAGAGTGCTCTGTTGTGGGGCAGGACATAAGAAGTCAGCGGGTGTTGATTTCTGTTACGGATACCGGCATCGGAATGAACGACGATAAGTTGGATCAGTTGTTCAAACCTTTTGTTCAGGCAGAAAATGCCTATACCCGAAAATACCAGGGGGCCGGGCTGGGTCTGTCCATCGTCAAGAGACTGGTGGGCCTCATGAATGGCAATATTTCTGTTGAGAACACTCCAGGGGAAGGAACCTCTTTCCATGTCTGCCTGCCCTTGAAGCCACTTGTTGATAAAGACCCCGCGCATGTTCGCAGCAGCCCCCTGAAAGACAAGGCCAAAAAGAGCTTGCGTATTCTTCTGGCCGAAGATGAGCCTTCTAACCAGATGTAAGTGTGCCCCCCAGGCGCATAAATGAAATTGTGCATGGGAAAAGATCCATTACCGCGAATGCTGCTCTCTGGCTTGGACGTTTTTTCGGTATGTCACCCCAGTTTTGGTTGAATCTTCAATCTCGATAAGATCTTGAGGTGACCGAGGATTTTTTAGCGGACAGGCTTGATGATGAGGTTCATGCTTTTTCATGCTCAGACAGGATAAAATGTGCGGATACCCCTAGGAATCAGGTCTCTCTGGTCTCCAGCTGGAAAGGCACCAGATAGAATCTGGAGAATTCTCCCTGGCCTCCCACCGCCTCCTTGTCGTCCATGTAGAGCTCCTTGGCCTGCATTGCAGATCGGACTTGGTCAGGATGATCAAAGTAAGGGGCTACCTCGGTGTTGATCATGTCCTGCACCGGGTGGGCCGCGAGCTTTTGTTCGGAGGAAGTCAAAAAGATGCAGCCTTGCTCCTGGAAGGGTTGGACATTCTCTACCATCTCCTGCATGCCCTGCAGCCCGAGGTCAATTCCTGCTACAGCCAGAACCTTGCCCTGGTTATCCATAATGGGCGCGGCCACGGTGGTCATCATTTTGAAAATTCTCCAGGGTGCTGCTGCGCAAGTCATTGTCCTCTCTGTAGACATAGGGGCTAAGGTTCCCTTGTAGATCAAACTCCTCTCAGCAGATCCAGAGCCCAGTGAAGCTCTCCTGGCTGTTCAAGGTGCTGCGCAGGTAATGTTCTGCCTGTTTCCGATCCATAAGATCTGCCGCGTCTTTTATATGGTTTTGCAGCATCTGCAGGCTGTTTAGGGCAGGGGTCATGTGGTTCTTGAAATGCTGGGCGTGGAATTCCCCAACATTTATGGCGGAGTTGTTGATTTCCTGTATGAGCAGATTTTTTTGGCTGGTGTAAAGATAACAGATAATTCCAGCTATGACCACGGCAAACAGGATCAGGGTGGGCAGGAGAAACTTGGATCGGATCGTGCTTATCTTCAATATGCGCTTGATGTTGTGCATACATTTTATCCTTGCAATGATAGATTTTTTCAAAGCGGTTAGCAAAGTTCTCGATTCATGAGCTAGAGTATAAAATGATGTCAAGGCCAAGGTTTGTGCAGGGAAATTTGGGTGTATGAAGTTTTTTGGGGAGTATGTTTTGTTTTATCCCTTGCTTATTTCCGGTAATGGAATACAATATCCAAGTAAGCTGAGTATAAGATAGGCAGCCGGGTTTATTTAGGATTTTTCGTGGCAGATACAAGTGGCTTGTAGCAGATCAAGCGAGATAAAAATCATGAGCAATGAAATTCTGAATCCTAGAATCCAGGCTAGAGGTAAGGAATTCTTCAAAAGCATATGCGGAGAAGCACCGTCCATTTTCAATAAAGGCTGGTGGAGTGGCAAGGTCATGGAGTGGGCCATGTGCAATGAAAGCTTCAAGGTGCAGCTCTTTCGCTTTGTGGATGTATTGCCTTATCTACAGAACCCGGAAACCTTGAACAGGCATATCCAGGAGTATTTTGGCGCAGAAGACCAGGATCTCCCTGCAGTGCTAAAATGGGGGGCCAAAGGCTCTGGGTGGGGCAAGGGCCTTATGGGGAGCTTGTTGGCCAAGTCTATCCGCTCCAACATTGAAAGCATGGCCAAACAGTTCATCATCGGAGAAAACATTTCCCAGGCCCTGCAGACCCTGCATCGGCTTCGCAAGGATAATTTCGCCTTTACTGTGGATATCCTGGGCGAGTCAACAGTAAGTGAGCAAGAGGGCATACAATATCAGCAGGCCTATCTTGATCTGCTGGAGGATTTGGCAAAAGAGGCTGGCAAGTGGCCAAGCCTGGGCTACGGCAATGGGCTGGACTGGGGTTATGCGCCCCAGATCAATGTCTCCATCAAGCCGTCTGCCCTTTATTCTCAAGCTAGGCCTGCAGATCTAGCCGGCTCAGTGCACAGTATATGTGCCAGGCTAAGGCCAGTTGTGCTCAAAGCCAGGGATATCGGAGCCCATTTGTGTATAGATATGGAACAGTATCAGCTCAAGGATATTACCCTGGAGGTATATAAACAGCTGCGCAGTGAGCCTGAATTGGCAGATTTTGATCAGCTGGCAATAGTTCTGCAGTCCTATTTGTTGGATACTGACCAGGATCTGGACCAGCTTTTGAGCTGGAGCAAAAGCAAAAAACTTCCTATTGCCATCAGATTGGTCAAAGGTGCTTACTGGGATTATGAAACAATTACAGCCAAACAAAACGGCTGGAGGGTTCCAGTATATACCGCCAAGGCTGAGACTGATGCGGCCTTTGAAAGGCAGTCCAGAAAGATCTTGGAAAACAGTGAGATCTGTTATTATGCCTGCGCCTCCCACAATATCCGCTCCATTGCCGCAGCCATGGAAATGGCCCTGGATTTGGGTGTGCCTGAAAAGAGATACGAGTACCAGGCTTTGTTCGGTATGGCCGAACCAGTGCGCAAGGGGCTGCTTGGGGTGGCACAAAGAGTCAGGCTTTACTGTCCTTACGGGGCAATCCTGCCAGGCATGGCTTATCTGGTGCGCAGGTTATTGGAGAACACAGCAAATGAATCCTTCCTACGCCAGAGCTTTGTGGAAGGAGCTGAGATGGATCTGCTCTTGCAGGATCCGAGCGTTTTAGCTGCAGACAAGGAAAAAGAGCGTGGGAGTTTGCCCAAAAAACAAGGCCAGATTCAGGATTTTGTTAATGAGAGTTTGGCTGATTTTGCTCAGCCCTCCCAGCGCAAGGCTTTCTCAGAGGCCATTAATGTTGTGCGCAGGGAGATGGGGGGTACGTACCCCTTACTGCTCAACAATCAAGAGAGATATACAGAGGATAAGCTTATCTCTGTCAATCCAGCAGACCCTGAAGAGGTCATAGGCAATGTCTGTCAGGCCTCTTGTACAGAAGTGGATCTTGCCCTGCAAGGGGCCCGTGATGCGTTGCCCTTGTGGAGGGACTTGAGCCCTGCTGCACGTGCTGATTATCTGTTTAAGGCTGCGGATATAGCCAGAAAGGATATTTTTAGGCTTGCTGCCTGGCAGGTGCTGGAGGTGGGCAAGCAATGGGGCCAAGCTCATGCAGATGTGGGGGAGGCCATAGATTTTATGGAGTATTATGCCCGGGAGATGCTCAGGCTTGGCCAGCCTAGGTGCATGGGCAGAGCGCCTGGCGAGGTGAATCATCTGTTTTATCAGTCCAAAGGCCTGGCTGCAGTTTTCTCGCCCTGGAATTTTCCTCTGGCTATCAGCTGCGGCATGACTTCTGCTGCCATGGTTACTGGTAATTGCGTATTGTTCAAGCCTGCTGGTGCGGCTGCAGTGATCGGTTATCAACTGGCCAGGATCTACCGGCAAGCAGGGTTTCCAGCTGGGGTTTTCCAGTTTCTGCCAGGTCGAGGCAGCAAAATAGGGGATTATCTCGTAGAACATCCAGAAATCAGCCTCATAGCCTTTACAGGGTCTATGCAGGTGGGATTGAGGATAGTGAACAAGGCCTCTGTGCACCAGACAGGACAGCAGCAGGTCAAGAAGGTTATTGCTGAAATGGGCGGCAAAAACGCCATTATTATCGATGATGATGCTGATCTGGATGAGGCTGTGCCAGCGGTTGTCTATTCAGCATTCGGGTTTCAGGGGCAAAAATGCTCAGCCTGTTCTAGGGTGATCGTTCTGGAAGCAATTTATGAGAAGTTTGTGTCCAGGCTGGTAGAGGCTGCCAAATCCCTCAAAATCGGACCTGCTGAAGACCCGGCCAACTATATGGGGCCGGTGGTGGATAAGGCGGCCCAGGAAAAGATCAATACCTATGTAGAGCTGGCAGCAAAACAAGGCCGGATCCTGTTGCGTACTGAAGTTCCGAATCAGGGCTTTTACGTGCCCTTGACCATAGCAGAGGGCATAAACCCAGAGCATAGCCTGGCCCAGGAAGAGATATTCGGGCCGATCCTAGCGGTGATGAAGGTCCAGGATTTTGATCAGGCCATTGACTGGGCCAATTCCACAAAATTTGCCTTGACCGGCGCAGTGTTCAGCCGCAGCCCCAGGAACCTGGAAAAGGCAAGACTGGGGTTCAAAGTAGGCAACCTTTATCTCAATCAAGGCAGCACAGGGGCATTGGTGGAACGTCAGCCTTTTGGTGGCTTTAAAATGTCTGGCATCGGCTCCAAAACTGGAGGTCCTGACTATCTGTTGCAATTTATGGATCCCAGATGTGTCACAGAGAATACCATGCGCCGCGGTTTTGCACCAGTTGTAGAGGATGAGGTCTGGATCACAGACTGAGGCAGCTTTGATCGCATGTTTTGAAAATCTATAATACCAGCTGAACAGTCAAAAGCTATTTGGCAACGCCATGTGGTTACTCACAAGAAACCAGGATAATTGCTGCAGATGGTCAATCATTTAGACCCCATTGATATTTTTGTTCTGGGGCTGGACGATTTCAATCGCTCCAAGCTTGAAGCCGTGGATATGGGCAGGAAAGTTAACTTCTATCCCCTTTTGGATATGGATGCGGTAACTTCCAGCAGGGACTATGATGTACACGCCGTTTTGGATGTTGCAGAAGGCCAGCTCCGCGCCCATCCTGGTCCCATTGCCGGGATCATCGGCTACTGGGACTTTCCAGTCAGCCTCATGGTGCCCATTTTGGCCAAGCGCCTAGGCTTGATCGCTCCTTCAGTGCAGGCGGTGCTGGGCTGTGAGCACAAATACTGGAGCAGAATCCTACAGAAGCGTGTGGCCCCGGAGCATGTTCCTGCTTTTCAAAGCCTGGACCCCTTTGATGAACAGGAGCTGAACAATATCCAGGTTCGTTATCCCTTCTGGATTAAGCCGGTCAAATCCTATTCCTCCCACCTGGGTTTTCGGGTCCGCAATCGTAAGGATCTTGCCCTGGCGATCAGCAAAATCCGCTCCGGCATTGCAGCGATGGGCAATGCTTTTAACGATTTCCTGGACTATGCCCATCTCCAAGAAGAGATCTCCCTGGTCGGAGGCAATCATTGCATGGTGGAAGGTCTGATTCGAGGCCAGCAGTGCACTCTGGAAGGCTTTGTTCAAAATCAGGAAATCCAGATCTACGGGGTGGTGGATTCCTTCCGCTACCCCAATGGTTCCAGCTTTCTTCGCTACCAATATCCTTCCGAGCTTCCCCGTAGGGTGAAACAGGACATGATCCGTATTGCCAGGGATGTGCTTTCGGAAATCGGTCTGGATCACTGTGCCTTTAATATGGAGTTTTTCTGGGAAAAAAAACAGGACCGGATCTGGATTCTGGAAGTCAATCCCCGCATCTCCCAGTCCCATGGGGACATTTTCGAAAAAGTGGACGGCACCCCGCATCACCGGATCCTACTGGAGCTGGCCCTGAAGCAAAAGCCGGTCTGGAGTCCTGGTCAGGGCGGATTTGTCTGTGCAGCCAAGGTGTTTTTGCGCCGTTTCCAGGATGCCCTGGTAAGCAAAGCGCCTAGTCCAGAAGAGGTCCAGTCCCTGGAAGCCAGATTTCCAGGGGCCATGATCAGTATCCAGGCCACCCAGGGCATGCGGCTTTCCCAGTTGGAACCAGCTGAGCAGGACAGCTACAGCTATGCCTATGCAATCCTTTTTGTGGGCGCCAGCAGCTTTCGCAGTCTGCGGGAAAGCATACGGCAGATCAGACAAGATTTGCGCTTTGAGTTTGCATGACATGTGCAGGGTTAAAAAACAGGGAAATGCCTAGATTGACGCCTTAACTATAACCCGTTGAAATGGAAAAAATATGAAGACTATCAGTGAGTTCCCAGAAAAGGTCCAAATACTTGAGCACGTTTGGATCCCCCTTTCAGACGGGGTGCGCCTGGCTGCCAAGATCTGGTTGCCAGAGTCTGCCCAGCAGTGCCCTGTGCCGGCGATACTGGAGTACATCCCCTATCGCAAACGCGATTTTGAAGCCTATAGCGATGCAGTGAACCATGGCTATTTTGCAGGCCACGGCTACGGCTGTCTGCGGGTGGATCTGCGCGGGGCTGGAGAGTCTGAAGGGGTGCTCAGAGACGAGTATTTGCAGCAGGAACAGAATGATTGTCTGGAACTACTGGCCTGGATAGCTGCTCAACCCTGGTGCAATGGCTCGGTGGGCATGATGGGCATTTCCTGGGGAGGTTTCAATGCCTTGCAGGTGGCTGCGCTGCAGCCTCCTGAGCTAAAGGCCATCATCACGGTTTGCTCTACAGATGATCGCTATGCAGATGATGTGCATTATATGGGAGGCTGCCTGCTAGGAGACAATCTGTCCTGGGCCTCAATCATGTTTGCCTATAACTCCTGTCCCCCGGATCCTGCTTTGGTGGGGGAAAGCTGGAAGCAGATGTGGCTTGAGCGCCTGGAAGGCAGTGGTCTGTGGCTGCAGAATTGGCTGCAGCACCAGCGCAGGGATGAATACTGGCAGCACGGCTCTATATGTGAGGATTATTCACGCATAAAATGTCCTGTTTTGGCTGTCAGTGGCTGGGCTGACGGGTATACCAATGCTGTGTTCAGGCTTTTGCAAGGCCTGCAGGTGCCTCGCAAGGGGCTGATCGGCCCCTGGAGCCACAAATATCCGCATTTCGGTATTCCTGGGCCGGCCATAGGATTTCTGCAGGAGGCCCTGCTCTGGTGGGACACCTGGTTGCGGGGCAAAGAGACCAATATTATGCAGGAGCCCATGCTTCGGGCTTGGATGCAGGACAGTGTCCCTCCCAGCACTTTGTACAATAAACGCTCCGGGCGTTGGGTTGCTGAACAAGCCTGGCCTGCAAAGGACATTCAGCATTGCAGCTATTATCTGCATCCAGGTCAGCTGCTTGCACAGGCAGCTCCAACCTTGGCAGCTTCAATGAGTATCCAGTCCCCTTTGAGCGTGGGGCTGTATGCAGGCAAATGGTGCTCCTATGCTGCTCCCCCGGATTTACCCCATGATCAACGGGAAGAAGACGGCGGGGCTCTGATTTTCGAAACCCTGCCTCTGGAAGAAGCCTTGGAGATCCTGGGTGCCCCAGTGTTACACCTGGAAGTGGCTTCCAGCCAGCCTGTGGCCATGATTGCGGTCCGGATCTCGGATGTGGCTCAGGATGACAAGGCCACGAGGATTACTTACGGCCTGCTCAATCTGTGTCACCATAAAAGCCATCAGGAGCCTGAGTCCCTGGAGCCGGACAAAGTATACCAAGTGCAGATTCAGCTGAACCACATTGCCCAACGTTTTGCTGCCGGACACCGCCTGCGGGTCTCCATCTCCAGCTCTTATTGGCCCCTGGCCTGGCTGCCGCCTGAGCCTGTGCGGCTAACCCTGCATACCGGCGCCAGTCGTTTGCAGTTGCCAGTGAGGCCTTGCAAAGAGAGTGATCAAAGCCTGCGGCCCTTTAAAGAAGCTGAGGGAGCTCCTGGCCCAATGATCAGGCAGCTGCAGCCCAAGACACACAAATGGCGAGTTATACGGGATCTGGGAGCTGAGGAATCCAGCCTGGAAGTCGTCTTGGACGAAGGCACTTTCTGTTTCCAGGATATTGATTGGACTGTGAGCAGCAAAGGTCAGGAATGGTATACCTTTAAGTACGACGACGTTGATTCCGCCAGGGGGGAAACCATTTGGTGCAGATGTTTTGAGCGTGGGAATTGGTGTGTGCAGACCAGGACCAGGACAGTGCTCACATCCTCTGCCACCCATTTCAAGCTGCACGCTGAGCTTGACGCATATGAGGGTCAAGAGAGGGTATTCTCCCGCAACTGGCTGTGCGAGATACCCAGGGATCATGTCTGATGCCAGGCAGGGGCAATAAGTGCAGGATATGGGTTACGTATTAGCCATTCACGGTGGATGTGAAGAAATCAGGCCGGAGAGGTTCAGCCCTGAATCAGAGCAGGCTCATCTAGCGGTTTTACAGCAGAGCTTGGATGCAGGAGACAGTATCCTAAAGCCGGGTGGGACAGCCCTGGATGCTGTCCAGGCAGCGATAGTGATCCTGGAAGACTCCAGTCTTTTTAATGCCGGCAGGGGATCTGTCTTTAGTCATGAGGGCAGAAACGAGATGGATGCTGCCCTCATGCGGGGCCAAGACCTGACAGCCGGGGCTGTAGCAGGGGTGGGCAGCATCAAGAATCCTGTTGCTGCTGCCAGGCTGGTTCTGGAAAATTCCAGGCATGTGCTTTTGACAGGCCGGGGTGCTGAAGAGTTTGCTGCTTTGCAAGGCCTGGAACAGGCGGATCCTGAATATTTTTATGAGCAAAGGCGTTGGGATGAGCTGCTGGCAGCCAGGCAGCAGGATGAGCATCAGGAGCAAGATCCAGTAGGCGGCTCTAAAAAACTTGGCACAGTGGGTGCGGTCTGCCTGGATCAACACGGTGAACTGGCCGCGGGCAGCTCCACTGGAGGCACAACCAATAAGAAGTACGGCCGGGTTGGGGATTCCCCAATCATTGGAGCAGGTGTTTATGCAGACAATGCTGTCTGTGCAGTGAGCTGCACTGGAGAAGGGGAATATTTCCTGCGCCGGGTGGCTGCGCACAGGGTCGCTGCCCTGATGCAGTTTCAGGGCTTGAATCTGGCTCAGGCAGCAGCACTGGTGCTTGAGGATATCCAGAACATGGGCGGGCTGGGCGGTCTGATAGCAGTGGATATAAGCGGCCATGCAGTCCTGCCTTTTATGACCCAGGGCATGTACCGCGGGCTGCTCAGGCAGGGGCATAGGCCCTGGGTGGCCATGTACGGCCCTGCAGAAGCAGGTGATGGCAGCAGTCATGCATCTGCAGGGCCTGCTGCTAAGGCTTGACCATGTCCTGTACTCCTCCCTGTTTTGGGGAAAGATCTTCCTGAATAGGCAGTGTCATAGGTGAAGTCAGGACCTGTATGGCTACCTGGGCTTCAGAATCTGGAAGCTTCTGCTGCACCTTTTCCGGGGAGACCGCAGGGATGGTCAGGTCCTGGTACTGGAATTTGAGCATCTTGCGGCACTTCTGAAACTTTTCCAGCAGCTCCTTTTGGGAGTCGGCTCCCAGGTAGACAAATGCGGTGGCATAGCTATAGCTGTCCTGCTCAGGGATTTCCGAGAGTTTCATGCCTATTTTGCCCTGCACATCCACCAGGGTGCCAGGCAGCTCCCTGCTAAGATCCTCCAGGTCTTCCCTGGTAGGCGTGCTGGTGATAAGCTTGTCCTGATATTCCCGCACAAAGAATTTGCCTGCCACCCGGTATTTGCCCTGGCGTTTGGGGAACCAGGGATCCTGGTTCAGGGCTACGTCCAGCATGACCTGGTGATTGGAGACCCCGTCCACTTTTTGGAAGAGATCGCTGTGGGACTGGGGGATACGGGTGTTGATCTCCAAGAACCAGATCTTGTTCTGTTTTTCATTCCAGAAGAATTCCACATTGAATGCAGATTGGTCGAATCCGATCTGGAGCATGACTTTTTCTGTGATTTTGGCCATCTCTTTCTGGATCTGCCTGGGCAGTCTAGAAGGGTATTGGTAGCGGGCAAATGTGGTCCGGTTGGGCTCCCGGATGGAGTCGATAATGCCATAGGTTTGGACTTTGCCCTGGTGCACATAGCCTTCCAGTGTGCATTGCCTGCCGGAGATGATCTGCTCAGCCACACAGTAGGAGCTGTTCACTCGGGCAATTTCTTCTGGCAATTGTACCAAGTCCAGCAAATAATCAAATGGTTTGAACAGTCCTATCTTTTCCCGCAGGATTTTGATTGCCCGCTGAAATTCCTTTTTGTTGTTGATCCGAAATCCCAGCTGGGAGGCAGTGGATTTTATGGGTTTGATCCAGAATGGAAACTCCAAAGCAATCTGTTGCAGGGCTTGGGCATGGAATGGATCGAACTTGACGAACTCCGGGATATGTTCAGGGATGGCTTTTTTCTGTTCTACTCGGCTCCAGTACTTGTGCTCAGATTTCAGGACGCTTTCCAGTGAAGGTCCTGGGACCTGGAAGCGAGAGCAGAGGATTGGGACCATGGTGCTGACTGGGAAATCAGTGTAGCCCACAATAGCGTCAATGCTGCCCTGAAATTCACGCAGCTGCTTTTCAGCCAGCTTCAGCATGTCGCTCAATCGATATTGCCCGCTATCTATCAGATAGTGGATGTCCAGCAGTCCAATAAAGTTGCAGTTTTCAGCATTCCTGGCTTTTTGGATCATTTGCAGATTGAAATCATCCAGGCCGATGACGAAAACGTTTTTTTTTTGCATAATAGTGCCTTATGGTTAGTTTTTAGAAGAGATCAGGATCAAGTAACCTGGGCAGGCAGGAACTTGCGCTCAAACAAGAGAAATTTATCCCCAGGAACCATGACATGTACGCTTAGATTCTCAATCGATATCAGCTCTCCTTCGTTGATGGAGGCCATGTTGGTGTGTTTGATGCTGGAGCCGTCCACGATGATGATCAGACCAGAGCCAATGGCTTCCTGGATGTTGCCCTGCATGATGAGCAGGCCTGTATCTTCACCCAGGCCAATGCCCAGGGAGCCGGGATTGCTGGCCACAGCCTGAAACAGCCTGCCTATCCGGCCCCGCTTAACGAAATGGGTGTCAATGATGACCTTATCCAGGAAGCCGAAGCCGCTGCAGAACTTGACTCCACCTTTTTTCAAGGCCTCGAAACTGCTGCCTTCATAGATCATGGTATCTGACATGGCCATGGCTCCGGCGCTGGTGCCTGCCAAGAGGACAGGCTCCCGGGAATACCGTTCATGCAAGACGTACAAGAAATCCGTGCCGCCCAGGATTGTAGTGAGACGCAACTGATCTCCACCGGTGAACAAAAAGCCAGCAGCTTCTTGTACACGGCTGATTGTCTCCTGACTCTGAGCTTGTTCCCGGTTTCTGATATCCAGGATGCCCACATTCGCAAACCCCAGATTTTGGAAGGCCTGGCTGTAGCGCTGGCTGATCTCTTCCGGGACATTGGAGGCAGTAGGGATGACCTCGATGCGGGAATCGTTCCCTGCCAGCAGCCCGCAGAATTTATGCAGGATCTGGCCCTCTGAAGCAGCAATGTCTGCAACTGAGTTGTTCTCTACATCTTCTATGTCCGGGGGCAGGGAAAGATCCCCGCCGATAATAATTAAAATTCCTTTTGTTTTTTTCATGAGTTGATTATAATCCTTCCCTGGAAGAGTGCAAGGAGAAATGGTAGGGTTTATTGCAACTTTGCTGCTGAATTTTTTGTTTTGTTAAATCAACTTTAGGCAACAAAATTAATAGGTTCGAAGAACTAAAGGCAGTTATGAAAATTTTGGATATCAGGGCCTTAAGGGGTCCAAACTACTGGTCCAACTGGAGGCATCATCTGATTGTGATGCGTGTTGATCTGGAAGAGATGGAGGAATATCCATCAAATCTGATCCAGGGCTTTCCTGAAAGACTGCAGGAACTGATACCTTCCCTTGTCGAGCATAGATGTTCCAGGGGATATACAGGAGGGTTCCTGGAAAGACTGCAGGAAGGTACCTGGATGGGGCATGTTATGGAGCATGTTGCCTTGGAGTTGCAGATTCTAGCTGGCATGCAATGCGGGTTTGGCCGTTGTGAATCAGCAGGAGAGCTTGGAGTTTACAATGTGGTTTTTGCATATGAGCAGGAACGGGCTGGTTATTATGCAGCAAAAGCTGCTTTTGCCATTGTAGAGGCCATGATTGCAGGCCAGAGCTATGATTTGCAACAGGACATCCAAAAGCTAAGGCAGATTCGGGAGGAAGAGAGATTTGGTCCTAGTACAGCTTCAATAGTAGATGAGGCTGGAAAAAGGCAGATACCGATTTTGCGTCTTAACCAGTACTCCTTGGTGCAATTGGGCTGGGGCAAGCATCAGCAGCGGATACAGGCTACTGTGACAGGCAAAACCAGCAGCATAGGACTGGAGATTGCTTATGACAAGGAAGAAACCAAAAACATGCTCTATAACAATGGCTGCCCTGTCCCTTCCGGATTTGTGGTTACAAGTCTCAAGGCTTTGCAGAAGGCTTTGTCCAGGCTTGATTTTCCGGTGGTAATCAAGCCGGTGGATGGACATCAAGGCCAAGGGGCCAGCATCAATGTCTGCAGCACAGAAGAAGCCAGGGTGGCTTTCAAGGCTGCCAGGAAACATTCCCAGAAGGTATTGGTGGAGAGGTGCATAACTGGAGCGGATTATAGGCTTCTGGTTATTCATTATAATTTTGTGGCTGCTGCCAAGCGCACTCCAGCCCATGTGATAGGCAACGGCACCTCCACCATCCAGGAATTGATCCAGGAGGTCAATCAGGATCCCCGCCGGGGGTTTGGACACGAAAAGATGCTCACAGAAATCACTGTAGATGACATGACCAGGCGCATGCTGCAGCAGGAGGGCCTGGGCCTGGACTCAGTCCTGCCAGAGGGCAGGATACTATACCTGAAGACCACAGCCAATCTTAGCACCGGAGGGGTTTCAGAGGATGTCACAGATATGGTGCATTCCTATAATGTGTTCATGGCTGAGCGGGTGGCCAGGATCATTGATCTGGATATATGCGGCATAGACGTTATAGCTCCCAGCCTGAGCGAGCCTATTCATGAAAATCAAGGGGCTATTATTGAAGTCAACGGAGCCCCGGGGTTTCGCATGCATCTTTCACCAACCCTGGGCCAGCCCAGGAATGTGGCTAAGCCAGTGTTGGATATGCTCTTCCCAGCAGCGCATCCAGGACGGATCCCAATTATTTCTGTGACCGGCACTAACGGCAAGACCACCACTATCAGGCTGATTGCACATATCATGCAGCTAAGCGGGAAAAAGGTGGGCTATACCACCACAGATGGCATTTATATCCAGAATCGCCTGTTGTATAAAGGGGACTGTTCCGGCCCTGAAAGCGCCAGGTTTGTGCTGCGGGATCCCACAGTGGACTATGCGGTGTTTGAGACTGCCAGGGGCGGGATGATGCGTGCGGGCCTGGGCTATGACCTGAGCAATGTGGGAG
Organism: uncultured Desulfohalobiaceae bacterium; assembly: GCA_964494985.1. Classification (GTDB taxonomy): domain Bacteria; phylum Desulfobacterota; class Desulfovibrionia; order Desulfovibrionales; family Desulfothermaceae; genus CAZBUB01. Next base: position 117,806 of record CAZBUB010000002.1, on the reverse strand, counting down.
TGGTGACCAATGTGGCTTCGGATCATCTAGGTTTGAGTGGCATTCATACCCTGGAGCAACTAACCCGTCTCAAATCATTGGTGGCGGAAAATGTGCAACCAGACGGATATGCTGTGCTGAATGCTGACGATATCCATGTCAGCTCCATGCAGGAGAATGTGCCCTGCTATGTGGCCCTGTTCAGCATGGATGCCCAAAATCCCAGCATAAGGAAGCACTGTGCAGCAGGGGGGATCGTGGCCCTGTATGAAGATGGAAATATCATTCTGCGTAAAGGGGAATGGGCTATGCAGGTGGACAGGGTCATCAACATCCCTCTGACCTATTTTGGCAAGGCAGCCTTTCAGATCCAGAACGTCCTGGCTGCATGTTTGGCTGCATATGTGCAGGGTGTGCAGGTGGAAGAGATTCGTCTCGGGCTGCAGACCTTCGCGCCTTCATCTGCACAATTGCCCGGAAGGATGAATGTCTTTGAGTTGGAGAGATTCAAGGTGCTCATTGACTATGCCCATAATCCATCCAGCATGGAGGCTATGGGTAAGTTTGTGGCCTCTTTGGGCGGATCCTGGAGTGTGGCTATTTTGGCAGGCACTGGGGACAGAAGGGATGAGGACCTGCAGGATTACGGCAGGACAGCTGCTGAATACTTTCAGCAAGTTATAGTCTGGAAGGATGAGGAGTACGCCCGGGGCAGGGACAGTCAGGAGGTTATGGACCTGATCCTGGCCGGGGCCAGGAGCAATCTTAAAAGTGCCCTGGTAGAGGTTATCTTGGACGAGGATCAGGCTGTGGAACAGGCCCTGCAAACAGCCAGGCAGGACTCCATCATCTGTATTTTTACAGGCAGGATCGAGGCCATGACTGCCAGGATCAAGGCCTTGAAAGAGCAGGAGCTGGATTTGGATCTAGCCAGGGAGGATATCCCCAGCATAAGCCAGGCTAATTTGTGATGTTGCAAATAAAAAGGAGCCAAGATCATGGCTTTTCATTTGCCAGAATACCGAGCCCCGGATTTCAGTCAGCCGCCCTTGAGCCATATGCCTGCTGCCCGGACCAGGCCAGCCCCTGAGGACGGCTTGGCTCCTGATGATTTCCATGCCACTTCCAACTATCCAGAGTATGTCTGTTTAGGCCAGGAGGGCTGGATTCTGGCTCAGGAGAGCCGTATGGACTGTGTTCTTGTGCTGCGCGGGAAAGAGCTGGATGTAGTCGAGCCCAGGCGGCTCAAGAAGGGGGACCAGGTTGTATTGGGGCGTACAGAAAATGGGGAGCAGGGGGTATTTGTACATACCCAAGGCTTTGCCTGGGCCAGGGAAAGCAGTGCGGACAAGTTTTCCTTTCGCAGCCGGGGTACCAGGGAAACATCTTTTTCCAGAAGTTATGACGACTTATACGAAATCCTGCGCCATGAGCGGGAGCAAGGCTATATAGTCTGGGTTCTGGGTCCTGCAGTGGCCTTTGACAAGGACAGCAGGGAAGCCATGCAGGGCCTGATCCGGGCTGGATTCTGTCATGCGCTATTGGCAGGCAATGCCCTAGCCACCCATGATCTGGAGGCGGCTATATTTCAGACAGGGCTTGGGCAGGATATTTATACCCTAGCGCCTGTCGCGCATGGACACTACCATCATCTGGATGTTCTGAATATGGTCCGCAGCTATGGCAGCATACGGGAGACTATCAGCAAGAAGGACATCAAGGAAGGCATTATGTACACCTGTGAAGAACAAGGCATACCCTATGTGCTGGCAGGATCCATCCGGGATGATGGGCCTTTGCCTGAAGTGATTGCTGATGTGTATGCAGCCCAGGATGCCATGCGTCTGCAGGTCAGAAAGGCCAGCACAGTGATTGCTATGGCCACCCAGCTGCATTCCATTGCCGTGGGCAATATGACCCCCAGCTACAAGATTCTGCCTGAAGGCAGGGTGCGGCCGGTTTATTTCTACATTGTGGATATTTCTGAGTTCAGCGTGGACAAGCTGGCCAACCGGGGCTCTACCCAGACCGTGGCAGTGGTGACCAATGTCCAGGATTTTATTGTGAATTTGAGTAGGAGCTTGCTGCCCGAATGAATTTTGCTCCATGTTGGCCAGGATACTATCAGACCTGATCCGCCTTCTGTCACAGTACAGGGATTTCAGGTATGCCTGGCCAGAGCCAGACTTAGGTGTTGCCTTGGAGAGATTGTTTTGATATTGGTAGTTGCTCATTTTTTTATATTGGGGGAAGATTTATGCAAGAACATGTCCAAGAGGCCTTGCAAATAATAAAGGCCCAAGCCAAAGTGCGCAGCATGAGCGAAGAAGAGATGGCTTCCATGCTGCATACGCTGTCCAGTCAGCTCAAAGGGCTGTTAGAGGTTAGCAACAGCAAAGCTGAGACAGAAGCGAACTCTCAGGCTGCTGCAACTGACCCGAACAAGGCTATACGGGAGAAAACCGTTGTCTGTTTGGAGTGCGGGAAAAAACTCAGGGTCTTGAACAAGCTGCATCTTGCCAAACATGGTTTGAGCCCTGCGGAATACAAGGCAAAATGGGGGTACAGCAAGAACACAGCACTGATTTCCAAGTCCCTAGCCAGGCAACGCAGAGATAAGATCAAGGAGATGGAGCTTTGGACAAGGAGGAAGAATGTGAACATTAACCGTCTGACTGAGGCTATTTTGCAGGATTTCGAGAATAATCATTCAGAGTAGCCCATAACGCGCTTTGTTGGTTGATGAGGCTTGGGTATCCAGGATGAGTCCTGGCAGTCTTGACACAAAGCTCAAGGCCAGATACCTAAGCTTTTTTCTTGTCATGGACAATCGCCTGTATTGATACAGCAAAGGCTAAGTGAGGGCTGACAAGCCCAGGAGAAGATATGCAGAGCATTCCGATTTCTGTTGAGGGTTTTCAAAAGCTTCGTCAGGAGCTGGAGGAGCTTAAGAAAGAGCGCCCCGAGGTGATCCAGGCTATAAAAGAGGCTCGGGAAGAAGGGGATCTGCGGGAAAATGCAGGATATGACGCAGCCAAGGATCGTCAAGGTATGCTTGAGGCCAGGATCAACTACATTGAATCCAGGCTGCCCAGATGTGATGTTATTGATATTCAAGAGATGCAAAGCGAGAAGGTGGCCTTTGGGGCCACTGTGGAGATAGAAGACCTGGATACTGGAGAGCGCAAGAGATTTACTCTGCTGGGTCCTGATGAAGCTGACTACAAAAAGAAAAGCGTGTCAGTGCATTCTCCTCTGGCCAGGGCCTTGCTGGGCAAGGAGGTTGGAGATGAGGCAGTGGTTGAAGCTCCCAAGGGCAGAATCGAATACGAAATTATTTCAGTGGAATATATAGGATTTCCTGAAGGGCATTTTGATTGAAGACTGCTGAGTGTCCTATTGTGATATCTCCAAAAAACCTGCCCTAGGGCAGGTTTTTTTGTGTTTTTTTAGGCCGGCAGTGGGCAATAAGCCTCAAAAAAAGGGGCCAGCCTGAAGCGCAGTGTTCTTGAGCATGTGTTCTACAAATGAGGATTGCGAATTCAGCAGAGAGTATTATAGTAAGCCAGGTTGAATTTTGGGCTGTTCATTGCATCCTTTAAAAATCCCGGGAAGGAGAGCTCATCATGTCCGAGAAAGGATTCCCCTGGAAGTGGATTCTGGCAGGCCTGGTAGGCCTACTGGTGCTGATTGTGGTGGCCGCCTACGCGATTGTGGCCACCTATGACTTCAATAATCTGAAGCCCAGGATTGAGCAGGCAGTCCTGGATGCAACCGGCAGGCAGCTCAACATGCAGGGGGATATAGAGTTGGATTTCGGCCTGTCCCCTTCCCTGGTGGTGCAGGAGGTCAGCCTGGAGAATGCGCCCTGGGCCAGCCAGAAGCCTATGGCGGAGATGGAGAGGTTTGAGCTGCAGGTGGCCCTCTGGCCTTTGCTCAAAGGCCAGGTGGAGATCAAGAGGCTGATTCTGGTCAGGCCCAGATTGCTCGTGGAGAAGGATGCTGAGGACCGCTTCAATTTCCAGATGCAAAAGCCTGCGCAGGAAGGGGAAAGCCAACAAGAGGAGGCTGCCAAGGATACTTCCCAGCAGCAGGAAGGCCAGGAAGCTCTGTCTTTGCCGCAGCTCACGGTATACAAGATGAGGATCCAGGAAGCATCGCTGGTGTACCAGGACCTGCAAAGTCAAGAGTCCATGGATGTTTTGCTGCCGGAGCTGGAACTCAGCACAGACTCCCCACAGAGCGACATCAGCTTGAAGCTGCAGGGTGTATATGAGGATTGCCAGTTTTCTGGACAGGGCAAGGTAGGCTCCATCCAGTCCCTGCTGCAGGAGGATCAGCTCTGGGAGCTGGATTTAGCCCTTCAGGCCTTTGGCCTGGAGCTGGACGTGACTGGCGGGATTCAGGATGTCCTGGCCCAAAAGGGTCTAGACCTGGATGTTTCAGCCCGGGGCAAGGATCTGTCTCCACTGCAGGAGATGCTGGGCCAGGGGCTCAGGCTGCAGGATCCATTGCGGCTTTCCGCCAATATTCAGGATACCGGCGCACAGGCCTACCAGGGATCAAACCTGGACCTAAGGCTGGGGGAAAGTGATTTGGAAGGCAGTTTGGATCTGGATCTGTCCGGGGCCAAGCCGGAGCTCAAGACTGATCTTGACTCCAAGCTTCTGGATGTGGCTGCGCTTTTGCCTGCAGAAAAGGACCAGGCCAAGCAGGATAAGAAAAAGGAAAAGGACCAAGGGGAGGCCTCCAGTCAGGGAGGCTCCGGATCCAAAAGGGTCTTCCCGGATCAGCGCATAAACGCTGAATTTTTGGATCTGGCTAATGCTTCCCTGCAGCTTTCTGTAGATCAGATGCTGCTGCCAGCTCTGGCTATGCAGGATATACAGATGCAAGCTGAGCTGAGAGACGGCAGCCTGCGCCTGAAGCCATTGCAGGCCAAGATGGGCCAGGGGGATCTGGATGCGGATCTAGGATTGAGCTCCAGCCAGAGCGGCCTGGAGCTGGGGCTCAGGACAGATATCGCAGGCCTGCATCTGAGCAAGATGCTGGAGCAGTTGAATACGGAATTCACTATGCAGGGCCAGATGGACGCCCAGCTGGAGGTCAGGGGCAGCGGAGCTTCTGTGGCTGACATCATGGCCGGCCTGGATGGGGAAGCCGGGCTGGCCCTGGGCCAGGGCAGCCTGAAGAATAAGTATATCTCAGCCCTGGGCGGGGATTTGAAGCAAAGCCTGCTCAGGCTGCTCAATCCAGGAGAGGAAAAAGAACGGATTTTGATCAACTGCTTTATAACCCAGATAGAGATCAATAAAGGCCTGGCAGATATCCAGGCCCTGCTCCTGGACAGTGACCTGATGACCGTCAAGGGCAAGGGCGGAGTGGATCTGGGCACAGAGGAGCTGGATATCAGCCTGGACCCGGACCCCAAACAAGGTCAGCTGGGCAAGCTGAGCGGCAAAATAGGCTTTAGCCTGGGCGAGCTGGCCAATCCCTTCAAGCTGGGAGGCACCCTGGCCCAGCCCAAAATGGTTCTGGATCCTGGCAGGACCCTGCTCAGCATAGGCAAGGGAGTGGGGGGCGGTCTGCTCCTGGGTCCGGCAGGGGCTGCAGCCGGGATTTTAGCCGGGGATACTGCCCAGACTGACGCCTGTGCCCAGGTCCTAAAAGAGGTCCAGGAGGAGCAAGACTCCGGTCAAAAGCCGCAGGAATCAGAGCTAATGGACAGAGGTAGAAAAGAGCTGGAAAAGGGCGAAGAGAAGCTGAAGGAAGGAATTGATAAGCTGTTTGGTAACTAGCTACTATGGCGATATTATCTTTACCCCAAAGGGGTTGCATATTTATTGCTCCCACGCTCTGCGTGGGAGTTTTTTTTGACAGCTCCTGCGGTCTCTTTATGGATGCCGGAGGGTCCAGAGGAGTTTCCACGCAGAGCCTGGAAACGATAAAAAAGGTTTAGATGGTCATTAATATCGATTACGATTACGACCACGACAACGATATTAAGGGGAGGACATAGCAAATTGAAATCGTAGTCGATCTTGAGGACTTCTACCTTTACGATCCTCACCACTAACCTGCTACCTGGCCTCAGCCTCCTCCTGGGCACATTTTTTGCACCAGTTCTCCTGGTACCAGTTGGCTATGGCCGGGGCCTTGTTAAACAGCGCTACTCCTATGAATGCTGTGAACAGGATGTAGATGCCGCTGAAGATGCGCAGCTGGGGCGCAGCCAGGCTGGCAATGATGGCTGAGAATTCTCCCCTGTGCACCATGGAGAAGGCAGCCCGGCAGGAAACTTTCCTGGTCAGGCCAAAGAGCCTGCCTCCCCAGTAGGCAGTGCAGATTTTGCCCAGCACGGCCCATACCAGAACAGCCAGCAGCATACCCACAAAAGGCACTCCTTGGCCCAGATCGATGGTGGTCCCGAACCAGAAGAAAAAAAAGGGCAGGGTCAGATTCCTGATAGGCACCAAGAGGTGCTCCAACTCTGAAGAACGCCCTGTCTCTGACAGCATCACGCCTGCCAGAAAGGCCCCCAGGACCTCGGAGAGATCCAGTTGGATGGCCAGCCCTGCGTAGCCCAGGGCGATACCTACTGCCAAGAGAGGCATGTAATCCTTTTGGATATGCTTGGCCACGAACTGGTCAAGTTTCTTGAAGCCGAAATGTCCTATGATAATGGCCCCCAGGAGCAGGAGCAGGATTTTGGCCAGCAGCAGGAGCATGAAAGGGGCTGTGATTTCCTGGCCGCTCTGGATGCCGGCTATGAAGGAGACCAGAATAGGGGCCACCAGGTCCTCGAATATCAGCAGGGCCAGGATGAACTCCGCCTCAGGGTTGGCCAGCCGCTTTTTTTCCTCCAGCATTTTGGCTGAGATGGAGGAGCTGGTGGCATAAGCCACAGAACCCAAGATAAAGGCGGAGATGAAGTCCAGGCCGAAAACCATTCCGATGAGCATCGCCCCGCCCAGATTCAGAATTACATCCATGAAGCCAGCAGGCCAGACCCTCTTGGCGATATCCAGCATCCTGGCCATAGGAAATTCCAGGCCCAGGATGAAGAACAGCAGCACAATGCCTATCTCGGCTACGGTATGGATGGCGTGGCTGTCCATGAAATAGGAGGATACAGCCAGGCCCAGGACGATATAGATCAGTACCGAAGGCAGGCGCAGCTTCTCAGAGGTGAAGCTGACCAGAAAAAAAGCGCAGAGAATAAAGCCGGCCAGAAGTAGGAAAGGAATATTTTCCAAGGTATGAGCCTTCTTGCTTCTTTAGCCTTTGCAAAGGGATTCCAGCTTTTTGATCTGCTCCCGGTTGCCGATAGCCATCAGTACATCACCGGATTGGATGACTTCTTCGATATCTGGGCTGCCGATCATCTTTTCTCCCCTTTGGATGCCGATCACGGTAGTCCCGGTCCTGGTCCTGATCTGGGAGTCGATAATCTTCTGTTGGGCCAGGGAACTCTTGGGTCTTACCTTGATCCACTCAATGCGCACGTTCTTGAGCAAAAGCTCCATGCGGTCATCAGCCACTGGCTGGTAATCCACCCCCAGCAAAAGGGTCCCGAGCTGCCTGGCTTCCTCATCATTCAGGTTCATGCTGAAGTCAGGCTCGTCCTGGTCCTCTTCGCTGAAGTGGAACAGCTCCCTGTGCCCGGAATGGTGCAGGATGATCACCATCTTGTCCCCCTGGGCAGTGCTGAAAGAATAGCGCTTGCCCACCCCTGGAAGATCGCTGGTCTTGATCTGCATATCTCTTCCTCCGCAGAGATTAGTTTCCTGCAGCTGCTGTGCAGGGCAAGTACTGAAAACTACAATCGGCTATCAGCAACAGTCAAGAGCTTTCCCCGGACTTGCTCCGGTGGACCGCAGCTGGTAGAAGGCCTGATTGTCCCTTTGCAGGGGTTGGCGCAGGCCAGACTCCTTACTGTGCCTTGGTCTCCTGGAGAGGGATGTAGGGCTTGATATCCAGGATCGGCGTCCTGTCCAGCATGTCCACACCCTGGACCTTTATTGTGCATTCCTGCACTTCCAGCACCTGGAGCACAGACATGCCGATGGGGTTAGGCCGCCTGGGGGAGCAGGTGGAAAACACCCCCAGCTCCTGGTCCTTGTGGGGCGGCTTTTGTACCAGGTTGCGCAGCACAAAGGGTTGACTGCGGTCAAAGACAAAAATGACCACAATATGCTGGCCTGGGGAAATATCTCGCAGTCCCTGGGCATAAGCCGGATCGATATCAAGCTCTCCCTGCACCCGGGAGACACTCCAATGTCTAGGGATCTCCTGGGCCTGGGTGTGCAGGGTGCCTATGGGGGTGAAGCTGAACTGCATGCTGCCTCCTGCTGGTTTTGAGCTGCAGGTAAGATAGCGGAGTTTTCAGGTTTTGCAAATAATAAATACTATCCTGCCCATATTTGTGGTCATCCTGACCGGGATGCTCTTGCGCAGGTATGCCTTCCTGCCCCAGGAGATTCTGGGTCCTTTGAACCGTCTGGTATTTTATTTGGCCATTCCAGCCATGATCTTCCAGAAAGTGGCCTCTGCTTCCTGGCAGGAGCACTTTCAACCAGAGGCCTTAGCTGCTGTTCTGATTCCTGTTGGCGTGATCTTTTTGCTTTTGCTTGCCTTGTCCAGGCTGCTGCGGATTCCGGCCCAGGAGCAGGGCACCTTTGTACAGTGCTCCTATCATGGCAATCTAGGCTATATCGGGCTGGCGGTCTGTTTTTATGCCCTGGGCCAGGAGGGCCTGATCCAGGCCAGCTTATTGGCAGGATTTTTGATGCTGCTGCAGAACATGCTCTCTGTCCTGGTCCTGGAGCTTGGCTCGGGCTGGGGGCAGAGCAGCAAAGAGCCCGGGCAGATTATTTCCCAGGTGCTGCTCAATCCAGTTATTATTTCCGCCCTGGCAGGCATCTGCTTTTCCCTGGCAGGCCTGGGTATGCCGATTCTAGTGGACCGCAGCCTGGAGATCATCAGCGGCATGGCCCTGCCTCTGGCCCTGCTGGTCATTGGGGCATCGCTGTCCTTTGGCTTGATGCGCGAGCACTTATATTCCATCCTTGGCGTGGGGTTGATAAAGCTTTTGATCTTGCCTGGGATGGGAGTCTTGGCCTGCGCAATCCTGGGCTTGGGAATAGAGGCCTTTGCGCCGGGTCTTTTGCTCCTGGCAGCGCCTCCGGCCACTGTGACAGTGGTTTTGTCCGCACAGATGGGGGGCTCTTCTGATCTGGCCTCAGCAGCAGTGGCTCTGAACACCCTGGCCTCAGCCCTGAGTTATGCCTTCTGGCTGGGCCTGCTGTGATTTCTTGCTCAGGGGTCACTAGTCACTGGCTTCTTGCTGATACATTGGTTTGTCTGGAAGCAGGAGATGGTGGTTGTCCTGAAACCCCCAAAAGGCCTGGGGTCTTCCGGATCGACTGCTGCGACAAGGCTCTGCTCTGCAGACAAAAGATGTGCACGGTGTAAACATGCGTGGCATATGCACTAGGATCCAATGAAATGTGTCAAGGTACCAGAAGTAGGGGCCGAAAGCCCTGTGGACCGAACCCCGGACCTTGGCTTCATTTTCAGTAAGGCTTATCCGGGAGCAGATGGTGCATAATGGCTGAAATTTATTATGAGCTCAAAATTTGCTAGCAGAGGAGCAGGCAAGCCTTAACCTGCATGATGATAAAAAAAGGGGAATCGGGCTCAAGCCCAACTCCCCATTGCATCTTTATGGTAGCGGGGAGAGGATTCGAACCTCTGACCTTCGGGTTATGAGCCCGACGAGCTACCAAACTGCTCCACCCCGCATCAACAGACAAAAAATATAACTAGAGCGAGTATATCTGTCAAGGGAAAATTATGATCAGATGGCAGGCTTGGGTTCTGGTGGGAAGTATGGTTTTGCTGTGCTTCAGCGGAACGTTGCATTGGCGGCAGTCAAGGTTGGCTTATGGTGCAGAACCCGGCCGGAGATGGGTGAAGGCTGTGATTTTCTCCTTGGGAGTCCTGGGCTTATTTGTCTATGCCTGGTATAGGAGGGATCTCTTGCTGGGTCTAGGTCTGGTGTTCTTCCTGGTGCTTATTTTGGGCAAAAAATTGTGATTCTATCCAGGAATAGTCCTGTTAGTCTGGCAAATATTCTTACAAATGCAGTCTCCTGCAATTTCTTGACGTGTAGAGATTTTCAGGGTAGATATCTCTTTTTTGTAAATTTTGAATCATGAACTGCAAGGAGGAGCTTTTATGAAGCGCACATTTCAACCTAGCAGAATAAGCAGAAAAAGGACCCATGGTTTTTTGGTTCGCTCCAGGACTAAGGGTGGCAGGGCAGTGCTAAGACGTCGAAGGGCCAAGGGCCGCAAGCGTTTGGCTGTTTAGGCTTTAGCAGACTGGTTTATCGTGTCACTTTGAACACCAAGCTTACCTTTCCCAGGAGCAGGCGTTTAACACACAGACAAGAGTACTTGGCCTGCTACAGAAGGGGCAAAAAATACCATTCCAGAAACTTTATTCTTTTTGTCCTGCCTGCAGGTAAGTCCGGTCGAGGCTTCAGGCTAGGAATTGCAGCCAGCAAAAAAGTGGGCAAGGCAGTGGCTAGGAACAGGATCAAGCGCCTGGTTCGGGAATATTTTAGGCTCAAACAAAAGTGCTTGGATCCTGATCTGGATATAGCTGTGGTGGCTAAAAAGGGAGTCCAGGTCAAGGAACTGGATTATTGGCAGGTAAAGCAGGAGCTGGACGTGGTGCTGGACAGGATATGCAGACAAATATAAGCCCATGGCAGGAGATATGCGTAAGTTTTTGCTAGGGATGGTTCTCTTGTACCAAAGGCTTTGTTCCCCCTTTTTTCCTTCCTGCTGCAGATTTTATCCCAGCTGTTCCGAGTATGCAGCCCAGGCGATCCAGATACATGGAGCCCTGAAGGGGGGAATGTTGTCTGTGTGGCGCTTTTTGCGCTGTCATCCTTTGGCTCGAAGTGGCCTGGATCCTGTTCCTGAGCCATGTGGAGAGAAGCCAGCCCCAAGGTCCCGGGAAGTCAGTTTTTTTAAGTCAAAAGGTGTCCTTGGTTCGAATCCAAAATCTTCAATGCATAAGGGCAGGTAAAAATGAGCGATAGTTGGCGGGTTATCCTGGCCCTAGCGCTAAGTTTGGTGGTGTTGGTGCTGTGGAATGTACTTTTTCCTCCAGCCCAGGTGCCTGTGGATCAGGAACAGGAGTCGCAAAGTATAGAAAGGCAGGATCAGGAGAGCGAAGAAAGCAGAGCTGACAGTAAGCAGTCCACACAGCAGGAGGCCAAGGAGGAAGTCCGGACAGAAAAGCTACAGGAACTGGAGAATAAGCCTGGGACCTCTGAGAGCGTGAGCATTGATACCCCGCTGTATAAGGCTGTCTTCAGCGCCCAGGGGGGAGTGCTGGAGAGCTTTTTGCTCAAAGAATACAAGGAGAGCATAAAATCTGGCTCCAGGCCTATCGAGCTGGTTACCTCTGGAGTCTTGGCCCATGCCCCTTTAGGTCTTATCCTGAGCGGTCAGAAGACCTGGGAAAAAGGGGAATGGAGCATCCAAGGTGGAGACATGCAGCTTGCAGATGGAGAAGAAGGCAGGCTGATACTGCAGGGGGATTTGAACGGGCTGCAATTGCGGCGGGAGCTGACTTTTCAGGCTGATAGCTACCGTATCCAGGAAAAGACCATCCTGATTAACAAATCCGAAGAGCGGCTGCAGAGAGATTTAGGACTGAAGATTGCCAGCAAAAAATTGGTGGCTAATGAGTCCCGCTTCAACCGGACCAATGTTATGTATCTCGATCAAGAGGGTTTGGAGCAGGAGGATAGCACAGACACCCTTAAGCAGGGCATGCGGTCGGAGGCTGCAAGATGGGCAGGCATTGGCAGCAATTACTTCATGCTTGCGGCTGTGCCTGTGGACAAAGCCATGCACATGCGGACTGACTATCAGGATGATATATATCTGGTCACCTTGGAGGAAAGGGTGGAAATGTCCCCTGACGTGGGTCAGGAGATAGATTTTGCTTATTATCTGGGACCTAAGCAGGATGACTATCTGCAGGGTATGCCCAATAATCTGGAAGAGGCTCTGAATTACGGCTGGCTGAATATTATTGCTTCTCCCCTGGTTAAGGTTCTGAAGTTTTTTTATGGATTTGTAGGCAACTATGGTCTGGCCATTATCATGTTGACCATTGTGATCAAGATCCTGTTTTGGCCCCTGTCCCATAAGAGCTATAAATCCATGGAGAAAATGAAGAAGCTCCAGCCCATGATGAAGGAGCTCAAAGAGAAGTATAAGGATGATCGGCAGAAAATGAATCAGGAGGTCATGCGGCTCTACAAGACCTATAAGGTCAACCCTGCAGGGGGCTGCCTCCCTATGCTTTTGCAGATACCAGTGTTTATTGCTTTATATGAGGCACTTCTAGGCGCTGTAGAGCTCAGGCATGCCTCTTTCATTCCTCAAGTGCCCCTAACTGACATTGTCTGGCTGGCTGATCTTTCGGCTAAGGATCCCTTGTATGTAACCCCTGTTCTCATGGGCGCGTCCATGTTCCTGCAACAAAAGCTCTCTCCCACATCCGGGGATCCCACGCAGGCCAAGATCATGATGATTATGCCCATTGTGCTTACATTTATCTTTCTGAACTTTCCAGCCGGGCTGGTTGTGTATTTTATCACGAATAACCTTTTATCTATGCTCCAGCAATGGTGGGTACTGCGCAAGGCCTAGGCAATAAAAGGAGTGGAGGGTTGCCAACTTGGACAGTTTCTTGCTGGAGTTCCATTGAGACCTATTGCTTTGCGGCTGGAAGAAGCCACAGGAGTGGATTATATGAGTGAATTCAAGAAGTTTGAATCCAAGAATGTGCAGGAGGCGATACAAAAGGCTTGTTCTGAATGGGGACTAAGCGAGGAAGAGCTGGAGGTGCAGGTTTTGGAAAATGGCTCCAGCGGCATCTTTGGCCTGGGCAGCAAAAACGCAGTGATTCAGGCCAAGCCCAAAGTGAGCGAACAAGGCCTGCAGGATCTGGTCAGTGAAATACTGGGTGAGCTTTTGCAGGGTATAGTCCCAGAGCCTGAGCTGGATATTCAGGTCAATGGCAGTCGGGTGCAGGTGACAATCAAGGATGAGGAAAACTCCGGGCTGATTATAGGCAAAGAGGGCCAAACCATATCTGCCTTGGAGTTTTTGGCCAACCGCATCCTGGCAAAAAAATGGCCGGAAAGGTTATATGTACAGCTTGACGCTGGGGGATATAAGGAGAGGCAGGATGAGAGTGTTCGGCAAAATGCCTTGTTCCTGGCCAAAAAGGTCAAGCGTTCCGGAAAGGCCATGAGCACCAAGCCTTTGTGCTCTTACCACCGCAGACTGGTGCACCTGGCCCTGCAAGAAGAAGAGGATCTGGTAACCCGGAGCACCGGGGATGGAAGCATGAAGAGGGTGCTCATTGCCTGCCGCAAGAATAAGACTCAGGAAGAAGGTTTAAGCTCCGCTGAAAGCAAGTAAGGTATTCACCTGGCCGCAACTTCCAGTTAAATTCAGGGCACCCGGTTTTGATTCCAGGCCGGGTGCCTTTTGTTTTGAGCCTGGGTGATGTTCGCTTTTACACTTTTTTCAGAGCCAGATCGTCAAGTTAGCTGGGGTGGAGAGCCTTCAAGATCATAAAAGCCTTATCAAAACATGCACGATCAACGTCAGGATACTATAGCAGCCATTGCCACTCCCCTAGGTCAGGGAGGTGTAGGAATAGTGCGGTTGAGCGGACAAAGAAGCCTGGAGATTGGTTGGTCACTTTTTAGACCAGCCAGGAGGATCAAAGGTCTCAGGCCTTATACTCTACACCACGGCTGGATCCTGAACGAGGAGCAGAGCCCGCTGGATGAGGTTCTGGTCAGCTATATGCCTGGACCTGGTTCCTACACTGGAGAAGATGTGCTGGAAATCAACTGCCATGGCGGACCGGCAGTGCTGCAGCTGGTGCTGCAGGCTGTGCTGCGCAAGGGGGCAAGATCTGCAGGGCCTGGGGAGTTTACCCTGCGGGCCTTTTTGAACGGCAGGCTGGATTTGAGCCAGGCAGAGTCTGTGGCAGAGGTGATCAACTCCCAGAGCGAGACCGGGCTGGCCTTGGCAGGATCCAAGCTGCAGGGTGCTTTGGGCCGCAAGGTGGACCAATTGAAGCAAAGGCTGGAGGAGCTGCGCACCCAGTTCTGTCTGGCTGTGGATTTTCCGGAAGATGAGCTGGAGTGCCTGCCTGTACCTGAGCTGGAGAAGGTTCTACAGGAAGTGCTGAGGGATATCCAGGCCCTGCTGCGTAATTACCAACGCTATAGCCCTTTTCGGCAGGGGGCTTTGGTGGTTTTGGCCGGACAGGTCAACGCAGGCAAGTCCAGCCTGCTGAACGCCCTCCTAGGCTCAAGCAGGGCTATAGTTACGTCGGTGCCAGGTACCACCAGGGACTACCTGGAGGAGGGCATTAATCTGGAAGGGTTGCCGGTGCGGTTGGTGGATACCGCTGGCTTGCGCAGTACCGGGGATCAGGTGGAGCTGGCAGGTCTGGAGCAGGGCAGGAGATTGGTGCAGGAGGCGGATCTGGTTTGTCTGGTCCTGGATGTTTCGCAAGGAGTGGATCAGGATACCCGGGCTCTGGCCCAGGAGCTGGCCGGAGAAAAGGTGCTGGCGGTTTTAAATAAGATGGATTTGGGACAATATCTGCAGGAATGTGAAAAGTGGTGTACAGACACAGACCTGGATCAGCTGCAAGTATCAGCAAAGACAGGGCAAAACCTGGACAGGCTAGTGCAGAAAATGAGGGAAAAGATTGTGGGTAGGCAGGCTGAGCCCAGGCCTGGAGAGCTGGTGCCGAATCTGCGCCAAAAGGAAAGCTTGCTCCAGGCCCAGCAGGAGCTGCAGGAGCTGGCCTCTGGGTTAAAGCAGCAGATACCTTTTGATCTGCTGCAGGTGCATCTGGATGCGGCCTGCCACAGTCTGGCAGAGATCACCGGAGAGTTCACTTCCGAGGATATCCTGGAGCGGATATTTTCCAGTTTTTGTATTGGCAAATGACCCCCATGCCCTGACTGGCACAACGAAGTGAAGCATAGAAAACTTCAACCCTTGAGGTGTTGGTCAAAATATCGATTACGACAACGACAGCGAGGGCAGGGCAAATCGTAATCGCTGTCCATACTAATGATATCAATGTCCTGTAAGGTCCTTTTGCTGCACTTACGTGCATAAATCTGCGACAAGGGCTGTCAAGGGACAGGAATCGGGCATGTGCCTGGATTGCCAAATTATCCAGCTTGATATAGTCTGCACGCCATGTGGCCCAAAGTGCTTTTACTTTTGCTGCTGGGTTTGTTTCCCCTGTGGGAGATCCTTTGGTACCTGTTGGGAGTCAGACAGATCTATCCCTGGCAGCTGAAGCGCATGCCCAGGAACAAAAGGCCTTTTGTTCTGGATGTACGCAGCCAGGCAGAATTTCAATTGCTTAGGCTCCCCAGATCAGCACAAAGGTCGGATCTGTTGCTGAACAACAAGAGGTTGCCCCTGGCCAAGGACGTACCCTTGTTGGTGGTTTGCATGACTGGGCACAGATCACCTTTGGTAGCCAAAAGGCTGCAGCGTTTGGGCTATACCCAGGTCTATAATCTGGCCTGGGGGGTTTTGGGCTGGAAGCTGGTAGGCGGGGAAACAGTCTCTGGGGACATTGACCCTTAAACCTGGACTTGGGCCTTATGTCCTATAGAGGGTAGATAACTACTCTGCGTCTGGGCTCCCGGCCCTTGCTCTCGCTGAAAAGCCCATAGCGCTGGGCTATCTGATGCTGCAAAGAGCGAAGATAGCTGTTCTGGGGGGTCAGCTCCACAGCCAGCCCGCTTTCAAAGACTTCACTGACAGCCACTTCAGCAGCTTGGGTAGCCTGCAGCTCCTTTTCCTGGTCCCCTTCCAGGGCAAATATGTTGCGCAGGAAGTGTTCCATCTGGGTCAAGGTGTTGTTGCGCACCACATGCAATGGCACTCCACTGTCCTGTATCTGCCTCAGCCGCCTGGATTGCTTCTTCTCGTGGCTCTTTTGGGTCACGATGCTGTCCGCTGTCTCCAGATCTCGGACTATCACTGCTGGGGCCTTAAGCTTCTGGATGGCCTTCTCCAACCGGTCCCTGTTCACGCCGTAGGGGAAGATACGCAGCATCCTGTGCCTGGGGGTAAACCTGTCTGGGGCATCTATGGGTTCGGAGAAGGACTCTGTCCAGGAGCCAGCAGTTCTGTCAGCAGGACCCTGTTCTATTTGGATTTCTCCTTGGGAGGTGCGGACTCTTATCTCAGGCTTCAGATCCTCACCTGCCAGGAGCTCGTCCACAATTTGGGCCAGAGGGGAGTGGATAACCAGCCGATCCTTATCCTGGATCTCCACCAGGACCTGGAAGGTGGGAGGGGATTTACGTTCCAGGACAGTCTTTCTGGTCCTGCGCCTTTTGGCCTCCTCGTCTGAAAGGGTAACGGCCTGGATTCCCCCCAACAGATCTGAAAGAGTAGGGTTCTGGACCAGGTTCTCCAGGGTGTTGCCGTGGGCAGTGGCTATGAGCTGTACCCCGCGTTCGGCAATGGTCCTGGCAGCCTGGGCTTCTGCTTGGGTGCCTATCTCATCTATGACGATTACCTCAGGCATGTGGTTTTCCACCGCTTCGATCATCACTGCGTGCTGGCGATCCGGTGAGGGAACCTGCATGCGCCTGGCCCTGCCGATGCCTGGATGGGGCACGTCTCCATCCCCGCCGATTTCATTGGAGGTGTCAACTATTATCACCCTCTTCCCAAATCCTTCAGCCAGGACTCGGGCTGATTCGCGCAACAAAGTGGTTTTGCCTACTCCAGGCCTGCCCAGCAAAAGCAGGGAAGCTCCATGCTCGATCACATCCTGGACGATGTCCACAGTGCCGAAGACAGCTCGGCCCACTCTGCAGGTCAGGCCGACGATTTCCCCTTTGCGGTTGCGGATGGCTGAGATGCGGTGCAGGGTACGTTCGATTCCGGCTCGGTTGTCCTGGGTGAAACTGCCCACTCTGTCCAGGACGTAGTCCAGGTCCTGCTTGGAGACAGCAATGTCTGAGAGCTGCATCAGACCGGAGGTATAGCGGGCTTCTGGCAGCCGGCCCAGATCCAGGACAATTTCTATTAGGTTTTGAAAATCCCCGGCATCATTTGTCGCCCGTTGGATATGTGGGGGCATGATCTGCAACAGGGGGTCTACTTCAGAGACAACCTGGGGATTTTGGGGCTGGGTGTTCAAGGTATTTGCTCCCTGGGTTGGTTTGAGGTATCTGTTACTTCCTCTTGTGGGTATACAATTTGTCTGCACTGGACTCAAGCCTGGTTTGACCTTTACAAAAGGATTCCAAATAGGAATTCCAGGTATGAGCCTGTTTATATCTGACGGTCGACCCTTGCGGAGGTTTTGCAAATGTCCTGGATTCGGCCTCGGCAAAGGAGGATGCCATGAGAAGTCCTCAGATTTCCAGTGCTGTCAGCTGGAGCGGTTTGTTTGCAGGCACGGGGGCCTTTTTTATCTGGGGAGTGCTTCCTGTATATTGGAAGGCTCTCGGCGCAGTGCCTGCGGCAGAGATCCTTTGTCATCGCATAGTATGGTCCTTTGTGTTTGTAGCTCTGACCCTTTCGTTCTGTGGACGATGGCAGGAAGTGCAGACTCTTTTGCGCTCTGGTCAGAGTGTGGTCCTGCTGGTTATAAGCAGTCTGCTGTTGTCCGTAAATTGGTTTACCTATATCTGGGGAGTGAATGCAGGCTTTGTTCTGGAAGCCAGCCTGGGCTACTATATTAATCCCTTGGTGAATGTCCTGTTGGGTTGCCTGGTGTTCAAGGACAGGCTGCGACTTTTGCAGGTATTAGCTATTTTGTTTGCTGCAGCAGGGGTCATGAATATGATCCTCAACTATGGCCGGGTGCCCTGGATAGCCTTAATTTTGGCCTTTTCCTTTGGCATGTACGGCCTGATCCGCAAGGTGGTGCACACCGAGTCCCTGCCCGGACTTTGGCTGGAGACTGCGATCATGGGCGGGCCTGCCCTAGGCTATTTGCTGCTGCAAGATGGGCTGGGCAGCTTTGCCTCCCTGGGGCTGGAGATAGATATGCTTCTGGCGGGGGCTGGCCTGGTGACTTCCCTGCCCCTATTGTTCTTCGCTTTCAGCGCCAGAAGACTGCGCCTGGTAGAGGTGGGTATCCTGCAGTACATAGCGCCGACCTGCATGTTTTTGCTGGGGCTTTTGGTGTATAAGGAGCCCTTTAATGTGGCCAAGCTGTTATCATTTATTTTGATTTGGAGTGGGATAGCCATCTATATGGCCGAGAGCATCTGGTACCTGAAAAGGATCAAGTGCATAAGTCAGTCTGCATCCTGAGACTATAGGGGAAGCCATGTTTTCGGATGTGGCTTCCAGGATATTTCTGCGGCAGATCGGCTCTCCACAAAGTGTCAGGAGGGAAGAAATGGTCTGCGGCCTTTGTCTGGAGACGGTTTCCTTCTATGCGCTTCGTACAAACTGAGAGCCACTTAGCATACACTTCCAACCGAATGCGCAGATACGCTTACATTACTCTGGATTGAACATCTTGGCTGCCTGCTCCCGGAGTTTGTACTTCTGCACCTTACCGCTGGCTGTCAGCTCATATCCGTCCACAAAGGCTACATACTTGGGGATCTTATATCTGGAGATCTGTCCCCGGCAGAAGTCCTGCACGTCCTCAGGGCTGTAGCTGTAACCGGGCTTTTGCACGATAAAGGCACCCACCTCTTCTCCATATTTTTGGCTGGGGACGCCCACCACCTGCACATCGTAGACTCCTTCCAAGGTGTACAGGAACTCCTCGATTTCCCTGGGATAGATGTTCTCCCCTCCCCGGATGATCATGTCCTTTAGCCTGCCGGTAATGCTGAGGTAAGCATCTTGGTCCAGAGAGCCCAAATCACCAGTGTGAAGCCACCCCAGTTCATCTATGGCTTCCCTGGTGGCCTTTTCCATCTTGTAGTAACCTTGCATGACATTATAGCCCCGGCAGCAGATCTCTCCCTGCTCGCCAGAAGGGAGTTCCTGACCTGTCTCCGGATCCACTATCTTAAGTTCGATCTCAGGCATGGCCCGGCCCACAGTCTCTACCCGCTTCTGGATATCATCATCTGCCCGGGTCTGGGTGATTACAGGGGAGGCTTCGGTCTGGCCATAGCAGATAGTGATTTCCTGCATGTGCATGGAATCCATGACCTGACGCATGACCCGGATGGGACAGGGCGAGCCGGCCATTATCCCGGTGCGAAGACTGTTGTAATCAAATCTGGGAAACAGGCTGTGCTCCAGGATGGCTATGAACATGGTGGGCACACCGTACAAGGCGGTGCACTTCTCTGCGTGTATTGCGGTCATGGCCAGGACCGGATTGAATTCCTCCAGGATAACCAGGGTGCTGCAGTGGCTTACAGCAGCCAGCACGCCAAGCACGCAGCCAAAACAATGGAAAAGTGGCACAGGCAAGCAGATGCGATCCCAGGGACCTAGACGCTGATGCTCCCCTATCCAATAACCGTTGTTGGCGATGTTGTAATGGCTGAGCATGACCCCCTTGGGAAAACCAGTAGTCCCTGAGGTGTATTGCATATTGACCACGTCATGGGCATCCAGGATGCTCTGTCTGGCCATATAATCAGCATCTGCTACCTTGCTGCCCAAGGCCAAAAGCTCTGGCAGAGAATACATGCCCCGGTGTTTTTCCTGACCCAGGAAGAAGACTCTCTTGAGGTGGGGAAACTCCCTGCTCTGGATACTCCCCCTTTCCCTGGTCTTGAGCTCTGGGACCAGCTCATACATGGTCTGCACATAGTCGTTGTCCCGAAAGCCGTCTATGATAAAGATATTTTCTGCCTCTGACTGCTGCAGGAGGTAGCTGAGCTCACTTTTTTTGTAGTGGATGTTGACAGTGAGCAAAATAGCCCCGATCTTGGCAGTAGCGAATTGCAGGGCTACCCAGTGGGGCACGTTGGTGGCCCAGATAGCCACTTTTTCTCCTTTTTGCACCCCCAGGGCCAGCAATCCCCTGGCTAGCTGGTCCACCAGCTCCCCGAGCTTCTGATAAGAGACCCTGAAGTCCCGGTCCACATAAACAACAGCCTCATTGTTCGGGTAGTTAGCAATGGCCCTGTCCAGCATCTGTCCCAGGGTGATTTTCTGTAGGTTGTTGCTTGGCATAAGTGAGTGACCTAATAGTTGAGGTTTGTTGGGGCCTGAATATGCGTTTCCTGCTTGAGGAAGGGATTCCAATAATTTTGATACATCTGTATGGCTCGCATGACTGAATGCCCTGGGTTCGGCAAACAGGACGAATCAAACTCGGAATGCTCTCGGCGTTCGCTGATCTGCACCAGGACTAATGGGGCAGATACAAAACAGCGTAGATCTCCGCAGGCTCCTGCCCCTTGCAGCTGACGCAATGGGGGACCACAGAGTTGTAGTAGATGCTGTCCCCTGGCCCCAGGTGATGGGTCTGATCATCGTAGAGGACCTCAAGCTCCCCGGAGAGAACCACCAGGAACTCTTCTCCTTCATGGGAGGACAGGGTCCTGTCCTGGGCTGACTTCGGCAATACCTGGATGAAAAAGGGTTCCATGTGTCGATCTGTCTTGCCTCTGCCCAAAGAGTAGAAACGCAATGATTCAGGTCCGTTTTTGCCGGTGATCAGACCCAGCTCCTGGTCTCTGTCCTGGAGCCTAACAATCAAGGGATCCTGGCTTTGCTGGTCATCCAGGAAGGTGCCCAGCCTGGTGCCCAGGGCCCTGGAAATTTTGAGCAGCGGGCCCAGGGAGGGAGAGAGGTCCTGTTCCTCCAGCTCCTGGATAAATTCCGGAGCAGTGTTAGTTCTCTTCGCAAGATCTTGTCTGCTAAGCTCCCTGGCCTGGCGCAGCTTCTTTATCCTTTGTCCTATCGAGGTTTGGCTCATGTCCATCTCCGTAATAGCTTCTCGTGGTTGCTGTGTCAGTGCGCCTTGCTTTTTTTGGTTAGAGTCTGCCACAAGTTCTGGTCAGTTTAGCCAGATTTGCCGCTAGCTCGCTATCTAGCTGTCCGGGCCGCAGTCTCCAGAGCCAGTTGCCCTGTTCAGTGCCTGGGAAGTTCATTCTGGCCCTGTGGTCCAGGCCCAGCAGATCCTGTACCGGCAGGAGAAAGAGGTTGGCCACGGACATCATGCCCAGTCTCATCACAGCCCAGTGCAGCTTGTGGAGTGCAGGCTCCAGGCCTAGGTAGGTAAACAGTCTGCTTTTCTCCTCAGCAGTTGCCTCCTGCTCAAACCAGCCCAAGAGGGTGTTGGTGTCGTGGGTTCCTGTGTAGACCACGCAGTTGGGCTGGTAGTTGTGAGGTAGAAAAGGATGCCCCGGGTTGTCCTGATCAAAGGCAAAAAGCAGGAGCTTCATGTTGGGCAGCTGGTAATGGGCCAGAACCTCGCGTACATCCGAGGTGATCTCCCCCAAGTCCTCGGCTATGACCGGCAGGTAGGGATAGTGCCTGAGTATGGTATTAAAGAACTCATAAGCCGGGGCGCTGCGCCAGGTCCCGTTTACCGCGGTCTTCTCCCCGGCGGGTACCTCCCAGTAGCCCACCAGGCCTCGGAAGTGGTCTATGCGCGCCAGGTCAAAAAGCTCTAGAGCCTGGCCCATCCTGCAGAGCCACCAGGCAAAACCCTGGTTCTGCATTTCCTGCCAGTTGTACAAAGGGTTGCCCCAGAGCTGGCCGGTGCTGCTGAAGTAGTCTGGGGGCACGCCTGCCAGGCTGCTGGGGGTGCCGTCAGGGTTCAGTTGAAAGAGTTCTCTATGGCTCCAGACATCTGCGCTGTCCTGGCTGACATAGATGGGCATGTCCCCGATAATCTGGATAGCCTTGCGGTTGCAATACTCCTTTAGGCTGTCCCACTGCCTGAAGAACAGAAACTGTTGCCTTCTGACTTCCTCCAGCACCTGGGTCTGCTCCTGGCAGATATGCTCCAGGGCTTCGGGCTCCCTGTCCCTTATTCCCTGCGGCCATGCTGTCCAAGCTTGGCCGCTTTGTCGAAATTTCAAGGCCTTAAACAGGGCGTAATCATACAGCCAATCCTGGTGCCTGTGGCAAAAATTTTTGTATTCCGCCCACAGCTGGGGCTGCTCCTGCAGGCGCTGACAGGCCAGTTGCAGGGAGCTTTCCTTGAGTCTGGCCGCCTGTTCATAGTCAGCTTGGCTGGATTCCGCGTCTATGCTCTGAGGCAGCTCTTCTTCTTTGAGCAGCCCGTCAGCAAGCAGTATTTCCGGGCTGATTAGCAAAGGATTGCCTGCAAAGGCGGAGTCGCTGCTGTAGGGGGAGTGCTGGAAAATTGCACTGGTAGGGTTCAGGGGCAAGACCTGCCAAAAGCTTTGGCCTGCGCTGTGCAGGAAGTCAGCGAACTCATAGGCCCCAGGCCCCAGATCCCCTAGGCCGTATTTGGAGGGAAGGGAAGTGATGTGTAGCAAAAGGCCGCTGGCCCTGGTTTTCAGCATGACTGGCTCTCACCCTTTAGAAGTAGCAGGGGAAATTCCTGGCAAAGCTCGGCCATCTTGGCCTGTTTGGCGCAGGAGAGGCTCCTAACACAAAAAATATCCGTCCACAAGTCCGGGGCATGCTCCGGCAGCTCTAGGCTGGTATCCTCCCAGGCTTGTCGGCCCAAGGGAACTTCCCTGGCCCGGATCAGACCTGAGGGTAGCCTGGGCACTGCCACCAGGACCCAGGTATTCCCCAGACGTCTGGCAAAGGCAAAGACATGCCTGGCCTTCTGACCATAGCTTTGTATCTGAATATATTCTCCGCGCAGGAAAAGCTCCGGCAATTCTTTGCGAAGCCCTAAAGCTTTGTAAAGCACAAAGAGCTTGATACTGGGGTCAGGCAGGTTCTGCAAAAGCTCTTGTAGCAGTGTTTTGGAGCTTTGTTTTTCCCTGTCTTGAATCTTGTGCAGGACCTTTTGCCTGGATTCGAAGTCCACAGGTCTGCGGTTATCTGGATCTACCAAGCTAAGATCCCAAAATTCAGTACCCTGGTACAGGTCAGGCACTCCAGGTGCGGTCAGCTTGAGCAGGGTTTGGGCCAGGGAGTTGAAAATGCCCAGGTAGGCAACTTTGGCCTGGAACTGGATAAAATCCTGCCAGAAGTCTTGGTGCTCTCCCTGCAGGAGCCTGCGCAGATATTTGATACAGGCCTGTTCATACTCTATGTTGGGATTGATCCAGTCCGAATGCACCTTGGCCTCCCGCAAGGCCTTGATCAAATACTGCTCAATGCGCTCTGGAAAGTCTTGCATCTGCTCCTTTAAAAAAGGCATGGTCCCCAACAGGGTCTGGTACAGGCAGTACTCCTCATTGCGGTCAGGAACTCTTTTGCCCTGCAGCATCGGCCTGCGCCTGGAGTTCATCTTGCTCCAGGACTTCAGCTTTTCCTGCCATTGGCTGGCCAGCTCAGAGAGCACGTTCAGCCTGGCTCGCATATCTTCCCCTCTTTTGCAGTCGTGGGTGGAGGTGCAACTCATGCTGCCGGGCCAGAGCTTGGCCCTTTGCTGCAGGAACTGGTGCAATTTCTGCCTGGAGAGGCCCTGACTGTCCGGGTTCCCGCCCACTTCATTCAGGGACAGGAGTCTGCCGCTTACATAAAGGGTGGTGTCCTCGAAGCCCTTTGCAGCCAGGGGACCGGAGAGCTGCTGCAGACGCATCAGGGCCTTGATCCAGATCCCTCTGTCCTGCTGGTCCTGATCCTGGGCCTGATTGGAGAAGAAGTGCTGCAGAAGGCTCAGCTCCAGCTCGAGATCCGGGTTGGCCTGGGAAGCCATACCCAGGGCCTCGTGCAGGTAGTGCCAATCCTGCTCAGAAAAGCTCTGCTCAGTGAAGTAGGTACGGTAGACAGGGAAATAGACCAAAAGCTCCTGCAGGGCCCTGTGCAGGGCATTGAAGCTAATGTCCCTGCCGTGTCTGTAGCTGCTGAAGACCTCATGCAGCAATCTGGCCACATTCTGCAGTTCTCCCGCCATCTCCTTTTCCAGGATCAGGCGCTTGCTTTTGGCGCTGATTTCCAGTGTATTTCGACTCTGAGAAGTATATGCAGAGTAGATGCTTTGCAGCAGCTTGAAGTTTTTGGATTCCACAAACAGCTGGTTGAGTCGGTTTAAGAAATCGTATCCAGTGCTGCCTTGTACAGGCCAGTCCCTAGGCAGGCTTTCCCTGGCCTCCAGGATCTTTTCTACCCAGATCCCTGCCCCAGGGGCCTGGCTGCGCAGCTTGTGCAGATAGCCAGCAGGATCCAGTAGGCCGTCCACATGGTCGATCCTGAGCCCGGTGATCAGGCCCTGGCGTAAAAGATCCAAGGGCAGCTGGTGTACATGTCTGAAGGCAATATCATCCTGCATACGCAGGCAGATCAGCTCATTGACGTTGAAGAAACGGCGGTAGTTGATTTCCTCTGTAGCCAGCTTCCAATAGGAGAGTTTGAAGTACTGCATCTCCAGGAGCTGATCCAAGGTCTGGAAGGAGTCAGTCCAGCCGAGCTGGTTGTTTATTCTCTGCAGGAGTGTGTTGATCCAGTTGTGGATCTGCCTGTTTCTGGAGTAGAGATCAAAGAGCAGCTTTTTAGCGAATTTTGCCTGGGCCAGACATTCCTGGGGATCCTCGAGCTGGGGCAGAGTTTTCAGGACATAAAAGCCTCCCAGAAGATTGATAAAGTCCGGGTGCTCTTCGCTCAGCTCCTTTTTTAGGTCTTGCAGGCCCTGGGTGAGAACCCAGGCGTAAGAGTCCAGGCTAAGGGGGAGTTTGTGCTCGTAATAGGCAAAGAAAAAACCCTGTTCTGAGTAGTCCAGCTTTATCACGCCCTGTTCCAGGGCTTGACCGAAGAGCTGGCCCAGGAAAGGGGCCAGGACCCTGGAGTGCAGGCCGGGATAGGGGTGCTCCCAGTCTATGTCGAACATAGAGAAATACCTGGATCTTTGTCTATGCTCCAGAACCTCCATGAGCATCTGGTTCTCCCAGGCAAAAGCCATGTGATTGGGCACGATGTCCTGAACCCAGCCCATGGATCCGTCCCGCACGGCATGGATCAGCTGCATGAGCTCCTGCTCTGAGCCCAGCTCCGGATTGATCCTGCCTGGATCCACCACGTCATAGCCGTGCTGGCTGCCTGGCCTGGCAGCAAATATGGGAGAGGCATAGATAGCGCCTATGCCCAGGCTTAAGAGGTAGCTCAGGATATTGGAGGCTTCTGGGAAACCAAAGCCAGGCCGAAATTGAAGCCTGTAGGTGCTGGTGGGGATTTGCATGGGGGCCTTTTGTATTGAAGTGTTTAGATTTCCCTTTGTTTGTTGGAAAACAATTAGATATATTCAGGGCATGATAGGTATCGTGGCCCTGAATGTAGTCCTCATCTGATAGTTTTTCTGGTTGTCGATTACTCCTGGGACCTGGATGAGCTAGGAGATGTTCACTGCCAGCTGCTCTGCCAGGCTGCGCATGAGCTCCACCCAGTCCCGGGCTTCTTGGTCCCCTTGCCTAGCTGCTATAGTTTTCTTGGTATGCAGACGTCTGGCCAACTCAAAGATGATATTCTGGGATTTCCAGAGGTTTAGATCCAGCTTGAGGGACGTCAGGCTGTTTAGAAGCTGCAGGACATGCTGCATAAGCTCCCTATCCTCAGGGGAGTTTAGGAGTTTTTGCATATGGGAGTCTATGTACCAGCCAGCCTTGAAGCCCAATGAAGCGGATTCCAGTTCGATCCTCCAGTCCTGGGCTTTTTGGATCAGCTCCTGGATGCGGTCCAGGTCGACTGTTTCCTGTTCCAGGAGCTGGGTGAATTCGCTGTTGATCACTGTCTCTGCAGTGACCCGCAGGGTCCGGGGCAGGGAGGACTGAATCCGGGTTAGGAAATTGAGCAGGGTAAAATTTTGCTCCAGAATCTGCCTGAGGCTAGAGTGGATTTCCTCCAGGCCAGGTTCCAGGATCTCCTGGATCACCTTTTGCTGTTCATCCTTGAATAGATGCCAGAAGGTATAGCTGTGGCTGCCAAAATAGCTGTCCATGCTGCGGATCAAATTGGGCAGATCTCCCTGGCGAAACAGGCCCTTTATCTCCTGCTGCATAGCCTGAAATTCCTGCTTCCCCATATCTTCACGCAGGCCGCAGTTGGCGTTGTGTCCGCCCAGGTAGACCGCGGCAAAGCAGATCTCTTTTTCCTGCCAGGTGATCTGGGAAGTCAGCCTGCTGCAGCCCAGAGCCAGCCTTAAATTGCCAGCCTGCAGTCTTTGATAGCTTTGGTTGCGGGCGCTGTAGCAGTAAAGGCGGATAGCCTGGGCATCCTCGGCGAACAGGGAAAACAGAGCAAAGTGACCGGCCAAGAACAAAAAATTCACTTCTGCCGGCTGCACGAACCTCTCGAAGACTTCCCTGCCGTGGGAGTACTTGTTGCTGGGAGCCTGTTCCAGGATCTGCAGGTACTCTTCCTGCAGGGAGTCTATGTGCAGCTCTGCAGCCAGCTGCATGGCCCGATCTGCATAGCGCATGACCTGGATAGGCTCCAATCCGGAGATTTCATCAAAGAACCAGCCGCAACTGGTGTACATCAGTTGGCAGTGCAGCTGCATCTCCAGCAGGATAAGAGAGAGGCTCTTTTCTTTTGGCCCCAGCTTTCGGCTGCTGTGCTGATCCAGGAACTGCTGCACATTCTCAGGACTGCGATCCAAGAGGACCTGGATGTAGTTATCCCTGGCCTGCCAGGGATGCTGCAGGTATTTGGCCCCTTGCTTTTCAAAAACCGGGGCCAGCCTGTCTCGGAGCATATCCATGCCCTGGCGTAGCGGTTTTCGCCAGTTCTGCTGCCATTTGGGCTGCAGGCCACTGTGGCAGCCACAGTTAGTCCTCCAGCGCTCCACTCCGTGGGCGCAGCTCCAGGAGCTGTTTTCCAGGATCTGCACTTCATTGCTTGGAGGGTGGTTTTCCAGGTATTCTGAGTAGATAGTGAGCTTGGCCAGATCCTGGGCTTCGATATAGAAAAGGGCAAAAGCCAGGGCCATGTCCCCCATGCGGTGGTGGTGGCCGTAAGTCTCTCCGTCTGTGGCCACGTGTACCAGCTGGGGCCTGTCCCGCTTATGGCTGAAACCGGAATTCAGTCTGTCGGCCAAGTGCTCTCCATTATTCAGCAATCCCCCGAAGGCGATGTCCTGGGAGATGGGGCCGTCGTAAAAGAATAGGGAGATCTCTCTGCCTGAGGGCAGACGGCAGAGATAGGGCTGGGTGGGGTCGATCCTTCCTCCTTGGACATCCACCCATTTGCCTCCTTGCAGGGGCCTGATCCTGGCAGCCTGGTGCTGGGCCAGGATGGTGAACTTGATCCCGTTTTCCGCAAGGACCTCCAGGCTTTCGGTGTCCACAGCAGTTTCGGGTAGCCACATGCCTTCAGGGAAACGCCTGAATCTGTGCTGAAAATCCTGGATGCCCCACAGGACTTGGGTCTGCTTATCCCTTCTGGTGGCCAGGGGCATAATCATGTGATTAAAGACCTGGGCCAGGGCGGAGCCGTGTCCTGAAAAGCGTTTCTGGCTCTGCCGGTCAGCCTCCAGAATGCCGGCGTAGGTTTCAGGCTGGTGCCTCTGTAGCCAGGAGAGCAGTGTGGGGCCGAAGTTGAAGCTTATCATAGAGTAGTTATTGACGATAAACAGTATTCTTTTGTCCTGGTCCAGGATCCTGGAGGCAGTGTTCGGGGCGTAGCATTCCGCAGTGATGCGCTGGTTCCAGTCGTGGAACGGGGCAGCTGACTCCTGCAGCTCCACTTCCTCCAGCCAGGGATTCTCCCTGGGCGGTTGATAGAAATGGCCGTGAATGCAAATGTAACGAGAAGACATAATGTGTTGTTCCGTTTGTATGGAAAAGAGCTAATCGTTGAGGAGGCCAGCCGCGCTACGCGCTAGGAGTCGCAGGCTCTGGTTGGAAAGATGACAACATGAGTTGCCTTCAGCAGCTTAAGGCTTAATAAGCTCGCGAAGTTGCAGCTCTTCACAGCCACCTGGGCTCTCTAATCCGGCAGGCCCCTTGAACGGCTATTGATCATTTTCCATGTTTGGCCTCTGCCCATTTTGGGCGTGAGGGTTATCGGTCTTGGGCTCTTAAGCGCCGAAAAAGTGCGGCTCCGGGTCCAGGCAGACTCAAGGTCTCTAAGGCTCCAACCATGTCAGGCAGCTGGGATCCAGGTCCTGACCACTTTACCTCCCAGGAATCCAAAAGTTTTTCCCAGCCCTCTTCTGCCAAGAGCTCTGGCCAGGCGCCTGCCTTAAAGGCGAACAGGGCTGCTGTTTCCTCCTGCTGGCTGCTACGCAGAAGCAGCAGACTCTGCTCCCCTAGGGCCTCTACCTTCAGGGTCTGGAAATCATTGCTGGCTAGGGAGGGCAGGGAGTTGCGCAGGCGCAAGAGCTCCTGGTACCAGGCCAACATGGTGGCATGTCTGCCCTGGTTTCGCAGCTGCCAACCAAGCTTGCTTTGTTGGAAGGTCGCCTGGCTTTGGGGATCAGCTGGTTCCTGATCCCAGCCAAAGGATGCGAACTCCTGTTTTCTGCCCTCTCGCACCGCCTGGATCAGGTCTTGATCTCCATGGCTGACAAAATACAAAAATGGCGAGGTCTCTGCGTACTCCTCCCCCATGAAGAGCATTGGCGGATAAGGGGAAAGCATGGTCAGGGCTGCTGCCAGCTTGGCCTGCTCAAAGGAGAGGAGCTGGCAGAGGCGCTCTCCCAACAAGCGGTTGCCCACCTGGTCGTGGCTTTGGGAGTAAGCCACAAATTGCTTGGCGGGCCGATCTGGATCAGGACTGCCGTGGCGGCACCTGCGGAACCTGGAGTACTCCCAGTCCAGAACATAGCCCTGTTGCAGAGATTTCTGCAAGTGTCCCAGACTGCCGAAGTCTTGATAGTAGCCCTGCTGCTCTCCGGTCAACAGGGCGTGCAGGCTGTGGTGGAAATCGTCCAGCCACTGGGCGTCAAGGCCGAAGCCGCTTTGGCGAGGACTTCTCAGCAGGCGGGCATCGTTCAAGTCGCTTTCTGCTATTAGGCTGAAAGGCCTGCCGATTTTCTTTGCCTGGGCCTGAACTATCTCCTGGAGCTCCTGCAGGAAGGGCTTGGCGCTCTGGTCGAATATGGCATGCACTGCATCCAGGCGCAGCCCGTCCAGATGAAACTCCTTTTGCCAGTACAGGGCATTTTGCAAAAAAAAGTTGCGGATCTGGTCACTGTAGGCAGAGTCAAAGTTCAAGGCTGGCCCCCAGGGAGTCTGGTACTTGTCAGTAAAGTAGGGTCCGAACCTGGAAAGGTAGTTGCCCTCGGGCCCCAGGTGGTTGTAGACCACATCCAGGACCACTGCCAGACCTAGCCTGTGACAAGCATTGACCAGCTCTTGCAGTCTCCGGGGTCCGCCATAGGAATTTTGTACAGCAAAAGGGTAGACCCCGTCGTAGCCCCAGTTGCGGCTGCCTGGGAACTGGGCCACAGGCAGCAGGCTCAAGGTGTTCACCCCCAGCTCTTTTAGCTCAGGTAATCTGGGGATAATGGCCTGTAGGGTGCCCTCTGAAGTGAAAGTACCAATGTGCAATTCATACAGGATCATATCTTGCACTTGCAATCCTGGCCAGTCCTGGTCTTGCCAGGTGCATTCTGATGTGTCCACCACCTCTGAGGCCTGGTGCACACCCAGGGGCTGCAGGCGGGAGGCAGGATCAGGCAGGAGTTCGCCTTCCTGGAGCTGATAGAAGTATCTGCTGCCAGGAGGCACATCTGGTAATAGGCCCTGCCAGTAGCCCCAAGGGCTTTGCTCTAGGGGGACCAGCTTTTGGTGAGGGGGCTGCAGACTGACCTGGACCCGGGAGTGATAGGGCGCCCAGACCCGAAACAAGGTCTGCTCTCGGCCCTGATACATTGCACCTATCTCCATAGATTTTCCGTTCTTTTTAAGATAATAAGGCCCAGGGGCGGCAGAGTCAGGCTCAGGGAGTGATATTTGCCGTGGCAGGGCACAGGAGAGGCCCTAAGGCCTCCGAAGTTGCCCTGGCCGCTGCCCCAGTACTCCTGGCCATCGCTGTTTAAGATCTCCTTCCAGAATCCGCCTGCAGGCACCCCCACCCGGTAATTATGTCTGGGCACAGGAGTGAAGTTGCAGACCACAAGGAAGAGGTCCTGTTGGTCCTGATCCTGGCGCAGGTAGGAGATCACAGAGTTCTCCTGGTCTGCAAAGTCCACCCATTCAAAGCCCTGCTGCTGGAAGTCCGCCTGGTGCAGGGCAGGCTCATGCCTGTAGATCAGGTTCAGCTCCTTGAGCCATTTTTGCAGTCCCTGGTGTTCAGGTTTTTCCAGGAGATCCCAGTGCAGTTCTTCTTCATGGTACCATTCCTGCCATTGGCCGAACTCCCCGCCCATAAATAAAAGCTTTTTGCCTGGATAAGTGTACATGTAGCCCAGAAGCAGGCGCAGGTTGGCCAGCTTCTGCCAGAGGTCCCCGGGCATCTTGTCCAGCAATGAACCCTTGCCGTAAACCACCTCATCGTGGGACAGAGGCAGCAGGAAGTTTTCAGTGAAGGCGTACCAGACGCTGAAGGTCAATTTGTTTTGATGGAATTTGCGGTATATGGGATCCTGACTAAAGTACTCCAGGGTGTCGTGCATCCAGCCCATATTCCACTTCATGCCAAAGCCCAGGCCACCGGTGTAGGTGGGCCTGGTCACCTGGGGCCAGGAGGTGGACTCTTCTGCAATAGACTGCACTCCTGGATAATGCTGGTATATGGATTTGTTCAAGGTCTGGATGAACTCGATTGCCTGCAGGTTTTCTCGACCCCCGTACTCGTTGGGGATCCATTGCCCATCCTTTCTGCCGTAGTCCAGGTAGAGCATGGAGGCTACAGCATCCACCCTGAGCCCGTCAGCATGGTATTTTTCTAGCCAGAACATGGCGCTGGAAAGCAGAAAGGAGCGCACCTCGTTGCGGCCGTAGTTGAAGATATAGCTCTTCCATTCAGGATGGAAGCCCTTTTTGGGGTCCATGTGCTCAAAGAGGTGAGTGCCGTCGAAATAGACCAGTCCGGTCTCGTCACTGGGAAAGTGGGAAGGCACCCAGTCCAGGATAACCCCGATGCCCTGCTGGTGCAGGTAGTCTACCAGGTACATGAAGTCCTGGGGGCTGCCGTATCTGGCTGTAGGCGCGAAGAAACCCAGGCATTGATAGCCCCAGGAGCCGTAGAAAGGGTGCTCCATGACCGGCATGAGCTCCACGTGGGTAAAGCCCATTTCAAGGAGATAGGAGGCCAGGGCCGGGCCCAGCTCCCTGTATGTCAAAAAACGGTTGTTCTCTTCAGGGACTCTGCGCCAGGATCCCAGGTGCAATTCATAAGTGGACATTGGGCTGACAAAGCTGTTCAGAGTTTGCCTATCCTGCAACCAGGTTTGGTCCTGCCAGGCATAGTCCAGGTCCCAGACTACAGAAGCCAGGCTGCGGGCGTACTCCATATAAAAGGCAAAGGGGTCGGTCTTGTCCACTTGGTAGTTATTGAAATTGGAGCGGATATGGTACTTATACAAGGCCCCCTTTTGCACGCCGGGGATAAAGCCTTCCCAGATTCCGGATTCATCCTGGCGCAGCCTCAAGGGATGGCTGTCCTGGTCCCAGGAATTGAAGTCCCCTTTGACCGAGACGTGTTTCGCGTTCGGAGCCCAGACAGCAAAATGTACGCCTGGACTACCATCCCTGCTCAGCAAATGCGCGCCCAGCTTTTGGTAAAGCTCCAGATGGTTGCCCTGCTTGAAAAGATATATGTCCATCTCCTGCAGCAAGCTCAGATTGTAGTAAACATTTTCAGGCATAAGTCATGTCCTTGGATTAAAGGTTCCAGGCTTAAAGCCAGCCAAGACAGGCGGTTCGCAGGGTTCTTATATGCCCTGCCTGGCCAGAATGCTTTTTATGCCTGCCAGGGGGATGCCCAGCCAGCTGGGCCGGTGGTTCAGCTCATAGCCTAGCTCATATACTGCCTTTTCCAGGAGAAAGGTGTCCAGGAGCAGGATCAGCTCTTGTCTGTCCTCAGGGATCAGGCCTGAGCCCTGCATGGCCAAGAGGTAGCTGTGCAGGAAAATACCGCTGACGTATAGATACCAGGATTCTATCCAGGGGGAAAGGAATTCCTGGTCAGAGGGCCGGACAGTGAACTGCTTGGCCAGGGCGCTGTGTGCAGCATAGTGGAAGGAGCGGATCATGCCAGCCACATCCTTGAGGCAGGAGCGCTTCAGGCGCCTTTCTCCCAGGGACCTGGCCGGCTCACCCTCAAAGTCCACTATACAGAAACTGCTGCCAGTGTACAGCACTTGTCCCAGGTGATAGTCCCCATGGACCCGGATTTTCTGGGAGGTAATCCTCTGGCTGGTGATTTTAAAGAAGGCCTGGAGTATGGTCTGTTCTTTTTGCAGCAGCATATCTGCCTGCTGCTGCAACTCCTGGGGCAGCTTCTTCCTGGCCTGGGCTAGGCTGTGCAGGGTTCTTCTGGTCAGGCTGCGCAAGGATTGGTACAAGGATCGCTGGTAAAGCCTGGAGAAGGATTCCGGGGCAAAGTTCGGATCCTGGCTGTGCCCCAGATCCAGGTGCATGTTGGCAGTAATCTCGCCCAGATGGGAAATCATTTGCGGGAAGTAGCCTCCCATGTGCTGCAAGAGTTCCTGGGGTATGCTGTCTGGGTGCACCTTGTAGAAATTGGCTGGCAGTTTGACCTTTGAGGCATCTTCCCTGGTGACCTGGACCTGGTCCAGGAACTGATCCAGATGGTCCAGGACAAAGGACCAGGCATCTCCCTGATTGGGCACATAGCTCAGCAAAAGGCCTACAGACATGGGTTGCTGGCCCTTTAGCAGATACTCCAGCTGGCCTGCAAAGGCAGGGGCATAGGCAAAATCGCTCTTTTCCGTGAGCTGGATGGTCAGCTCGGTGTCCGGATTTTGGCCCTCCTCCAGCTTGCGGTAGAGCTTTAGGAAGTGGTCCTGGCCATAGATCAAAGAGGTGTTGCTCTGCTCTCCGCGCAAGACTTTGGATTCCATATTCTCTGCCTGGGCCTGTGCGGATAAGTGTCTGCCATGACTGGCCCGCAGTCTGCCGTTTTGTCCGGGCAGCTCCAGATTCCGGGCGATGGCCTGGATCAGGCCCTGCCTGAAGTCCCGCAAACAGCAGGCATCCACCAAGAGGCCCTGCTCAGGGATACCAGAGATTCTGGCCAGCACGAACTCAGGCTGCTCGTTCTCCAGGTTCTGGGCCTTTTCCTGCTCCAGAAAGCCCAAGGGCAGAAAGTAGGTCTCGTTGGGGCCCTCTCTGAAGTAGACCTGCAGGAGGACCAAATGCAGAGTTTTTTCTGCCCTTTGCATGGGGATGTCCTCGCTGATCCTGACATTTCTGATGCCTCTGGCCTTGGAGCGGAACCAGCGTCTGTTTTGGAGAAACCTGGGCAGGACATTCCTCTCTAATGTGCGGCTTAAGGTTCCGGTCAGAACATCCTCCCAGCTGTCCTGACACTCCAGCCAGGTCAGCCTGGCCTCCTGCTCCTCCTGTCCTGGCCTTTCCTGCTGCAGCATAAACCAGAAGCAGTCGTGGCTGCCCAGGGTGAAGACATACTCGTTTTCCCCGATCACAGGGAATCTGTTGCCACTGAAGACCTCCACAGGTACGTATCCAGAGTACTCTGAGATTTGCAAAGAGGCCACCTGGGCGAACCTGGAGAGGTTGATGATCACTAGGATGATTTCCTGCTGGTATTCCCGGAAAAAGGCCAGGACCTTGGGGTTGTCCGGGAGCGGAAATCTGATCTTGCCCCTGCCAAAAGCCTGGAACCTGCCGCGCATGGCCACTACCCTGCGCATCCACCATAAAAGGGAGGAAAGGTTGTTGTCCTGGTTTTCCACATTAACCACCTCGAAATGGTATTCCGGGTCCAGGATTACAGGCAGATAGAGATGCTGGGGATTGGTTCTGGAAAAGCCTGCATTGCGATCCGGGCTCCACTGCATGGGCGTGCGGACCCCATTGCGGTCCCCCAGGAAGTAATTATCCCCCATGCCGATCTCGTCCCCGTAATAGATGATTGGAGTCCCTGGCAGGGAAAAGAGTAAAAAATTGAGCAGCTCAATCTTTCTGCGGTTGTTGTTCACCAAAGGAGCCAACCTGCGTCTGATGCCCAGGTTGATCCTGGCCCGGGGATCCCGGGCGTAGACTCGGTACATGTAGTCCCGTTCCTCGTCAGTGACCATCTCCAGGGTCAGCTCGTCATGGTTGCGCAGGAAGATGGCCCACTGGCAGCTTTCCGGAATGTCTGGGGTTTGTTCCAGGATGTCCACTATAGGGAAACGGTCCTCCATCCACAGGGCCATGTACAACCTGGGCATGATAGGAAAATGAAAGGCCATGTGGCATTCGTCTCCGTCCCCGAAATAGGCAGCCGCATCCTCTGGCCACTGGTTGGCCTCTGCCAGGAGCAGCCGGTTGGGGTAGTGCTCCTCTACATGCCTGCGCAGCTTTTGCAAAAACTCGTGGGTCTCTGACAGGTTTTCGCAGTTGGTGCCCTCGCGCTCATAGAGGTAGGGCACAGCATCCAGCCTGAGCCCGTCTACTCCCATGCCCAGCCAGAAGTCGATGACCTTGAGCAGGGCCTTGTGCACCCTGGGGTTGTCGAAGTTGAGATCTGGCTGGTGGGAGTAGAAGCGGTGCCAGTAATAGGCTCCAGCCAATTGATCAAATGTCCAGTTGGAGGTCTCGAAGTCCTTGAAGATGATTCTGGCTTCCTGGTACCTGTGCACGGTATCGCTCCAGACATAGAAGTCTCGCATGGGAGATCCCGGGCTGGCCCTTCTGGAGAGCTGGAACCAGCGATGCTGGTCAGAAGTGTGGTTCAAAACCAGCTCGGTGATGACCCTGATGCCTCGGTAGTGGGCAGACTTCAAAAACTCCTGGAAGTCTCTGAGGCTGCCGTAGTCCGGGTGCACGTCGTAGTAGTCAGCGATGTCG
Organism: uncultured Desulfohalobiaceae bacterium; assembly: GCA_964494985.1. Lineage (GTDB taxonomy): Bacteria > Desulfobacterota > Desulfovibrionia > Desulfovibrionales > Desulfothermaceae > CAZBUB01. The sequence continues at coordinate 82,717 of CAZBUB010000002.1, read as the reverse complement.
TACCCGTCGTCCCGCAAGGGTGAAGGGTAGAAGGGCAAAAGCCAGATCGCGGTGACTCCCAGCTCCTGCAGGTAGTCCAGCCTCTGCAGCAGACCCTGGAAGTCTCCGATGCCGTTTTCGTCCAGATCCTGGAAGCCCTTGACGTGGACCTGGTAAATCACTGCGTCTTTGTACCACTGGGGGTCGTCCACCAGTGGGACCTGTTTGGGGCCCATACGCAGAATTATCTCTATTTATTTAGGGAAGTTGTAAGTATCAAAGGGTCCGAAGGTTCGGCCCACAGGACGCAAAAGACTCGCTGCCAAGAATGCGTAAATCAAAAGGTTAATTATAGGCAATACCTGGTGGTTGTGCAATGAGCAAAGCAGCAGGGATTGGAGGCGGGTGTTCTTGATTTTTGGCTATTAAAACAATAGGATTTATTTGCTGCAGATTCTATCCATGTACAAAGCAGAGAGGATCTGCCTGTGGACCTGAAACTGAGTAAAGGGTTGGGAGATATGGACATCGGCAAGTATACTTTCCAGGAGTTTAAGGATCTGGCAGCAGAGTTCCACGGATTTCAAGCCCCGGGCATCTTGATCGGAGGCTATATGGTGGAGCTGGCCAAGTCCTACCTTCCTGCCTGAGGGCACGTTGTTTGAAGCTGTGGTGGAGTCCCCCAAATGCCTGCCTGATGCTATACAGCTGCTGAGCCTGTGCAGTGTGGGCAACAGCTGGATGAAGGTCTACAGCCTGGGCAGGTACGCCCTTAGCCTGTAGGACAAGTATACCGGCCAGGGGGTGAGGGTGGCCCTGGATCAGAACAAATTGACAAACTGGCCTGAGGTCAAGGCTTGGTTGCTGAAGACCAAACCCAAACAGGCGCAGGATACCCAAAAGCTGTTTGAGGAGATCCAGAAGGCAGGGCCTGGGATTTGCAAGGTGGAGAGGATACAGATCAAACCCAGGCTTTTGGGCAGGCCTAATAGGGAAAAGTTGTTGGTTACCAGTTATCAGTAATCGGTTATTGGGTCAGATCCAAAGTCTTGATAACAGTTAGCGGACAACTGTTTTCCATACAAACAGTCCGGGATTAAGCTCTTCATTTTACTCCTGCTGCTTTTGCTTTGAAGGGTCCAGCTCCTTTTGCAGCTCCTGCTTCATTTTCTCCAGGAGCTGATCAGTCAGGTCCAGGAACTTTTGCAGGCTCTTTTCCATTTGTTCCTTGGGATCTGAGCTTCCTGGTTGTTCCTGGTCAGGAGACTTCTCCAGGTTGTCCAAGGAAATCTGCAGATATTTGACCAGCTGCTGCATATCTTCACGAATGTTTTGCAGATTTTTTTGTTGTTCCTGGCGCAGGGCCTGCACTTCCTGCTGTAATTCCTGCAGATTTTGTCTGGTTTGTTGCAGCTCTGTCTGCAGTTGTTCAACCTCAGAATTCTCCTGCTTTGGGGCAGGGGAGCAAGATACCAGTAAAAGGAAGGATAGTAAAATAAAGGACAGTATTTGCAGGCGCATGGTCAAAGCCTAGCCTCTGGTGATAGGTTCTATAAAGATTTCTACCCGTCTGTTCTGACTGGGATCAGAAGAAATGGGCTGGGATTCTCCGTAGCCCTCAGCCTGGATACGTTCCTCAATGACCCCCATCTGGATCAGAGACTTCTTGACTTCTTCTGCCCTGCGTTCGGAGAGTTTTTGATTGTACTCCTCAGGGCCTGACTGGTCAGTATGGCCTTCGATGCGGATAGTGGTTTTTCGATATTTGTTTAAAACATCTGCCACCCTTTCCAGCTCCCGACGTCCTCCAGACTTGAGGCTGGCGGAATCGAAATCAAAAAAGACTTCGGAATTGAATGTGGCCTGCAGGATCTCCTGATCCCTGCGAATGCTGGCCTGCTCCTGCTGGGCCATGGCCTGCCTGAGCTCCTGTTCCTGCTGGTCCATGTATTTGCCCACCTGATTGCCTGCTATCCCACCCACAATGGCTCCAGCCCCGGCACCGATCAGTGTGCTCTCAGTGTCCCTGCCTATGGCCTGGCCCAGAATGGCTCCTATGCCGGCCCCAGTGGCCGTGCCCACCTGGGCGCCCTGCTCCTGTTTGCTGCTGCCAGCACAGGATATAAGCATAGGGACGCAAAATATGGCCAAGATCAAGATCAGGGCAATGCTCTTATTACGCATAATATGCAGCTCCTTTTTTGCTGTGAATGCATTCACTGTACCAGGACCCAGCGGCCCTGCTCCCGGTAGGCCTGGGCCTGTACTGTCTCCTGTCTGCCATCTATGTTTGCGGAGATCTCTATGTCCCTGTAGATACGATTGTCCCCTGCCCGGGCCGGGCCAGGGGTGGCCTGGAATTTGTGCCCGGTATCCGGATTGACCCAGGAGCTGCTTCGGCCTGAGGGCTGGTATTCCAGGGTCTGCTGCAGCTGTCTCTGGTCAAACTTATCCATCTCGTTGCCGATGACATAGCCGGCCATAAATCCAAGACCAGCGCCTATCAGGGCGTTTTCCCTGCGTCTGTCCTCTGGACCCAGCTGGCTGCCCAAAAGGCCCCCGGCCAGGCCGCCGAATACGCTGCCCTGCTGGGCCTTGCTGCTCTGGTGGCTGCAGCTCAGGCTGCCTGCAGCCAGAATACCAAGCAGTAGGAAAATAAGGAGCCGAAAGTCGAAGACGTGACTCATAATGTCCCCTTTTGCTCCAGTAAGTTTCATGTCTAATGAAAACCCTACCAAGCATGGAAAACTGTTGTCGGTTCTCAGTTATCGGGTCATATTCTGAGCCATGATACCCGTTAACTGGCAACTATTTTCCATACAAAGAGCTCTGAAGAATTCTCAACAGGAGAGTATCAATATTCAGCAGAGCATGTCTACTGTAATCCTGCTTCGACACGCCTTTTTTGCTGGAGTGCCAGTTTTAGGGCCTGTTTCAGGGCGGAGAGGTGCAGATCCGCTGCCAGGTGCACCGGGCTCTTGCCGCCTATAGGGTCCCAGTTGGCCGGATCAGCGGTGCAGAAGAACTGGGTCTGCAAACCTATCTTCTGCAGGGCTTCCTGTACCTCAAGGCCCTGGACGGCATCGGCAGCCTTCCAGGTGGCGCCACAGGGTGCGCCGCGCAGGACCTGGAGCTTGGCTATCCTGTTGCCTTCGAGCTGGAGGCTGAAGCGGGGGTAGCCGAAGAGGCGGCAGTATTCCCCGCAGCTGGCGCTGGGAGGCAGCGCGCAGCATACAGGAGGAGTCAGGGCCCAGTTTTGGACCAACTTCTTGCCTGAGGCAATGACTGGAATGCCCTGTTCCTCGCAGCTCTGAGCCAGGTCCTGGGACAGATCAGGATGCAGCAGATAGTCCAGGACCAGATCAGCCTGGATCTTGTGAGGCAGATAATCAGAGGTGTCGTCCAGGACCCTGGGCAGGGGGTGCTCTAGGTCTAGGGTCTTAATCTGGAAACGCTTAGGATAGAGTTCCCTGATGCCTTGGATCTTGCTCTCTCCCCTGCCTTTTTGCTGTAAAAGCAGGATTTGGAGTGGAGTGTTGTTATGCTCTTCAGTCATGGCGTTCCTAAATTATGGTTTTTGGTTAAGGAGCTTAGTTTGCTAAGGAAAGCTAGCCTCATTTGCCAGCAAATGCAAATAAGATCTTTGCAGGCCAGATGTCTTTCGGATGTTATCAGTTTTGCTGCAGATTAAAAAATATGTCGTTTTCCAGATAGATCTGCTCCAGCTGGTTCTGGTAGTCAGTAAATTCAGGCTTGCTTCTTCTGGCCAGCTTCAGACAGATGTAGCGAATGGGAGTGTTCAGGATGGTCAGATCTCCGAATAATGGGATATTTGTAGAGGGTGCGACAGATACAAGTCAGCAAAGGAGAGCAAAGGGCAGTGGGAGCTGTCTGCAATAACAATCAGCTCCTGATCCAGGCCTTTGACGATTTTTCCCAGGCGGATCAATTCGTTGGGGGAACTTGTGGTGGATATCATGAGTATCAGGCTGCCCTGCTGGGCGTTCACCAGCCAGTCCAGGCTGGTGGAGTCACTTCCTTTCAGGATATGGATGCCGCGGCGGATCTTGGCCAAGGACCAGCCCAGGAAGTAGACAGGAATATAGGAGAGCCTGGAGCCAATGAGGAATACATCCTTAGTGTCCTCCAGTTTTGCTCACTATTTTCTTCCTGGGCCTGGATGTCTACATGCTTGTAAAAGTGCTGCAGATTGCGCATGCCCCCTGAAACCAGGGCATGCAGCAAAGTGTCTGCATCTGTGGCAGATGCAGCCAAATCTAGCCTGGCCAAGGCAGGTGTGCTGGTGTCCAGAACATTCCTTAGCTCCTGCAGGAATTCATTATATCCACTATATCCCAGACTGCGCACAAAGCGAAATACTGTGGCTTCGCTCATACCTGTGGCCCTGGCCAGATCCTTGATAGTCATGAATACCACCTGACCGGGATTTTCTTGAATATAGGAATTCAAGATCCTGCCTTTGGCAGTAAGTTTTGGAGAGAGCTTCTGGAGTCTTACGAATAGTGGATGCTTTTGATTAGAGCACATGTGCCGACTTTCATAGGGCCGGGGTTTGTAAAAGGGGTTGTCCCAGTGGGCGTTGGAGTCAGGCCTTTCTTGATAAAGATCAAGTCACGGCAAAATTTGCAAGTCAATGCAGGTTTTAGAGCTTTTGATAGCAGAAATCACCTTTTTCTAAGGAGTTATCTTTGCTGACGGATAATACCCCTCTAAAGAAAAGCTTATCTGGATGCAAGCTTAAAAATCATCTTGATATATTTTGTTTCCTTTTTGCATATTGCTGTTACCATAAAATGCCTTTTTGGTGGGTGACGAGTTTCAGCATGCATCTGGTACAGGGATATGAAATCAGGAAGCTAAACAATTAAGGCGGAAAACATGGACAAGGATCAGCTAGAGAGGTCAATTTCTCTTTTGGCAAAGAACACGGTGGATATGCTTCTGCAGTCCCAGCAGGATGCCCTGTGGATGTTGGAGAATCTGGGGGTGGCCTGCACTCAGCCGGAAATAGTGCAGGCCTTTCAAAGGCATGAGTCCTGAGGCCTGGCATTTATCCACGAGGACAGGATTTATATTATGCCCGAGTTGGTGCAGGAATGTCTGGAGCAGACCCCTGGTCTGGACAGCTTTTTCGTGCCCAAAAACAGCTTTTTTATCGGCGGGACAGCTCCCTATACCTATGACGATGAAAACGGCCAGGGCGGAATCATGCCCACTGCTGAGCATCTAAGGGAGATAGCCAGGATTGCCGAGCTAAGCTCCAGCGTCAGCGGTATGGGCAAGGGGGTCAAACTCAAGGATGAGCTAGAGCAGCTGGAGATCATGCTCCAGGAGTGCTCAAAATCAGCTTATTTGGGGCTGCAGTCCAGGCAGGGCATAGAGCGGGCCAGGGAGATCCATGCCCAAAGGAAGAATCTGATGGTGGTGTTTTGCCTGACCAAACCTCCCCTAGCCATCTGCTCCTGCTCCCAGACCTGGGTGCTCCTGTGTCAGAGTATCAGCTGCCCTTTGTGCAGACCCTGCTTAGCACTGCTTGGGCTGCTAGTCACTCAAAGTTCACGTAGCAAGGCTGAACGGTTGAGTTTCTGCCTGAACCCTGCAGATGAAGGCTTGCAGGGGCTTTTTATGTGTGATGTCTAGTATGTAACTGGGGATTTGTATTATTAACATGGCAAGGTTCAGATAAATGTTTTAAAGTATATTGACTTTTTATCAATCTTTTTATACGAGCTATATAATCTAGTCCTAGATGGATATGTTCAATGTTTCAAGATCTAACCAAAGGAGGGGCTATATGAGAGCTCAGGCGACAAGAGGCAGGTTATTATGTGCTATGTTGACTTTGGCCTTGTGTCTTTGTTGTTTTTGGGGACTAGCCCAGGCAGAAAGCCAGGACTTGATCAATGTGAATAAAGCCAGCGTAGAAAGACTGCAGGAGCTTCCTGGTGTAGGTCCTGTTTTGGCCAAAAGGATTGTGGAGTACAGGGAAGAACAGGAGTTTGAGAAAAAAGAAGATATTATGAAGGTTAAAGGGATCGGGACCTCCAAGTTTGAAGATATTAAAGATCTGATCACTACCGGCTAACGCAGGCCATCCAGCATAGCACAACAGGGCTGGAGCGGCTCCAGCCTTGTTGTGCTATGCTCCTTGCCTTGGAGCTCATTTTTCTGCCAGCTTCTGTCAGGTGTCTATTGCAAAAGGGCGCGAGCAAAGTCTTCGCCTTTGAAAGGCCTTAAATCCTCCATTTTCTCCCCCAGACCCACAAAAGTTATAGGCAGGCTGATTTCTGTGGCTATACCCAAAATCACTCCACCTTTGGCTGTGCCGTCCAGCTTGGTCAAGATCACTTCATCCACGCCAACGCCCTGATGGAAGAGCTGACACTGGGAGATTGCATTTTGTCCAGTGGTTGCATCCAAGATAAGCATCACACTGTGCGGAGCGCCTGGATGGTGTTTAGCCAGGACACGCTTGATCTTCTTGAGCTCATCCATAAGGTCAGCTTTGGTATGCAGCCTGCCAGCTGTATCCACTATGAGCAGATCATAGGCCTCATCCTTGGCCTGCTGCAGGGCTTCATAGGCTACTGCAGCAGGATCAGAACCGGATTTTTTGGCATAGAAGCCAGCTCCTACTCTTTGGGCCCAGATCTGCAACTGTTCAATCGCAGCCGCCCTGAAAGTATCCCCTGCTGCCAGCAAGGTTTTCCTGCCCTGCATTTGGGCCCTATGGGCCAGTTTGGCAATGGTCGTGGTCTTGCCTACGCCATTGACGCCTACCATGAGTAAGACCTCTGGAGGCAGGGGCTTGATGCGTTTGGGCTGGGCCTTGAACATGCCAGCCAACTCTCTTTGGAAGAGTTCCTTGAATTTGTCCTGATCCTGGATTTTTTCCTCACGTACCTTTTTTTGCAGTTTTTCCACTAAACGAGTGGATGTCTGATAGCCCACATCAGCCATAATCAAGATCTCCTCCAGCTCTTCCCAGAAACCGGCATCAAATTCTGAGCTGGAGCTTAGCAACTGGTCTATCTTCTGTGAAAGTTGGGCCTTGGTTTTGTTCAGACCCTGGCTTAGCTTAATGAAAAGCCTGCTTTGCTCATCCTCCTCATCTTCAAGATCCAAAGCCAAGGCAAGTCTGTATTGCAGCTCAGAACGGAATTCTGAGACGTGTTCGTATTCCATGTCCTGAAGCCAACCTTGAAAGCGGCTTAGGAAGTCCTGGGCTTCCTGTGGTGGCACCTCGAGTTGTGCAAACAAGAACTCCAGGCGTTGCCAGAGACTTTGGTCAGCATGCTCCACCCTCTCCAGGATATGGTCCAGCCAGACGCTAAGCCTAGGCTCAGCCTGTTGCAAGTCCAGGCAAAGGCGTTCCTGCCAGGGTTGCTGTTCTTGGGCCCGTCCCCTGGCGGGCTCAGGCTTTTGCATTGGCTCCTGCAAGGCCTGAGCCTGCTCAGGCTGCTGTCCCCGGGTCTCCGGGGTCTGATTGGTTTTGGACTTGTCAGACCAAAGTTGTTTTATCTTGGAAAAAAAGCCCATCCTTGCTCCTTTATAGCTGATGTTGCAGTCTAACTTATTTTTAGCTTCCCTGATCCTTTTCCCAGCGTTGCCAGAAGATTTTGCCCCTGGATTTCTTATACTTTCTTAGCAAGACATACAAGGCCCCGGTTCCGCCGTGCAAGGGTCTAGCAGTGCTAAAGGCCAGAACCACTCTTTTTAGTGGATCCTGGGTCAGCCAGGGGTGAATGTGTTCCCGGATCACACTTCTGCCCTGGGGGGAATTCTTGCCTCGGCCAGGAATGATTAACAGGCAGCGTCTGCCATTGAGGTAGTGATTCCGGACAAAGCCCAGCAGGTTGGCTTTGGCCTGCTCCAGGGTCTGCCCGTGCAAATCCAGATGTGCCTCAGGGCTAAGCTCCCCGGTTTTGAGCTTGTGCATTATTTTTGGATCTAACCCGCGCACATTGCCCTGCAGGTATTCTTCGCTGTATTCGACCTGAAAATCCACTTTGCCCTGGATGAGGTCCTGCAGGTAATCTCTGGGGCTCTGCAGCAGGGTGTTGGGGGTGTTTGCGCCCTGCTTTTCTTGGTGATCTTGAGGGAGCACTTTGCGTCCTTTGCCCTTGTCCTTTAAGGGCTGAACATCCTGCATAGCCTGCTGGAATATCTGTTCTTCATCTTCAGGGCTTTGCTCATTGGAGGTGGGCCGGGCAGTTTGACTTTGCTCCCAGAATCTGTTCTTAGATTTATTTTTAGGCAGTTGCTTGAAGTCCTTGAAGCGCATAACTAGCTCCTTGCGCAGCAGTCAAAGGAACAATATTCTAACCCTGGTGCTGCCTAGGTGCAAATCCGACAAAGCCCAAAGCAAAACCAGGAAGGTTCAGGAAGTAATATATGCAGGCCAAGTCAAAGGGCAAGGTGTTCATTATAGATCCCCAGCAGGACAGGGCCGGGGAAACCAGAGAACTGTTAAGTGCCTGGGGATATCAGGCCCAAGTCTGTTTAGGCCATCTGCATGCTCTAGCTTGGTTAGAAGATGAAAAGTTCGATCTGGCGCTCGTGGAGCTAGGGGAAAGTGATATAGAGGGCCTGGAGTTCTGTAGATTGTTAAGACGCAGGGAGAGACAGGCTGTGGACAGCTCCAGGACTTGGCTTTTGCTTGTAGGGGAAGAAGAGCATAGGGCCTGGATCAGCAATAGCTATGCCGGGGCTGACGATTTCCTGCTGCGCCCCTTTTTGACTGCTGAGCTGCGATGGAGGTTGAGCTCCGGGCTGGAGAAGCAAGAGCTGCTAGGCAAACTGCAAAGGGCGCTGCGTTTGGAACCAGACAGGCCTGTGTTGAATAAATCAGGTCTTTATTACACTTTGGAAAAAGAGTTGAATAGGTCTAGCAGAAAAGACAAAAGGCTGACCATAATGCTTGTCTTCCTGCAGGGCCTGGATTTGGCAGAGCTTAATTTCGGCCCCACCTGGGTGGACTGGCTGGAGGACAGGCTCTTGCAGACCCTGCAGGCCAGACTGCGCAATTATGATAAGTTGGGTGCATTGGCTAAATGGCAGTGGTGCCTTTTGGTTCCGGAATCTTCTTTTGAGGATATGCAGAGCTTGCAAGATCGACTAGACCACGAGCTGCAAGGGGTTTTACAGCAAGAGACCCAAGGGGCTGGAGGAATAGAAATTTGCTTCCAAGGTTTAAATTTGCAGCTAAGCTTGGATCATTGGATGATTGAGCAAGGTTTAGAATTTGTATGGACCTGGTTACAGGAGCAGGTAGCTTCAGCAGGCAATGTGTCCGGAATTCGCGCAGGGAGGCTTACTCCAAAGGGTATAGTACCGGAAGGATAAGCATGCGCATCATAAGCGGGGAATTTGGAGGTCGCAGGCTTAAGACCGCAAGCGGTCCAGGCTATCGGCCAGCCACGGACAAGGTGAGACAAGCTGTGTTTTCCATCTTGGAGGCCAGGGGCCTGAGTTGGAACGAGCTTCGGGCAGCAGATCTCTTTGCAGGCAGCGGAAGTCTGGGTATGGAATGCCTGAGTAGAGGTGCAGCGCAAGTGTGGTTCGTGGAAAAAAACCGAAAGGCCCTGAGTACAATCCAAAGCAATCTGAATCAGCTGGGGATTCCCCCTTCGAGATACAGCCTTCTGGGCAAGGATGTTTTGTTTTGGCTGCGCAAAGCCAGTTCTAGGGAATTTGATCTTATTTTTATTGACCCCCCTTACGGACATGGTTTATTATCATCAGTTCTCGAGGCGGTACTGCAAAGGGGCTGGCTCGGGCCCCATGCTTTGATTATGGCGGAAGTGGAGTCAGACTTGGATCCGCAGCAGCAGGTGCATGATGATGCTGAGTTGTTGCTAAGCAGGACCTACGGGCAAACAAGGATTTGCTTATGGACGGCCAAAGACAGAAAATAGCAGTTTATCCTGGAACATTCGATCCCCTGACCAACGGACACATCAGTATTGTGCGCAGGGGCCTGGATATTTTCGACACCGTTATCCTGGCTATTGCCCTGGATACTCCAAAGACCCCTTTATTTAGCCTGGAGGAAAGGGAGGACATGGCCAGGCAGGCCTTTCAGAATAAACCCAGGGTAGTGGTAGAGACCTTCCAAGGGCTCTTGGTGGACTATGTGAAAAACATGGGTGCTGCAGTTATTTTGAGGGGTTTGAGGGCCATCTCAGATTTTGAGTACGAGTTCCAGATGGCCTTGATGAACAGAAGACTGCAGCGGGATGTGCATACTATGTTTATGATGACTGACTATAAATGGCTCTTTACGAGCTCTTCGATCATCAAGGAAACCGCCTGTGCAGGCGGAGATGTGCAGGGCCTGGTACCAGAAGCTGTCTGGCAAGGACTGCGCAGGAAGCTGCAGACCGAGTGTTAGCTTTTGGAGACTGATGGGTGCAGGAACCTGGGCAAAGGCTGATATGTCTCTTAGGTCCTACTGGAACCGGTAAAAGTTCCTTGGCTGTTGATTTGGCCAGAAGACTTCCTTTGGAGGTGGTCAACTTCGATTCCAGGCAGGTCTATGCTGATTTTCCCCTGACAACAGCACAGCCTGGAGAAGAGGAGCGAAAGGTCTGCAGGCATTGGTTGTATGGCTTTTTGAACAGCAGTCAAAAGCTGGATGCAGCAAGCTTTAGCAAAAGAGCGGAACGAGTTCTAGCCAGGATCAGAGCCTCTTGCAATCTGCCCCTGCTCGTAGGTGGCACTGGTTTATATCTCAAGGCTGTGCTGCAGGGGCTGGCCCCTGTGCCCCAGGTGCGTGAGGAAGTCAGGGAGCAGGTGCTGCAAAAATGTGCTCTGCTGGGACCTCGGGCTCTGCATCAAGAGTTGTGCAGAGTAGATCCTGAGCTCGGCAATAGGCTGCATCCCAGGGACAGACAAAGAATAACCAGGGCCTTGGAGGTTTACCAGGCGACTGGAGTGCCCCTTTCCAGCTGGCAAAAAGAACAGCCTAATAGTCGAGGGCGTTACCAGGCCTTGAAAATTGGGCTTTGGCCGGATAGGCAAAAATTGCATAAGAAACTGGAAGAGCGCATTGAGCTCATGCTCCAGTCTGGTGCAGTGCAGGAGATCAGGCTGGCTTGGGAGAGGTGCGGCCAAGAATCTTCCCCAGCCTGGACCGGCATAGGCTGCAGGGAGCTTTTGGATTATATATTGGGCAGATGCGACTTAGAGCAAGCCAAGCGAAACTGGCTGCGCAGGACCAGAGCCTATGCTAAAAGGCAGCTGACCTGGTTTAAGAAGGATCCGGCAATCCATTGGTTTTCACCAGGGCAAAGGCAGGAGATATTGGAGACGGCACAGGAGTGGACGGAAAGCAAAGTGCAAGGTTGAGCGCGCAATGCGCCTGAGCCAAAGCCGGATACTGCAGGAGGCAGAGATGAGGCCTTGGAGCCGAACTCTTTTGGGGCTTTATATTTTTTTCTGCATTTGGGCCTTTAGCAATCAGGCCTGGGGATCTCCTTATGTTTTAGAGCAGGAGACAGGGCGTATTGACTGGCATACTGGCCTGGTTATGTCTCAGGGTCAGGGATTTTTGCCCCAGCAAGGCTTGAATAACGAACAGGCTCGCAAAATGGCTCTGCGCCAAGCACTGATCCAGGCCAGGCAGAGCTTGTGGCGCACCTTGCAAGGCATTCGTATACATCAGGATTTGACATTGCAGGATCTGCTTCAGGATAATAAACATGTCAGATCCAGAGTACAGGGTCTGGTGCATAATGCTCAGATCCTGGATAAGATCGTTATCAGGGATCAAATATTGTTGGTCACCGTAGGTATAAACCTTTGGGGGGACTTTGCCAGGCTGGTGATACCAGATGCAGTTTGGTTCTCTGCATCTAGCAATCGAAGCAGCAGCCTGGATGGGGATTCAGGGCCTTTTTTGCAAAAACAGCTCCTAGAGGTCAGGGCTCAAGCTTATACTGGTCTGATATTACAGGCCAGAGGTCTCGATGTGGAGCCAGCCTTGGTCTGTACTGTGCAGGATGAGGAAGGGAATCATGTGTTTGGGCCTGCCCAGGCAGATCCGCAAATTGCTTTGAAGCAAGGTATGGCCCTTTTTGCTCAAAGCGCAGACCCCAGGCTGAATAAAAACGTCAGGGTAGGATCTCATCCGTTACGGGTCAGCGTTTTGGAGAGTGGATCCGAGTCGGGTTGTCATTTGGTTGTGGACTCTGATTCTGGGGCACTGCTAAGACAGGTGGCTAGGCAGCCGGGTAATTTTCTGCAGAAGTGCAGGGTGTTGATAGAGCTGGATCCCCCGCCAGATAAAGATCTGCAGGAATACAGACTGCGGGACAGATAAAGCGGCACAAGGCAGCAAATGTCAATGAAATTGAGGATAGAATTCCTCGTGTCGTGCACATCTTTTTGCCGCAATCAAAGGAGTACATTCCATCATCAGCCCATGCCAGGCCTGGATGGGACCAGCAGAGGCTAATGATGTCCTGCTGAGCAACAAAGGATTGCATAGAGTGCCTCTTCCTTTGAGGAGGGATGAGCGGAGGGTGAGATTTTATGTTCGACAAGGGCTTAGCCTTGGTTTTGTCGTCCTTGCTGTGTGCGGCTTTCTGGTTGCTTTGCAATCCTGGGCAGGCGATTGCGGAGTCGGATATGCTGAGGGTGCAGCCAGAGATGGACATTTCCCAGCAAGATAGCGATCAGGAAAGGGATCTTTACCCTGAGTTGCGCAACTTAGGGTTTGCTCAGGCCTTGCTGCGCAAGACAGAGGATTTTTTGCCTGGCAGTCTTGCAAAGGACAGGAAAGAGGCTTTGTTGGATTTTTTGGTGCCCAGGGCAGAGGATTTCGTGCTCAGCTATAGTGAGCAAGGAACACATATGCAAGGCAACATGCTGGGCATGAGTATGGCGGTGAAAATCAACACCTGGGCCTTGAAGGAATTTTTGCAAACCTGGGGAACGTATTATACTGCTGATGTGAACTGGGAATATTCTTTGAATTTGAAAGGGGATTGGCAAGAACAGGATTTGATGCTCTTGCAAACTTTACAAAAGATTTCTGGGCTGGACAGGACAAACTCAGTTCTGCCCAAGCTTGAGCTTAAGAGAACCAAAAATGGAGAGCCTTGGTGGCAGGGCAGGCTACAGACTCAAGACCAGGAATGGACCAGGACAGCGGACAATCTGCAAGAGGTTTGGAGAAAGCTGTGGGGGCGGTTTTTTCGTCAAAAAGAGGTTCAATCTTTGGTGATACAGGAATATGTACTGCAAGCCTGGGGCTGGAGCGGGGTAAATGGAATCTGGGAGTTTGATCGCAATCTCTCTGCTTGGGATCTCGTGGCCAAAAGACCCAGGATAATTCAGCTGGATTTAAGCAGGGGGCAGTTGCAAGCCAGCTGGGAGGTACAGACTGGACAGCAGGAAGAGTTACTTAAAATTTTGCAGCAGGAAATGTCCCCCAGGGGTTTAGAGTTCGCCTTGAGGCGGGCAGAAGAATACAGGGCAGAGGTGATCCCTGCTGCAGCCGAATAAAACAATAGCTCCTTTTCAGGTAAGCAGGCCCTGGAGCTCAGATTCGAATCAGTCTTGTTTGTCCTTGGATTTTTCAGAATCCAGCTCCTTGTCCTGCTCTTTTTGTTTCTCCTGACTGCTGATGTCTATCTCCTCAGGTTCTCCAGTGGCCTTTTTGAAGTTTTTGATGGCCCGGCCCATGCCAGAGCCGATTTCAGGGAGTTTATTGGCTCCGAATATGACCAGGATAATAACCAAAATGATGAGTAGCTCAGGGATTCCAATGCCAAACATAGCGCCTCCTGCCACGAAAAAAAATTCTTGTTAGATTGATCTGCAATCTGTAACCTTTTTGCTTTGCAAGTGCAATAAGGAATAATCTCCATGTCCTGACTGGACAATCCCAAGTAAAGAAAAACAATACGTTATCAGTTAATGGTGATCGGTTACCAGGTGGGAATCAGACCCCCAGATAATGGTAAATGATCACTTCAACGCCTAGGATGACGAGGCAAAAAGGCCTTGATTTCTGCTCCGGGCGGGGATCTCATGCCAGTTTAAGGTAGGAATCTATATATGTGCTTGATATATTTCCCTTGGATGCATCCCCAGCTTTTGTCTGACGTAACGCAGATCGAGGTTTGCTTGTTGGATCCAGGTTTGGGGCATAAAGAATCTGGAAAGAAAAACCTGAGCTTTTGGCAGCCGGGAATTTTGCCTTTGCAGGGGCAAAAGGCCCAAGCATACCTGCAGCAAGTCCATGCTTTGGCTCAACAGTATCGGGACCCTGAGGAGCTGGCCCTGCAGGCCAGAGAGGGCGACAAACCTCCTTTGTTTGCCCAGACCTCTGCAGCCTTGGCAAAAGAGTTGAGACAAAGGCTGAATCCGCAGAGTGAAAGCAGGGATGATGCGAGCCGCAACAACGCCTTGCAGGCCCAAATGGTACTTTTGCTGGCTTGGGACCTGGAGGAACAAACACTCGAGCAGGACAGGCTGGAGAAGGGTCTGGAGGATAAATGGAGCAGGCTGCAGGATGAGCTGGGCATAGATGAAGAACAGCCTGATTATTTCCCAGGTAGAGGTTTTTTTCATCAAGAAGCAGTAGCCGAGATTGAGCCCACTTTGTGGGCTGCCCTGCTAAACTGGTTTCTGTTCTTTTTGCAGCCCGGAGACTGGCTGTATGTGGATCAAGAGTGGATTTATAGCGAATGGCAGGAGCTGGGGCTTTTGCTGGAGCCTTTATTGCCGGAGGAGAGAAAAGATTTAGGCTTACAGCAAGGCTCAGACAATTGGAAAAAGCTGTGTGCCCGGGGCAGGGATTTGGTTTTAGAGAGTCCAGGGAAAAAGGACAAGCCTTGGCTGGAGGAAGAGTACAAAGTGCTTCTGCCTCCAGTCTAAGCTGTAGCTGGAATATATTTTCCTGCATCCTTGAAGAAAGGCGGCCAGCAAATGACAGAGAATATCAAGGGCAAAAAAGGCATAATCTTTGATTGCGACGGGGTATTGATCGAGTCCAAAAAGGCCAATCAGACCTTTTATAATCTGATCCTGCAGGCTCTGGATCTGCCAGATATGTCCAGGGCACAGGAGGATTATGTGCACAGCCATACAGTACGGGAATCCATAAGGCATATTGTGCCTGAAGCTAGGTTTCAGGAAGCTTTGCAGGCAGCCAAGGAGATATCCTACACCAGCGTGCTTGCCCATATTGAACTGCAGCCAGGACTTTATGAGCTGTTGCAGACTCTTCGGGATAAAGGCTTGCTAAGCGGGATCAATACCAATAGGACAAATACTATGGATATTATCCTGAAGCGATTTGCCCTTGAAAAGTATTTCCGGCCAGTGATGACTTCTAACATGGTCAGCAGACCCAAGCCTGACCCTGAAAGCCTGTTCAGAATTTTGGAGCTGTGGGGGGTAGGTGTAAGGGAGGTAGTCTTTATCGGGGACTCCCAGGTCGATGCCCAGGCTGCGCAAGCCGCAGGCATTGATTTTTGGGCCTATAAGAATTCTGAGCTGGAAGCAGAGTTACATGTCTTTGATTTCGCATACTTGAGTCAAGTGCTGAGAGTGGAGCTCTAGATAAAGAAGAAAGCGCTAAACCGAGCTGCCAAGGAGGCTGCATGTTTATCCTGTCCAATTTTTTGCTAGCTATAGCCGAGATCCTGAATGCCCTATTGAGCATCTATTTCTGGATCATTATTATTTCCGCTATCCTGTCTTGGGTCAATCCTGACCCATTCAATCCGGTCGTGCGCATCCTGCGCAACTTGACTGAGCCTGTGCTGTACCGGGTGCGGAGCTGGCTGCCCTTTACTGTTGTAGGGGGCGTAGATCTTTCTCCTATAGTCGTTTTGCTGGGTATTCAGTTTGTAAAGATCTTTCTTGTGCAGAGCATTTCCCAGATGGCAATGGGCATGTAGACCATGACACGGAGAGCAGGGCTCCCTGAATACGTGGTCCGGAAGGATCACAGCTGCTATAAGCTCAAGCTCTGGGTGCAGCCTGGGGCCAAAGAAACCACTTTGGCCGGTGTTTATCAGGGAAGACTGAAGGTCAAGATCAGCTCTAAGCCTGTACAGAATAAGGCCAATCAAGAGTTGCTGGGTTTTTTGGCAGCTAGGCTGAGATTAAAAAAAAATATGCTTGCCCTGGAGAGTGGACAGGGAAGCAGGAAAAAGGTAGTTTCCCTATTAATAATGGAAGAACCTGATTGGGAGATATTGGGGTATTAAATACCTAAGGAGGGTTAAGCCATGGAGCAGTATGAATTGGAGCTAATAGCCAAGTACGGCAAAATGGACGAGGAATTGAGTCTGCTTTGGCAAAGGCATCTGGAATACGAAAAGCAACTGGAGAAGTTCGATAATAAGCGCTACTTGACTCCTCAGGAGGAAAGTGAATTGAAAATGATTAAGAAAAAAAAGCTGGCAGGCAAGACCAAGATTCAGCATATCTTGGAGAAGTATCGGCAGCAGGAGGTTGGCAATGAGGCTTAAGGGCGCCCAAATCCTGCTGGAATCCTTAAGGCAAGAAGGGGTGGAAACCATCTTTGGTTTCCCTGGAGGAGCTGTGATCGATATCTATCACGAGCTTCCCAATTATCACCTGCAGCATATTCTGGTCAGGCACGAGCAAGGTGCTGTGCATGCAGCTGACGGTTTTGCCCGGGCTAGTGGCAAGACAGGGGTAGCCCTGGTTACCTCAGGTCCTGGGGCTACAAACACTGTGACTGGTATTGCCACAGCATATATGGATTCTGTTCCCTTGGTGGTTTTTACCGGACAGGTGCCTACCAAACTGATCGGAAATGACGCCTTTCAGGAAGTGGATATAGTGGGCATTACCAGACCCTGTACTAAACACAACTATTTAGTAAAGGACATCCGCGACTTGGCCAAGACCATCAAGGAGGCTTTCTATATAGCCCGGGCCGGCAGGCCAGGACCTGTTTTAGTAGATCTGCCCAAGGACATCATGGCTGCGACAGCGGAGTTTCATTATCCAAAGCAGGTCAAGCTAAGGAGCTATAATCCTCACTATCAGCCCAACATTAAGCAGGTGCGCAAAGCGGTGCAGTTGATCAAAGATGCCAAACAGCCCGTGATTTTTGCTGGAGGAGGAGTGATAATTTCCAATGCTCATCAGGAGTTGACCTGGTTGGCCAGTAATCTGCAGATTCCTGTAACGAACTCTATGATGGGCTTGGGAGGGTTCCCTGGCAATGATCCCTTGTACTTGGGCATGCTGGGCATGCACGGCACTTATGTAGCAAATATGGCTGTGAATAACGCTGACCTTTTGATCTCTGTGGGAGTTCGGTTTGACGATCGGGTTACAGGCAAACTGGAGACCTTTGCCCCCCAGGCCAAGCGAGTGCACATAGATATTGATCCCACTTCCATCCGGAAGAATGTCTCTGTGGATGTCCCCATAGTCGCGGACTGTAAATTGGCCCTACAGGCCTTGCAACAGGAGCTAAAACAGCAGATGCAAGGGCATGACTTTGCCTCTGAGTACGCCCAGTGGAGACAGAAGCTTCAGCAGTGGAACCAGGAACATCCCTTAAGCTACACTCAAAGTGGTAGCGGAATTAAGCCTCAGTTTGTGGTGGAAAAACTCTATGAGCTGACCCATGGGGAAGCAATTATAGCTACCGAGGTGGGGCAAAATCAGATGTGGGCAGCGCAGCATTACAAGTACCATAAACCCAGAACCTGGATTTCTTCAGGCGGTCTGGGGACTATGGGCTATGGATTCCCTGCTGCTATAGGGGCTCAGATGGCCTATCCGGACAAGCTGGTCATAGATGTGGCAGGGGATGGATCTATACAGATGAATATCCAGGAGCTGGCCACAGCGGTTTGCAATAATCTTCCGGTAAAGGTAGTTATCCTGAACAACAGCTATCTAGGCATGGTCAGACAATGGCAGGAACTCTTTTATGAACGTAATTATTGCTCCACCTGCCTGGAGTATAGTCCGGATTTTGTGCAGCTAGCCCAAGCCTACGGGGCAGAGGGTTACCGGATAGAGCAAGCCCAGGATGTGGAGCCGATACTGCGAAAAGCTTTGGCCTCCCCCAAAACGACTATTGTGGAAATACTGGTAGAGAAAGAGGAAAATGTCTATCCCATGGTCCCTGCTGGGGCGGCCTTGAATGAGATGCTTCTGGTTTAGGCAAAAAACCTAAAACTTTCTTTGGAGCTTAATTGTATGAGGCACACCTTGTCTGTCCTGGTGGAAAACGAGCCCGGAGTGCTTTCCAGAGTTTCGGGTTTATTCAGCGGCCGGGGCTTTAATATCGATTCTTTGAATGTTGCCCCCACTTTGGAAACAGGGGTATCCTTGATGACCATAGTTACTGAGGGCGATGAACAGATAGTGGAGCAGATTCTCAAGCAGCTGCGCAAGTTGATCACAGTGATTAAGGTTGTGGATATGAACACTGTGCAATGCGTGGAAAGGGAGATGGTTTTGGTTAAGCTCAATGCTACAGATCATTCCAGGGCAGAGATTCTGCGCATTGTGGACATATTCCGTTGCAAGGTGGTGGATGTGAGCCCTACTGAGCTGGCTCTGGAGGCCACTGGGGACAGCGGCAAGATCCAGGCCTTGATCAATCTTCTGCAACGTTTTGGAATCAAGGAGATTGCCAGAACAGGTGCAGTTGCCATGCGCAGGAGCATGCAGCTGGAAAGGCATTGAGCTATGCTTGAACTCTTGGAGTCCTTAAATTGTCTGTTAGAAACAGGCAGAACCAGGCATGGAAAACTTATCAATGAGCGTAAGGCCCACGTAATATCAGTTTTGCATACGAACTAAGCAAGGAGGTGGCAATGCAGGTGTACTATGAGCAGGATGCTGACTTGAAGCTTCTGCAGGACAAAACCATAGCCATTATCGGCTATGGCAGCCAGGGACATGCCCATGCCCAGAACCTCAGGGACTCAGGGCTCAGAGTGATTGTGGCTCAGCGCCCGGGGAGCAAGAATTACGAATTGGCAAAAAAACACGGTTTTGAGCCTGTCTCTGTCTCTGATGCAGCTAAAGAAGCTGATTTGATTCAGATCCTGCTTCCTGATCAATATCAACCCAGAGTCTTTGAGCAGGATATCCTGCCTCAGCTTGGATCGAACAAGACCCTGGTCTTTAGTCACGGCTTTAATATCCATTATCACCAGATCCAGCCCCCAAGGGATGTGGATGTGATCATGATTGCCCCCAAGGGGCCAGGGCATCTGGTGCGCAGAGAATATGAGACAGGGGCCGGAGTTCCAGCCCTGGTAGCAGTGCATCAGGATGCCAGCGGCAAGGCCCTGGATACAGCTTTGGCCTACGCCAGGGGTATAGGCTGTGCCCGGGCAGGGGTATTGCAGACCAGCTTTGCAGAGGAGACTGAGACTGATCTGTTTGGAGAGCAGGCTGTGCTTTGCGGAGGCATCAGCGCCTTGATCAAAACTGGTTTTGAAACCTTGGTGGAAGCAGGCTACCAGCCGGAGTTGGCTTATTTTGAGTGCATGCACGAGATGAAGCTGATAGTGGATTTGCTCTATGAGGGCGGATTTGAGTTGATGCATTATTCCATTAGCGATACAGCCGAGTTTGGTGACTATGTGAGCGGTCCTAAGGTGATAGATGCCCGTGCCAAGGAAGCCATGCAGAAGATCCTCTCAGAAATCAGGGACGGTACTTTTGCCAAGGAATGGATTCTGGAGAACAAGGCAGGCACGCCTTCTTTCCTTGCCATGCGCCGTAAGGCCCATGAACATCAGATTGAGGAAGTTGGTGCTAGGCTGCGGAAGATGATGCCCTGGCTGCAGAAATAGGCTTGGGCCTTATTACAGGCTGTCCAGGAGGCCACCCTGATTTTGAGTTTTTTATAACAGGGAGCTTCCACGTGAAGGATGGCCTTTTTTTATTCATATAGGCGAAATTATGAGTTGGCAGGGCTATTTGAGATGGCTGCAAGGCAGAAGGCAGGTCTTTGAGCAGAGTATGCATCAAAGACCGGCCTGGGTAGCTAGGGATGTAGCTGAAAGGAGTCTGTACAGCCTGCTACGCACCTCGGGCATGGCCAGGAAAAAAGGAGATCAGCAAAACTGGCAGGAACTAAATGACTTCTTTCAACAGGGCCTGTCCAGGGTGGAAGAACTGGAGAAAGAAGGCACAGCTGAATGGTTGGAATCAGATGAGTTTCAAGGCAAGGATCAGCTGCAACCAAAAGAGCTATGGTCCAGGGCGAGAAAACATTATCAAGGCGGGGAGTTGGAAAAGGCTCTGGAGCTTTTTTTGCATCTCTATTCCAGGGGCTACAGAAGCTATACCCTCTTAGAGTATATTGTTGCCTGCTCCGAAGCCCTGCAGAAGTGGTCCCAGGTAGTGGATGTTCTGGGCCGCAGCCTTATGGAGAATGAATATCAGCTCCAGGAAAGGGCCCATCTCTACCATAGGCTGGCCCAGGCCCATTTGCAATTGAGCCAGACCAGACAGGCCAGGGAATGTCTATGGCAGGTACGCAGGCTGCAGCCGGATTTTCCGGGCTTGGATGCAAAGTTGCAGGAGCTGGACAGGGGCAGACAGAAAGTTAAAACCAGATATGATCTGCTTCTGGAGCGAAAGATCCTGGAAAAAAGTCAGCTGGATCAAGCCCTGGAGCAGGCCAAGCGAGAAAAGCAAGATGTGGATCAAATCTTGCTTGAGGATTACAAGGTGCCCAAGCAAGAACTTGGTCGTTCTTTGAGTGCATTTTATGATGTGGAGTTTGTCCCTTTTGATTCCAAGATTGAACCTCCATATCAGGCCTTTGAGAAAAGGCGACTAGATCCTGTCTTTTTGAAACGTTACGGTTGGGTGCCCTATGCCCAACAGGGCAAATCTCTTGAGGTCCTGGTAAACAATCCTTTTGATTTGGGCAAACTGGATGAGATTCGATTCATCCTGGGCTCCAGCAGAGTTGAGCCTAAAGTGGCCTTGAGACAGGACATTGAGGCCTTTATTGACAGCTTTTTCTCTGAGCTTGGCGGCGATAGGGAGCTCACCGAATTCGACCAGGAAATTGAGTCGGAGTCTGAGGACCAAGAAGGGGTGGCTGACCTGGAGGAGACTGTCAATGAAGAAGACAGCGAGGTGGTCAGGCTGGTCAACGCCCTCCTGCTAGAGGCCTGGAAACGAGGGGCCTCTGATATTCACATCGAGCCCAATACCCTTTCCAGATATTGCTCCATCAGGTTCAGAGTGGATGGCTCCTGTCACGAGTTCCGTAAGCTACGTTTAGGTTTGGCCAGGCCTTTGGTCTCCAGAATCAAGATCATGTCCAGGCTGGATATTGCTGAAAGGAGGCTGCCCCAGGACGGCAAGGTCAAGATCCGCCTGCCCCAAGTGGACAGGCTGGTGGAGTTCAGGGTGGCCACCATGCCTACTATTGATGGCCAAGAGGATGTGGTGCTGAGGATCCTTGCCTCTGGCAAGCCCTTGTCCCTGGAGCAGCTAGGGCTGGCTGAGAACACCATGCAGGTTTTCCAGGAGTGTATCTACCAGCCCTACGGCATGGTTCTGGTGGTGGGGCCTACAGGTTCAGGTAAGACCACCACCCTGCACTCTGCCTTACATTATGTGAACACCGCGGACAAAAAGATTTGGACTGCTGAGGATCCAGTGGAGATCACCCAGGAAGGCCTGCGTCAGGTACAGGTCAATTCCAGGATAGGTCTAAGCTTTGCTTCAGCTCTACGTTCATTTCTGCGTGCTGACCCAGATGTGATCATGATCGGGGAGATGAGGGATAGGGAGACCGCACATATTGGAGTGGAGGCCTCGCTCACCGGGCACTTGGTTTTTTCTACCCTGCATACAAACTCTGCTCCTGAGACTGTGACTAGGCTTTTGGATATGGAGCTGGATCCTTTTAACTTTGCGGATTCATTGCTTTGTGTTTTGGCTCAAAGATTAATAAAGACTTTGTGCCCCAAGTGCAAGCAGGCTTACAGGCCTGAGCACTCAGAGCTGGAAGAGCTGCAAAAGGAATTCGGGGAAAATTGGCAGAGATATTTCCCCCAGAGCTTTTTGCAGGATCCTGTGCTGTATCAGGCCAAGGGCTGCAAGTATTGTCTCCAGGGCTACAAGGGCAGGACAGGGGTGCATGAGCTCATGCTGAACAGCAGGGAGCTAAAGCCTTTGATCAAGCAAAAGCAGCCTACAGAGCAATTGCGTGCACAGGCTGTACAGGAGGGTATGCTCAGCCTAAAACAGGACGGGTTGCTCAAGGTGCTTAAAGGGATGACTGACTTGGCCCAGATTAGAACTGTCTCGGGCAGGGATTAGGTTTTATTTGGCGGAGAGGGAGGGATTTGAACCCTCGTGGCGGGACGAACCGCCAACCCGATTTCGAGTCGGGCCCGTTGTGACCAGACTTCGGTACCTCTCCGCTATTTCTGTCGCCGGAGGCGGAAAAAATCCCGCAAAAGCGAGCTGCATTCCTCTTGCAACAAGCCTTCTGCATGCCAGAATTCATGATTCAGCCAGCCCAGATCCTTGTCCAGCTGCAGTCTGGAAACCACTGCTCCTGCCTTGGGGTCCCTGCATGCAAAGATGAGGCCGCTGCATCTGGCCTGTACCATGCAGCCTAAACACATTATACAAGGCTCCAAGGTGCTGATCAAGACCGTTCCAGGCAGACGATAGTTGCCTGTTTTTTGGGCGGCCTTTCTCAGAGCCAGAATCTCTGCATGCCCGCTAGGGTCAGAGTAGGAAATACTCCTGTTGCCTGCTGCAGCCAACAAAGCCCCGCTAGAATCTGCCAGTACAGCCCCCACTGGCACTTCGCCCAACTTCGCAGCCTGGGCGGCTTGCTGCAGAGCTTGCTGCATCTGCTGACTCCAGTCTGCATGTTCTGCAATGGGATAAGCCCCTGGAGCTTTGGAGTTAAGGCTGATCATCTGAGTCCATTCCAGGCAGTCCCGTGCAGATAACCAATAGCGTTGGCAAAAAGGTCAATGCCCCAGGGATGTCCTGAATCATTCCTGGTCCAGAAGGGATGATTGGTCCTGTGGTTATAGGCTTCAGGGTGGGGCATCAGGCCCAGTATCCTGCCTGTAGGATCTGTGAGTCCAGCTATACCCAGAGGAGATCCGTTAGGGTTTTCTGGGTAGCTTTGGGTTGGTCTGCCTTGGGAATCTGTATACTGCAAAGCGATAAGGTTTTTTTCCTGGAGCTCTGTTAGCAGTTCCCGGTCTGCAGGTATCAGCTTGCCTTCTCCGTGGCGAACCGGGAGGTAGAGCTGCTCTGTTCCGGCACAAAATATACAGTTGGAGCTTGGATTTCTGCTGAGATGCACCCAGCGGTCCTCGAATCTGGCAGAGTCATTGTGGCTAAGGCTGACTTGGGGAGTGTAGTCCAACCCGGTGTTCGGCAAGAAACCCAATTTGACCAAGAGCTGGAAACCATTGCAGATGCCCAGAATGAGACCTCCTTGGGCCTGCAGGCTTTTTATCTCCTGCAGAACGCTGCTGCCGGATTTTGTCTTGGAGAATCTGATCCGTGCAGCAGCAGCCTGGGCAGCCCCTAGATGATCCCCGTCTAAGAAGCCCCCAGGAAAAATCAGAAAATTATAGTCAGCGATGCGCACCTCTTCAGTGAGCAGTTCAGAGAAATGGGCTACTTGCACTTGCTCAGCGCCAGCCACCTTTACTGCATAAGCTGTCTCCCTTTCACAATTGGTGCCGTTTCCGGATATAATCAACACTCTAGCCTGGCTCATGCCTGCTCCTGGGCTGGTTGAAGATTGCTTTGCTTGAGATAGGATAAAATGGTAATCTGGGTCTTAGGCATAGTCAATGCTTGTGTTTGAGGGCTTGAAAAAGGCACATGTTCTTTTAGAGCCTCTTGGGAAGGAAGGTTCCTCAATGTTCTTGCAAAAAGGCTCTGGTGGCTGTGTTTCGTGCTGCTCATGGACTTTTGGCCAGGAAAGGGTTATAGGTCTGCGAGTCAAGGTAGCAATGAAGCCGAACAAAAAGAAAAAAAACTCGAGCAGCTATGAAGACCAAATTTATATTCGTAACTGGAGGAGTACTGTCTTCCTTGGGCAAAGGGTTGGCAGCTGCTTCAGTGGGAGCTTTGCTTAAGGCCAGGGGACTTAAGGTAACCATTCAAAAGCTGGACCCATATATAAATGTGGATCCAGGCACCATGAATCCCTTTCAGCATGGTGAGGTCTTTGTCACTGATGATGGGGCAGAGACGGACCTGGATCTGGGACATTACGAGAGGTATCTGGGCCAGCCCATGTCCCAGCGCAACAATTACACCTCTGGTAGCATCTACCATGCGGTGATCAGCAAGGAGCGAAGAGGGGACTATCTTGGGGGCACTGTGCAGGTCATCCCCCATGTCACTGATCGGATCAAGGAAATGATCCGCAGGGTAGTCCAGGATGAGGAAGATGTGGCCATAATTGAAATTGGGGGCACAGTTGGGGATATTGAAGGCCAGCCTTTTTTGGAAGCCATTCGGCAAATGCGCTCAAATCTGGGCAAAGAGAATGTCTTATACATCCATCTAACTTTGGTGCCCTATATGCGGGCCGCAGGCGAGCTAAAGACCAAACCTACCCAGCACAGCGTAAAGGAGTTGCGAAGCATAGGCATTCAACCGGATATTATCCTTTGCCGTTCAGAGGTAGAGCTGGGACAGGATCTCAAATCCAAGATTGCCCTTTTCTGCAATGTAGAGCCTGATGCTGTATTCTCTGCAGTGGATGTACAGAGTATCTATCAGGTTCCACTGGCCTTTTACAGCGAGGGCCTGGATCAGAAGATAGCTATAATGCTTCGATTGCCAGCCAAGAATCCAGATCTCGCACCTTGGCAACAACTGATGCAAAGGCTTTCCCACCCAGAGCACAGGGTCAGGATAGGTATTGTAGGTAAGTATGTGGATCTCAAGGAGGCATACAAAAGCCTCCATGAAGCCTTAATCCATGCCGGAGTTGCCAATTCTTCAGCAGTGGATTTGGTCTATGTGAATGCAGAGGAGCTCAGCCAGGAATCTGTGCAGGAGCGCTTGCAGGGATTAGACGGGATCTTGGTGCCTGGAGGCTTTGGCTATCGAGGGGTGGAGGGCAAAATATTGGCCTGTGGCTTTGCTAGGCAGAACAAAATTCCCTTTTTTGGCATATGCCTGGGCATGCAATGTGCTGTAATCGATTTTGCCCGCAATGTTTTGGGACTATCAGATGCCCACTCTAGCGAATTCGCACCAGATACACCTGATCCAGTCATTTATTTGATGACTCAATGGTATGATGTGCACAGACAATGCATGCAGGAAAGGGACAGGGATTCGGACAAGGGCGGAACTATGCGCCTGGGCTCCTATCCCTGTCTGCTCATGCCAGATAGCAAGGCTAAGGCTGCCTATGGTGCTGAGCGCATAGATGAGCGACATAGACATAGATACGAATTCAATAAGGCTTACGCTGAGCAGTTCCATAGCCATGGTATGCTCCTAAGTGGATGCTCTCCTGATGAGACCCTGGTGGAGATAGTGGAGCTGCAAGACCATCCTTGGTTTGTAGGTTGCCAGTTCCATCCTGAATTTAAATCCAATCCCATGCATTCCCATCCTTTATTCAGAGAGTTTATCCGGGCAGCCCGCAAACAAAGGAGCATTTGTGAGGAGTGCGGACAAACAGAATCTGTTCTGCATGAGGCTTAAATAATGCCTAGCCAAGATCCCTACCTGGCCAGTCAAAAAGGCCTTTTTTTTATTTTAGGTCCATGTGCTCTAGAAAGCTTGGAGCTGGCCCTAGATACAGCAATGGCCCTGAAGGAGATTGCCAGTCGTTTGAATGTGCCTGTGGTTTTTAAAAGCTCCCTGGACAAGGCCAATAGAACCTCCCTGCATTCTTTCAGAGGACCAGGGCTGCAGCAGGGTTTAAAATGGCTGGCCAGGATCAGGCAGGAGAGTGGCCTGCCTGTGACAACAGATATCCATCTGCCGGAGCAGGCCCGGCCTGCTGCCGAAGTGGTGGATGTTTTGCAGATACCCGCCTTTTTGTGTAGGCAAACGGATCTTTTGTTGGCTGCGGCAAAGACAGGTAAAATTGTCAACGTGAAAAAAGGCCAATTCCAAGCCCCTTGGGATATGCAGCAGGTAGCGCAAAAGATCTCTGCAGGTGGCAACTCTCGGATTTGGCTTACTGAGCGAGGCAGCAGCTTTGGTTATAATAATTTGGTAGTGGACTTTAGGTCTTTGCCAATTATGCAGGAGACAGGATATCCGGTTGTTTTCGATGCTACCCACAGCGTGCAGCTGCCCGGAGGAAAAGGATCTGCTTCTGGGGGCCAGAGAGAGTATGTGCCCTTATTGGCCAGGGCCGCGGTAGCAGCTGGCTGTCAGGGAGTGTTCATGGAGGTCCATCCTGATCCTGAACAGGCCCTGTGCGATGGTCCTAACAGCCAGCCTTTGTCCGGGCTGGAAAGATTGCTGCAGGAACTCTTGGCCTTACGAGGGTGCCTCCATGTCAGCTGAAATTGCCGCTTTGGCAATCAAGATGCTGATCTGCGATGTGGACGGAGTATTCACTGATGGTGGGCTTTACTATGGTGTTCAGGGGGGAATCAGCAAAAGGTTTCATGTCCAAGATGGTCTGGGGGTGAAGCTGGCCCAGTCAGCAGGTCTGGAAGTAGCAGTTATCACCGGACTTGAGTCTGAGGCGGTTAAGGTGCGTGTCCAGGAATTGGGGGTGCAAGAATACCATTCAGGGAAGCTGGGCAAGATGCAGGCCTTACTGGATATATGCAGGCGCTATGAACTAAAATCTTGTGAGCTAGCCTATCTTGGGGATGATTGGGTGGATGCACAGGTTATGGGCTATGTGGGTCTACCCATGGCTGTGTGTAATGCCCAGCCTGAGATTTTGGGAATCGCTGCTTGGATTTCTAGGGTGCCAGGTGGACATGGTGCTGTCAGGGAGGCTATTCGCTTTATTTTGCAGGCCCAAGATAAGTGGCAGGGATTATGGTCAAAGTGGGTGGATTGAAGAGGAAAAGATTGCTGTTGTTCGGGGTTTTGCTTTTGGCGGCAGCAACAGTGGCCCTGATATTTAGGCTGAGCCAAGAAGGGCCGGGACAGGGTTCCTTGAGGGATATGAAGTTTACTGTCTCAGTACAGGGGCTGGAACTGGAACACGGCTCAGACGGGAAGAAGGCTTGGAGACTCACTGCTCCTCGCAGCGAATACAGTCAGGAAGAAGCTGTATTTCACCTCCAGGATCCCAGTCTGGAGTTTCTTTCTCGCCAAAATCAGGAACCCCTTTTGGTCCAAGCCAGACAGGGCACATTTGATCAGGATCGACAGAGCGCCAGGTTTCGTCACGGGGTTAAGGCCGATTATCAAGATATGCTCCTGCAGGCAGAAGCCATGCAATATGTGGAAAATTTGGGCTGGGTTGTCTTTCAAGGGCCTGTTTTTGCACAGCATCCCTCCCTGCAGGTTTTGGGCAGTCAGGCCAGGTTCGAGATGCAAGCAGAGAAGGTAGTGGTCCAGGGGCAGGTTCAGGCAGAGCTTTATTCCTTGGGTACTGCAAAATAGATAGGAAATATTTTATCCAGGAAATAAAAAAGCGTGTCAGGAGTAATTTCTAACTCTGGTAACGGAAATATGGATATTCGAAAATCAAACTATGGGCTTTGGGGCGCTTTGATGCTTATCTTAGGGCTCGTGTTCTTGGGAGCCAGTTTAGCCTTGGCAGATGAGGCCAGTCAAAGCAAAATGGAGTTGGAAAAGCAGGATCAGGAGGGCCCGACCAAAATCAGATCCAATAAAATGGCGTATACCCGGGGCGAGAACAAGGTAGAGTTCTTGCAAAATGTGCATTTAGAGCGTCCTGATATGGAGTTGTGGTGTGAGAAGCTGACAGTCTTTTTGGCCTCAGAAGCCGGAATGCAGGAGGCAAATGCAAGTCAGGATTTTCAGCGCTTGGAGGCGAAGGACGGGGTGCGTATTGAAATGCAGGATAGAACCGCTACGAGTAAAATGGCGGTATATGAGAAACAAAAGGAAACCTTGGTGCTGCAAGGGGATGTAAAGATTCAGGAAGGGCCGAATCAGATCCAGGGTCAGAAGGTGACCATATATCTCAAGGAGGACAGAAGCGAGGTGAGTGCAGGTGAGAATGGAGATCGTGTTCGGGCTGTATTTTTTCCAGAACAGGAGGAAGGTGAGTAGCTTATATGCTGGCCGCACACAGGATCAGTAAGCGATTCGGGCCCAGACAGGTGGTGAGTGAGATAGATCTGGAGCTGGAGCAAGGGGAGGTCGTGGGCCTGTTGGGACCTAATGGTGCGGGTAAAACCACTACTTTTTACATGCTGGTGGGCATAATCAAGCCTAACCAGGGCAGCATAGAGCTGGAAGGTAAGGATATTAGTGCCAGTCCTCTGCATGAAAGGGCCAGAATGGGGCTTAGTTATTTGCCCCAGGAGAGCTCTGTCTTCAAGAAGCTGAGCGTGGCCCAGAATCTGCAGATCATCCTGGAGTATACAGGCTTAAAGCGCAGGGAACAAAAAACAAGGCTCCAGGAGTTATTAAATGAATTGGGCATAGCCAGGCTCTCGGAGCAAAAAGCGCTGCAGCTCTCAGGTGGAGAAAGACGCAGGTTGGAGATAGCTAGGGCCTTGGTGCGGCAGCCCAAGTTTATTTTACTAGACGAGCCATTTGCCGGAATTGATCCTTTGGCTGTGGAGGACATTCAGAAGATCGTACTGGATCTGAAGCAAAAAGGAATAGGGGTGCTGATTTCAGATCATAATGTGCGAGAAACCATGCATATTTGTGACAAGGTCCATCTGGTCTATGAAGGAAGGATCATCATGCAGGGTGCTCCAGCTGAAATCGTGGAGGATGCCCAAGCCAGGCAGCTTTACTTGGGTCAGGAGTTTCGGCTTTAGCATTTGCGTATGCTTGCCTTTTCAGGATCCATGGAGTCTGGATACTTGGCTTTAGGAGCGTATGTTTTCAGGAGTATGGATATGCTTCTGAGAATATAAATATTTGTTTGCATTGCTTCTGGGTCTGTGGCAAAATATTTGCATCACAAAAAAATAACAGAAAAAGCAGGATGATAAGATAGACTTATGGCATTGGAACTGCGCCAGAACCTGAAGCTCAGCCAGCAATTGGTGATGACCCCCCAATTGCAGCAGGCTATTAAGCTTTTACAGCTTTCCAGGCAGGAGCTGATGGACACTGTGCAGGAAGCCCTTTTGGAGAATCCTCTTTTAGAAGAAAGGCAAGCTGAACTGCAAGCAGAGGAGATCTCCGAGGCCAATGAGTCTGGAGAAAGATTTCAGAAATTCGACGTTCAGGAGTCCAGCCTGCTTAGGAATGCTGAATGGGAGGATTATTTGGGCAACTTCTCCAGCTCCTCTAAATTGGTTGGGGAGAGGGAGATTCCGGAACAGATGGTGTCTTTTGAGGCCACCTGCGCTGCCAAACCTTCCTTGCAAAGCCACCTCTACTGGCAGCTTTTCCTCTCTGATTTTACCCCGGAGCAAAGAAGCATCGGAGAAATGATCATTGGCAATCTGGATTCCCATGGGTATTTGCAGATCAGCCCCCAGGAGATCGCCCAGAGTCTAGGCTGTGCAGAAGAACAGGTTGGAAATGTTTTGGCCAAAGTGCAGGAGTTCGATCCTGTGGGTGTGGCTAGCAGGGATTTGGGCGAATGCCTGATGATTCAGCTCAGGGTGCAGGGCAGGTTGGATCAGGTCTTGCAAGACATGCTGCAAGAGCATCTCCAGGATTTGCATGAACAGGACTATCAGGTACTGGCAAAGAAGCTGGGTCTGAGTAGAGAAGAGGTTCTGGAGTACATGGAAATAATCCAGAGCCTGGATCCCAGGCCTGGGAACAGCTTTGGCACTGGTGAAACATTTTATGTGATCCCTGATGCTTATGTCTATAAGATAGATGACGAATTCGTGATAATGCTGAATGAAGAAGGCATGCCTGACTTACAGCTCAATCCCCAGTATTTGCAGGAGATAGGCAACAGGAAAGGCAAGACCAAGGATTTTCTGCAGGATCAGCTCAGGGAAGCCTTGTGGCTGATGAAAAGCCTGCAGCAGAGACAGCGCACCCTCTATAGAGTAGTGGAGAGCATTGTCAGGTTTCAAAGGGATTTTTTTGAAAATGGGGTCAGCAGATTAAGGCCCTTGGTGCTCAAAGATGTGGCTGAGGATGTTGAAGTGCACGAGTCCACTGTGAGCAGGATCACCAACAATAAATACATTTCCACCCCATTTGGGATTTTTGAATTAAAGTATTTTTTCAACAGTGGCCTGGGAGTCCATGGAGGCGGATTTGTAGCTTCCCAGAGCGTCAAGGCTCAGATACAGAAAATGATCTCAGAGGAGGATCAGAAAAGGCCTCTCAGTGACAAGAAGCTGGTAGAGTTTTTACAGAACAAGCTACAAGTGGAAATAGCTCGCAGGACTGTGGCCAAGTACAGGGAGGCACTAGGCATACCTTCCTCTTCCAAAAGGAAAAAGAGACATTAGCCAGGTTGAGCATATGTGCAGGGAAGCCTTGGGCGGTTTACAACCCGAAGGCGAAGAAGTCATACATGGAATCAGTCTGGGACAGACATTCAGTTCGGGAGGTAAGCGCATGGAGATAGTCATCAATTTCAAGAACTTCGAGCCATCTGAGCAGCTCAAGGAATACGCAAGGACCAAGTTTGAAAAGTTGGAGAAGTATATCAAGAATCCGGAAAATATTCAGCTACATTTGAATATGGAGGTTGAGAAGTTTAGGCAGATAGCTGAAGCTGTGCTTTATGCTGACGATATACACCTTTCAGCCCAGGACGAAACAGAGGATATGTACGCCACCCTGGATTCGGTCCTGGACAAAATGGAAGTCCAGGTGCGCAAGCTCAAAGACAAACAAAAGGACAAGCGCAAGAAAAGATTCCCAAAGGGTGAGACTTTGCAGCCCCCGTTGAATCCTGGAGCGCCAGCACCTGATGAGTCCGGCCTGGCTTTAAGGACCGAGGGCATAGACAACAAGCCCATGGATGTACAAGAGGCCATCAGCCAATTGCAAAAGTCCGACTATGAGTTTCTGGTTTTCTTTAATGCGGACAAGAACCGGGTCAACGTACTTTATCAGCGACATAAAGGCGAATACAGACTGATAGATCCTGGGATGTAGCCTATGCAACTTGCAGATTATCTGGACAAAGACTTAATCCTCCCGGATCTGAAGTCGGCGAACAAGCCTGATGTCTTGTATGAGCTGCTAAGCCCCCTGAATGGAAAGTTGCAGGCGCTAGACGTGGAAAAGGCCCACGCTGTGCTTATGGAGCGGGAAAATTTAGGCAGTACTGGCATTGGCGACGGGGTGGCTATCCCCCACGGCAAGATGGATGAGCTACAAGATATAGTGCTTATAGTGGGCAGGAGCCTGCAGGGGGTTGAGTTTACTGCCCTGGACAACAAAACATGTCGTATATTTTTTTTAGTCCTGGCCCCGGAGCATGTTGCGGGACAGCATTTGCGCATCCTGGCTCATGTTTCCAGGCTTCTCAAGGATCCAGGCTTTAGACAGACCTTTATGGAGGCTAGAGGCGCAAATGGGCTTTGGAATCTTTTGCGCGGGGCTTAGACAGGCAGGTGCCATGTCTCCTTGGTATTATCCAGATTGTAGGAAATGATGAGCAAAGAGCAGTTTCCTGTTTTGGTTCTGACCGGCTTGTCCGGAGCAGGCAAAAGCACGGCCTTGAAGGTGTTCGAAGATCTGGGCTTTTTTTGTGTGGACGGTCTTCCTGTGAGTATGCTTTCCAGGCTGATAAGCCTGTTTAAGCTGGAAAACCCCAAAGACTACCGAGGTTTGGCCCTGGGCATGGACATAAGACAACACGAATTTTTGCAGGACTGGCAACAGGCTCTGCATTGGTTGGAACAAGAAGGCTTGAATGCAGAAATAATATTTCTGGAGGCCGAAAAAGAGGAGTTGTTTCGGCGCTACGCCACTACACGCAGGCTGCATCCCTTGGAGTCCCAGGACGTGGGCCTGGAAAAAGCCCTGGAAACAGAACGGGAGCTGTTATTGCCCATCAGGCAACAGGCTCGTCTTGTCCTGGATACTACGAATTTTTCTGTGCATGATCTTAGAAGACAATTGCAAAGCAAATGGGAAGATGCTGGAGAAGCATGTCCAAGCCTCAGGGTGCGGGTGATTTCCTTTGGATATAAGTACGGGATGCCCAAAGAGGCAGATCTGGTATTTGATCTCAGATTTTTGCCCAATCCCTACTTTATTCCCGAATACAAAGGCTATTCAGGACAGGATCCCAAGGTGGCCCATTATGTGCTGGGCCGGGAACCTGGAACAGCCTTTTGGGAAAAATTCCAGGATTTCTTGGTGTATGTTTTGCCCCTATATGCCCAAGAAGGGAGATACAGGCTTAATCTGGCCTTGGGCTGCACAGGGGGCAGGCACAGGTCAGTGGCTGTGGCAGAAAAAGTTTGGCTGAGCCTCCAAGAAAAAGGATATCAGACCTCTTTGGAACACAGGCACCTGGAGCTGGGCTAAAATATCAGGGACTGGGGATCAATTAATGGTTGGAGTGTTATTGGTAACCCACCAGGATTTCGGGCATAAGCTTTTACAGACCGCAGAAGGAATATTGGGTGAGCAGCAGGGCTGCTTGGCTGTTTCTGTGAATGTACAGCACAACATGGAGGATATCCTGCAGGATATCAAGGCAGGGATCCAGGAAGTTGATAGGGGGCAAGGCGTGCTTGTACTCACAGATATGTTCGGAGGTTCTCCAAGCAATCTAAGCCTTTCTTTGTTGGGCTCCGGTAGACTGGAGGTGATTACAGGGGCCAATCTGCCTATGTTGCTCAAGATACTGGGCAGCAGGGATTTGAAATTGCAAGATTTAGCCCTGCAGGCCAAGTCTGCTGGTCAACAGGGCATTGTGGTTGCTGGAGAAGTCCTGAAACAAAAGGTGACAGATGGATAGATTCAGAGTCTGGGCCAGGGTAGACAACAGATTAGTGCATGGCCAGGTAATTGAGACTTGGCTGCCTTATTCCAATGCCCGGAGTATTGTGGTGGGCAATGACGAACTGGCCCAAGATCCCTTGCAGCAGGAGATCATCAAACTTGCGGTGCCTCAAGGGGTAGAGATAACCTTCAGTACTTTAGCCGGGATCCTGGAGCAAGTGTCCAGGATTTATAATTATAGATATTCCAAAGATATTTTTCTGCTTTTTCATAGTTGTGAAGATGCCAAGGCTGCTTTTGAAGCAGGGGTAAACTTTCATGCTCTAAATATCGGCAATCTCCACTATGCGCCTGGTAAAAGGCAGATCTGCGATCATATAGCTTTGAGTCAGGATGATATGCATTGTTTGCGTTTTTTCCAGGATAAGGGCATTAGGCTGGATTTTCGTTGTGTGCCGAATATCCAGGTACAGGTCAAGCCGATCTGGTAGCTGGTCAAGCAACTTTGATCCAGGAAGACTCACTCTATGGATATACAAATCCTTTGGCTCACCCTGGGCGCAGGTTTTTTTTTGGCCTGCTATCCCTGTGCAGGTTTGCCTTTAATCCGGGATTTTGGGATCTGCCCCTGGCTGTGGGTCTTTTTTTTGGCTACATCAGCGGAGACTGGGCCACCAGCCTTGGTGTAGCTATATTTTTTGAGCTTTTTTGGTTAGATGCCTTTCCTGCAGGCACCTATGTTCCGCCCCACCGTATACTGGCCACTTTTTTGAGTTTGACCTTGGCCCTGGCCTTAGAATTTCAGGACCCAGGCCAAATTATACTTCTACTTTTGCCCAGCGTGCTTCTGGCGAAATTGGGTTCCAAGCTGGAGATTTGGCAGCGTATGCAACAGAACGCCAGCTATAATCAGCTCCTTCAGTGGGCCAGACAAGAAAGCGACAGGTTTCAACCCGAGATCCTGGTCAAAAAAGGATTGTTGCAGTTGGCTGTAGCCAATGCTCTTTTGTATGTGCTGAGCTTTCTGGCCTGCTATTATTTGTTACAAATGGCCCTTGGCTTTTGGACCTTGGAGCTACAGGGTCTGGCCTGGGAGCAAATCTGGAGTTTGGGCTTGCTGGGCCCTATCTTGTCCCTTCGAAACAAAAGGGCTTATCAGCTTTTGGTTGCGGGTGCGGCTCTTTTGGTTTTCCTGATATGAAAGATTTTCTCGTCCTGTTGGCCGATACCTCCAGGCCCTGGCCTTGCCAGTTCCCAAATTTTGAGCTCAGGAAGTGAATAATTATGATTTTGCTTGCTTAAGATACTAGATCATAATTAGTACCCTTACAGCACTTGGCAGAGAGATTATGTTGTGCTATTTATCACAAAGTCGTCAGGACGGATGCATGGAAAAAAGCAAATATACAAGGAGGTAAGGGACATGGCAGCTTATGTAGTAGGGCACAAGAGTCCGGATACAGATACAGTCTGTGCAGCAATTGCTTTGGCTGATCTGAAGAGTAAGCTTGGACAGGAGTGTGTGCCTGGTGTGCAAGGCGAACTTAGCCCGGAGAGTAAGTTCGTACTGGAGAAGTTTGGGGTAGACGCTCCAGAGCTTCTCACTGATGCCAGCGGTAAACAGGTTTATTTGGTGGACCACTCGGATCGATCCCAGAGCCTGGATAATCTGGATCAAGGCGAGATTTTGGGTATTGTGGATCACCATAAGATTGGAGATGTGACCACTCCGAACCCGGTGGAGGCCTGGATCTGGCCGGTGGGCTGCTCTTGCACTGTGCTCAAGTATATGTATGATTTTTATAATGTAGAGCTGCCGAAAAACATCGCCGGAATCATGGCCTGTTCCATTTTAAGCGATACAGTAGTCTTTAAGTCTGCCACCTGTACAGACACAGATAAAAAGGCGGCGGAGGATCTGGCTCGTAAGGCCGGTATCCAGAGTTTGACAGATTTGGGCCTGGAGATGTTCAAGGTCAAGTCCGCTATTGAGGGGACTCCTGTACGAAAGCTGGTCATGCGGGACTACAAGGACTTTGATATGGCAGGCAACAAGGTGGGCATAGGCCAAATCGAAGTGGTGGATTTGTCTCTGCTGGATAAGGTAAAGGAAGATATTGTTAAGGATATCAATTCCTTGAAAGGAGAAGGGAATTATCATAGCGTGTTTTTGCTGTTAACAGACATTATGAAAGAAGGCACTGAAATGCTCATTGTTTCGGATAAGCCAGAAATGGTGGAAAAGGCCTTTGGCAAGAAGCCAGAAGGGGACCGGGTCTGGCTGGATGGCGTTATGAGCCGCAAGAAACAGGTGGTGCCTAATTTTGAAAAGGCCTTTGCCCAAAGCTAGTGCTGGGTAAGAGATCAGGTGCAGGTAGGAGTTTGGTTAAATATTGGCCTGGGGGAGCTGCTACCCTCAGGCCTTTTTCTTTTTTTCCCAGTCAGGCCTGGTCTTCCATCTCCTGTGCATCCAGAACCATTGTTCAGGATGCTTGAGCACCATTTGTTCTACAGCTTTGGTGTAGAAAATTGCCACCTGCTGTACTTTGGAGCTGAAATCTCCGCTTAAGGCGGCAGTATCCAGACAGGGCCAGCTATAGAGCAGGTACTTTCCCTCCTGCCCCCGGGCCAGGAAGACCGGCCAGACTACAGCCTGGGCTCTCAAGGCCAGGATTGCAGGGCCCATATTGACTGCTGCGTACTTTTGCAAAAATGGCAAAAAAATCGCCTTACTCCGACCGCAATTGTGATCTACAAGGAAGGCTGATATGCCATTTTTTTTCAGGCAGCGGAGCACCTTGAAAACACTTTGGCGGTTGGAGATCACCTGGAGTCCTGCGTGGGAGCGCAGATGGGTCAGCGTCCGGCTTAGGGCAGCTTTTTTGGGCTGACGGACTATGATTTGCGCTGGTCGTTTAGAGAAGTATAGCCCCAGAATCCCGGCCAGAAGCTCCCAGGCCCCGAAATGTCCAGTAATTCCCACCACCGGTCTCGAGAGTTTTACTACAGCGCTGAAGTTCTCAGGCTGCTGGAATTCAATATGCTCCAGGACAAATCTGTGATCCAAGCTGCGACACAAAAAGGGATCCAGAAAAGACCTGCCGGAATGGATAAGGCTGGATTTTGCTACAGAGCGTGCCTTGTTGGTGTCCACTGACAAATGCAGGCCTGCTGCCCTGGTGGCAATATTCTTTCTGGAGGGCAAAAACCGCCAGAAAATACGGCCTAAAAGAGCGCCAAGCCTTTGGTTCCATTTCCAGGACAGGCTCTGGACTAACTGCCTTAACGCTTCATAAAGGAAAGTGCTTGGCATATGAGAAGAGTTTCTTGCATATTTTTAAGCTAGGTAGCAACTAGCCTTAAGTCCTGCTTAACTTGTTCGATAATCTCTATGTTTGGTTGTATCTGATTGAGAGCACGAAGGTTGTTCCAAGAAATCAGAAAACAAGTTGTGGTTTAGTAGCACAATACGTTTCAAGCTACAAGCCGCTACCAACGCGGCTTGTACCGCAGGTAGGCCGAGGGGTGTTCCTAGGGATGCTTAAGTTTGAGCGGGCAAAAAATCAAGTGTTTTGGGGCCTGGTGAGTCTGCATTGACTCCTTATCTTAAAAGTTTTTAAAAGATCTTTGTTGGCATTGATGAGAAGGAGGGCAAGGCAGTTGAATGCTCATAGATGAATGGTTATACTCAAAGGTCTGGTTGGGAATGAATGCTTCTTGTACGGGTTTTAAACAGCAGGTTGATTCAACAGGAGGTGTGAGATGCTGGAAGGGATGATGCTGCTTTTAGGATTTTTTTTAGTGGGTATTTTTTTGTTCTATATCTATCAGGAGCACGGCCCTCATGTTCAGGATGAAGTGAGGAAAGAGCGAGCCAGGGACCCAGAAGATGGAATCTAAATTGGAGACAGCCTATAAGCAGAAGAGACTGGACATGGTCCGGACTCAGATTGAGTCCAGGGGGGTGAGCAGCCCCCTGGTACTGGAGGCTATGCGCAATGTGCCCAGGCATAAGTTTGTACCTTTGGATATGCAAGAGCAGGCCTATCAGGATCGTCCCCTGTCCATAGGCTTTAATCAGACTATCTCCCAGCCCTATATTGTGGCCTACATGACCCAGGCCCTGCGCCTGACCGGAGGGGAAAAGGTCCTGGAGGTAGGTACAGGCCTGGGCTATCAGGCTGCTGTGCTGGCCAGTATCGCTAGGGAGGTGTATACAATGGACAGAGTCCCACAGCTGGTGCAGGAGGCTAGCAATATTCTGCAACAGCTTGGTTACAGCAACGTTTTTTGCCGCACAGGGGATGGCACCCTGGGCTGGTCTGAAAAGGCTCCTTTCGAGGCCATCATAGTTACTGCCTCTGGTCCTTATGTGCCAGAGGCCCTGCGCGAGCAGCTGGTTCAAGGGGGCAGATTGGTCATGCCTGTTGGCAAGTATCGTCTGGGACAGTACATCACAAGATTGACTAAAGGCACGGGAGCTCATTTCCAGGAAGAGAAACTTTTGGACGTGGCTTTTGTGCCCCTGATAGGTACCCAAGGCTGGGAGGAAAGGGACTAGTTGGCCCTCAAACCAGATATGTAAGTTCAAGCCTGTGATCTGACAGTGGCTTAAAATCCATGCATCTATCAGAGATAAAGAAGGATTTTCCTAAGGCCCCGGGGGTCTATCTGATGAAGGACACTCGGGGCAGGATTGTCTATGTGGGCAAGGCAGGCAATTTGCAAAAAAGGGTTGCATTTTATTTTAGGGACCAGGAGCATTTGCCTGCCAAGACCAAATCCCTTTTACAGTATGTAACCAGTTTGGAGTACCTGGTTACTGGCACGGAAAAGGAGGCCCTGCTGCTGGAATCCAGCCTGATTAAGAAGCATCGGCCTAAATATAACATTGTTTTGCGGGATGATAAGTCCTATGTGCTCTTCAAGTTGGACAAAAGCCATCCTTATCCCAGGCTGAGTCTGACCAGGAGCATAAAACAGGATCAGGCCCTTTACTTTGGACCCTTTACTTCTGCCCGAGCTGCCAGGACCACTTTACAGGCCATAAATAGGATCTTTCCTTTGCGTAAATGTAAGACGAGCATCTTTGCCCAGCGCAGCCGGCCCTGCCTACAATATCAGATGAAAAGATGTCTTGCCCCTTGTGTCCTGGAGGTTTCCCAAACAGAATATTGGAAGTTAGTGCAGGATTTGGAGCTTTTTTTTCGGGGCAGATCCAAGCAGTTGGCTAAAAGGTTGAAAATTGAAATGGAGCAGGCTGCTGCTGACTTGGAATATGAAAGGGCAGCTCGAAAGAGGGATCAGCTAAGGGCCCTGCAAAGCACTGTGGAGCAGCAGGCAGTGGTTTTGCCCGGGGGAGGGGACATGGATGTTTTGCATCTTGTACAGCTTTCCCAGGGGCCTGGATTGGGCCTTTTTTTTGTTCGTCAAGGCAAGGTTTTGGATAGCAGGAATTTTTATTGGAAACAGTCCCTTATAAGTGGAGGACAGAACGATGATGAGCAGGGAGCTGAGCCAGCCCCAGATACAGGGGGTCAGGAGCTTTTACGGAGCTTTCTGCTGCAGTTCTACAAAAAAGGCAGGTTCATCCCAGAGAGGATTGTCTTGCCTTTTCCACTCCAGGATTCTGGCATACAGGAGATTTTACAAGAAAGAAAAGGGGGGAGACTCAGGCTGTGTCCGGCCAGAAGGCGAGGTGAGAAGAGGCTTTTAGAGTTGATCAGGACCAATCTTTTGCAGCATGAGCCCGGCCCGGAAGACTGCTCCTTGAAACCAGGCTGGAAGCTGGCTCGCAAGCTGGGGTTGGCTCAGGAGCCGGATAGGATAGAGGCAGTGGATGTATCCCATTTGAGCGGGCAGGATGTGCGTGTAGGCCAGGTTGTTTTTCAAGCCGGAGGATTTTGTCAGGAAGAGTACAGGGTTTATAAATTTCCGGAACTGGAGGGTCTGCAGGATGATTATCAGGCCCTGCGCAGCTGGATTTGGCGAAGGCTGCGCTCTGGTCCTCCTTGGCCGGATCTGGTTTTAATAGATGGAGGTAAGGGACATTTACGAGCGGTTCAGCACATGCTCCAGCACAATAAAAACCAGAAAGATCTGGATTGGAAAGACAGTTGGCAGCTGGTAGCTATTGCCAAAGAAAGCCATATTCAAGGTGCCTTATTGGATAAGGTGTATCGACCAGGGCGGAAGAACCCCTTGCAGTTTAAGCCCGGAGACAAGGAGCTTTTGTTTCTGCAGCGCCTAAGGGACGAAGCGCATAGGTTTGTCTTGGGCAGACAGCAAAGGGCTCGCAGCAAAAGACTGCAAAGCAGTCTTCAGGATTTGCCAGGCGTGGGACCCAACATTGCTAGACTGCTCTGGTCTAGATTTGGGTCTTTGCAGGCCATGGAACAGGCGAAACTCCAAGAGTTGCAAGAATTGCCAGGGATAGGTAAAAAAAAGGCTGAACATCTGCAAAAGGTCTTGCGAAAAGCACAAAATTCGTCTAGCTAGTCTGGATCCGAGCGGGAGATACTTTCAGGCTCAGGCTATGGAAGCCCAGATGCCAGGAAAATCAGTATAAGGAAGAGTTATGGATATTAAGCTTGCCAAGCCCTTTGTGGATGCCACTGTGAATGTTCTCTCCACCATGGCTATGATTACTCCTGAGGTGGATAAACCTTATATCAAAAGTGGTACCACAGCTTCTGGGGATGTTTCCGGAGTAATTGGAGTAACAGCCAATGGTGCAAAAACAGGGGTGATCAGTGTGACTTTTTCCAAAAAGTGCGCCATTGCAATTGTTAAAAATCTTCTGGGTGGTCAGATTGACGATATTGTCACTGATGTTCAGGATGCAGTAGGCGAGATCACCAATATGATTTCTGGACAGGCCAGGCAAAAGCTGGTGGATCTAGGGGTCACTTTAAGTGCTGCCACACCTACGGTTATCATGGGGGATAATCACACTATTGCGCATGTGACCAAAAGTAACATTATGGTGGTCCCCTTCAGGACCGATCAGGGCAATTTTGTAGTTGAATTCAGTATGGATACATAAATATACAAGGGGAATAAGGCTATGAGTATAAATAAGAACATGAGGGTCTTGGTGGTAGACGATTTTTCTACAATGCGTAGAATCATAAAGAATATTCTCAAGCAACTGGAGTTTACGAATATCGTAGACGCTGATGATGGTACCACTGCCTGGGAGATTTTGAATAAGGACAAGATAGATTTTATAATTGCAGATTGGAATATGCCCAAGATGACCGGCCTGGAGCTGTTAAAAAAGGTCCGCAGTAGTGAAGAGTTTGCAGATATGCCTTTTTTGATGGTCACTGCAGAAGGCCAACAGGAAAATATTATTGAGGCAGTACAGGCTGGGGTCTCCAACTATATAGTCAAGCCCTTTACTCCGGAAACTATAGAGCAGAAAATCAACAAGATTTTTAGTAAGTAGATCGCGAGATGGTTGTTTGGGCTTTGTGCTGTTTGTATCAAAAAACCAGTTCCCAGCCTGCAGCAGAGGGACGGCTCTTTATGGCAAGAAAATCATGAGCTGGGAATCTGCAAGCGAAACAGGCTTTGGTCTTGATGGTTGACCAAGGAGGAGCTCCAGTTCAGTGTCCTACACAAATATTGTACCAGGAAAAGCCCCAGACCGAGATGGCCCTTCTTGTTGCTGCTGCCACGCTCCCAGGGGTCAAGACCTGGGGGCAGTTTGGAGGGGGCCAGGAACTCCAAGACTACAGCTTGATGGTTCTTCTCAATTTGCAGTTTGAATTGGAAATCTCCTTCGGGATTATCTTGCTCACAGGCCTGTATTGCATTTTTCAGCCCTTCTTCGAGGCACATGGTCAATGCATAAGGGGGCAGAAGTAAGTTAAGTCCACTTATCCTATCTGAATAAAGCTCCAACTGGACCTGATGCTTGAAAAAGAGGTTGTTCTTCCAAAAATCCCTGAGCCAACAGCAAAATCCTTCCAGGTCAACAGGGGATTTGTCCAGGGCTGTATACTTGGATCGCTGCTCCATGAGCTGGCAGAAATTCCCCAGCTCTTGGCTTGTCATCTGTAGCCTGCCCAAGCCTTTTGGGGTGTGTGCCTGCATCTGATCTCCGGCTTGTCGGGATCTTTGCTCCCACAGCTCCAACTGCATTTTCAAGGTATGCACAAAATTTTGTAAGTTGTGGCTAAGGCCAGGCAGCATCTCTCCAACATTTTGGCTCAGATAGTGCTGAATGAGAATCTGTGGGTTTTGTTCAGTCATCATCCTTCAAGGTTCTGATCTGTTCTCTTTGCTCTCGGAACACGAACTGGACAATTTTTTCCCTGTCACTTTGTCTGAGCTTGGTAAACTCCAAGGCCAAAAGCTCCTGTGCACCTTTTTTTTCCGTGCGTAAAATGCGCCCTGTGACACCTGCCAGGTTGACAGGGAACTGGGTCAGTACCAAAACCATCTCCAGTTGTTCACCCTCCAGAATCTCTTCTGATGGCCGCAGGCATTTCAGGCCAGCTCCACTAAGCTCTACTACCTGCAGCTGTAAAGGGAAGTCCCCTTGTAGAACCTGCTTGCTGGAAAGGCTAAGCAGGGTATCCAGCTTGGAGTTGATGGACTCCAGGAAGTTGCGCAGGCTCTCAGGCAGGCTAGTGTCTTTCAATGCTGGAGCCTGTTCCTGGGCCCAGGCCCAGCTTCCGGAGCGGAATAAAGGACCCGGGTCCTCTGGGGACATTTTTCTGGCCCAGGCCTGGATATGGGTGGGTACCCTGGAATAGCTACGATTCTCCTGGCTGCTCATGCCAATCCCATTATTCTTAACTAGCGTTGCTGAAGGAAGGCTTGGGCCCGCTTGGCTTCTGCAGAGTCTGGATATTCATCGATCAGTTCCTGCAACAGGATCCTGCCAGCCTTGTTCTTTTCCAGGTGATAAAAAGAAAGTCCTTGTTTGAGCATGGCTGTAGGGTGTTTGCTGTTGTCCGTGTAGTTTTCCAGCACTTCTTGGTATTTGAGTACCGCCTGGGCATAATCCTCTAGTTGGTAATAGCATTCACCCTGCCAGAAATAGGCGTTGGGCAGGAGTTCATGATCAGGGGAGCTGTCTATGAATTCTGTCCAGAGATCTATGGCCTGTTCATAATTCCTGTCCTGGAAGTTGTCCAGGGCCTCTTCGTATATATCTTGTTGGGCATTATCTTGCTCTAGTTTTATCTCCTTGGCATCTCTCTGCTTTTTTTCTGTAGCAGCAGACTCAATGTCCAGACCTAGCTGGCTTATGACCTGTGTCAGTTTGGAATCCTGATCCTGTAATTCTTCCTGCATCTGTTCCAGTTCTTCTGACCTGGAGCTTTGAGCCTGCTCCAGGCTGCTTCGTCTCAGGCCCTGTTCTTCAAGATTGCCTTTGATAGTGGCCAGGTCCACTTTAAAGGATTCGAATTCGGACCAGAGATCTGCCTGCTTGGATCGCACCTTGCTTGCTGTTTCCTGCATTAGCTTATCTGTTTGCTCCTGCAGCTCTGCCAATTCCTTTTCCAGATCCCGGATTTTGTCCTGGGAGTCATTTCTGTTCTCGCGCTGTTGCTGGCGCAAATTATTGAGCTGCATTTGCAGCTGATTGTAGTCTTCGGTGGTGACGCACCCTGTCATAATCAGGATGAACAAGAAGAGAGAAAATATTTTGGCCATGCTTGCACCCCTTAGTTGCGGATTTAATCCAACTTTGAGCGTAAAAAAGGTGGCTGTCAAGTCGGGACTGTGTACCGGGCATGATCAGACTACTCTTTTGGCCCTTTTTCTGCCCAAAAGGGCATAGATTATTCCGCCTAGCACAGGCAAAAACATGCCAGCCAAAAGCCAG
The DNA here is from genome assembly GCA_964494985.1 of uncultured Desulfohalobiaceae bacterium. GTDB lineage: Bacteria > Desulfobacterota > Desulfovibrionia > Desulfovibrionales > Desulfothermaceae > CAZBUB01. The sequence continues at coordinate 39,864 of CAZBUB010000002.1, read as the reverse complement.
AGCATTTTTTCCTGGGCAGTTGGGAAATCGCAGTGAAAGATATGCCAAATGGCCCACAGATTGGGCAGGATAGGTACAAGCAGGGCCAGGAGAATCATACAAAGTTGCAGAGCAGATAGTTCAGGCATGTCTTGTCTCCTTGCCACGTAAATACATCCAGAGTCCTAATAGGGCCAGCAGGACTGCCAGCCATTGCTGCCAGAGCAGGCCCCAGAGCAGCGGCTGTCCATCACCCCTGAGCTGGGAGATAATACAATAAAGGGAAAAATAAAGCATCAAAAACAGGCCCAATTTTTGGCCTGGTCTGTTGGTTTTGGTCCTGGTCAGGTTGAGGAGGGTGTAGACCAGGACCCCAGCCAAAGAGTAATAGATCTGGGTGGGATGCAGGGGCACTAGCAGCGGAGCTGGGGAGTCTAGCTTGGTATAGGCTACAGCAAGGGCGAAATCAGTAGGCTTGCCATAGCTTACCCCGGACACGAAATGACCGATGTACCCTACAGCCAGGCCTGAAGCCAAGGCAAAGGCCAGGGCATCGCCCCACTTAAGCAAGGATTCCCTGCGGATTTTAAGCTGCAGTACCAAAACCAGCAGGGCAGGAGCAACTCCAGCCCAGACATTGAGCCCTCCGTGCCAGATGTAGAGGAACTGCTCAGGGTTCTGGGCCAGGAGAACGGGCTGCTGCAGTAAAAATGCTGCCCTGGCCCCCAAAAGCCAGACGAAAAGGGGCATTAAGGCCAAGCCAGGCAGCAGGTTTGCCTGGAGTCCCTGCTGTCTGGCCTCATCTTGCCAGATCCATAGTCCCAGAGCCAGGCCCAAGGCAATGAACAGGCCGTAACTGTAAATGGTGTAAGGTCCGATTTCAATCAGAACTGGATACATGCGGCCTACGTATATAAAGGGATATCAGCAGGAGCAGTGCCCCGCAGCTAAGTGCGGCATCTGCGATGTTGAATGCAGGCCAGTGAAAGGATCCCAGGTAGAAATCCAGAAAATCCAAGACATAGCCTGATCTGAGCCTGTCTAGAAGGTTACCCAGGGCCCCGCCCAGGATCAGGCTAAGGCTGAAGAGAAATAAGGGATCCCGTCTCGGGCCTTTATGCAGGATGTAAGAGATACAAATGACAGCCAAAAAACCGACCAGAACAAAGAAATAAGGCTGCCAACCCCCTGGGCTGGCACCTAGCAAGCCAAAAGCTGCGCCCCTGTTTTGTACATGCACCAGGTTGAAAAAACCAGTTATAACTGGCTGTTGTCCCCAAGGGGGGATGGTGCTGCTGATCCAGGCCTTGGTGGTCTGATCTAGAAGCAATGTCACTAGGGCTATTGTCAAGGCAGATCGTAGGCGCATGCGTTGAGCCAGATGTTAGCTGTTATGAGCCGCGTCTTGCTGCATTACCTCCGTGCACCTGGGACAGAGCTCCGGCTGGGCTGGATTCTGTCCTAGCTGGGTGCTGAAGTTCCAACACCTGGGACATTTTTCTCCAGGGGCCGGGCTAACCCTTATACCAAGGCCGGGCATTTCCTGGCTTTGGAAGGCATCTCCAGGAATCTGCTCAGCTGAATGCAGCTTCAGACTAGAAACCAGACAGACCTCTCGAAGCTCTGGAGCGAAAGATTCTAGCTCCTGGCCTAAAGAATCAGGCAGATACAGGTCAAGGTGCGCATCCAAGGGATGGCCGATGATTGAGGCCTTCCTGGCAGGTTCCAGGGCCTTGTTGGCCTCATTGCGAAGCGTGAGGATTTTATCCCAGAGCTTTTGCTCCTCTGGCTGCATTGCCCTTTTCTGCTTCAGCCTGCCGGGGTTACTGAAAATGCTTTTAGCTGTTTCGTCGTGTGCCTGTGATAGGTGCTGATAGGCTTCTTCAGCTGTAAAGCTGAGTATCGGAGCCATGTCATACAAAAGCAGGGTCAAGATCTCCTGCAGGGCATTTTGTGCAGAACGCCTTTGTTTGCTCATTACTGCAGAGACATAAAGCCTGTCCTTGATGACATCCAGATAGAAAGAGCTCAATTCATTCACACAGAGATTGTGAATAGTGTGGAATACTTTGTGCAGCTCGTATTTGCGGTAGTTTTCCAGGATATTTTCGTGCTTGTCCTGCATGATCTGCAATATATACCGATCCAAAGGCAGCATCTCCTGCACAGGCATGGCATGGCTTGCTGGTTGGAAGTCCCAGAGGTTCCCCAAAATGAATCTACAGGTGTTGCGAATCCTGCGGTAGTTGTCCACCAACTGCTTGAGGATCTTTTCCGAGATGCGCATGTCTTCCTGATAATTCTCAGATGCCACCCAGATGCGCAGGATCTCTGCTCCGTATCGATCCATAATGTCTTGGGGAGCCACCACGTTGCCCACGGATTTGGACATCTTTTTGCCTTGGCCGTCCACAACAAAGCCGTGGGTGAGCACAGTCCTATACGGGGCCTGGCCCCTGGTGCCAATGCTGGCCAGAAGGGAGCTGTGGAACCAGCCTCGGTGCTGATCAGAGCCTTCCAGGTACATGTCCGCAGGGAAGGCACACTCTGGTCTCTTCTCCAGGACTGCAGCGTAGCTTGTGCCTGAATCGAACCAGACATCCAAAATGTTGGTCTCTTTTTGCCAATTTTTGCTTTGGCAGTTTGGGCATTGCAGCTCCTGGGGCAGGATTTCCTGCAAAGGGGCCTGGAACCAGTAATCAGCACCGTTTTCGTGCTCTTGGAAACGACGTACAATTTCCATGACCCATTGGGAATCGAAATAGGCCTGGCCGCAGTCAGTGCAAAGCAAAGCAATGATGGGCACTCCCCAGGCCCTTTGTCTGGAGATGCACCAGTCAGGCCGGTGTTCAATCATGTTTCTGATGCGCTGCCTGCCCCAGGCAGGAATCCATTGGACATCCTGGTCTATAGCTTGCAGGGCTTTTTCTCTGAGGCTGTTTTCCTGCATAGAAATAAACCACTGGGTGGTGGCCCGGAAGATGACCGGTTTTTTACAGCGCCAGCAGTGGGGATAGGAGTGCAGCATCTGTTCCTGGTGCATAAGCAGGCCCATTTGCTGCAGAAGATTTATGACTTTGGGATTGGCTGAGAAGACATCCAGGCCAGAGAAGTGTTCCACTTCAGGCCAAAATACTCCTTGATCATCTACAGGGGCGTAGACCTCCAGGCCGTATTTACAGCCGGTCTCGTAATCCTCCTGGCCGTGGCCAGGTGCAGTATGCACACAGCCGGTACCTGTCTCCAGGGTTACATACTCTGCCAAAACCACTACAGAGTCCCTGTCGTAGAAAGGATGTCTGGCCTTGTAGCCTTCCAGGTTTTTGCCCTGGATACGCTGCAGGATCTTTGCTTCCTGCCAGCCGAATTTCTGGGTGCACTCCTGCAGGAGTTTTTCTGCCAGCAGATAGACATTGTCCCCCTCCTGAATAAGGACATAGTCAAAGTCCGGGTGCACTGCTACAGCCATGTTCCCGGGGATGGTCCAGGGGGTGGTGGTCCAGATCAGGATAAAGGTCTTATCTGGCTGCAAGCCGTATTCTCGGGCCAGATCTTGGTCCGGGAGGGGGAAGGCTACATAAATGGAGTGGGACTTGTGTTCTGCGTACTCCACCTCTGCTTCAGCCAGGGCGGTCTGGCAGGAAGGGCACCAATGAATAGGTTTTTTCCTGCGCAGCACAGAGCCGTTTTGCATGAACCTGCACAGCTCTGCTGCGGTGGCAGCCTCGTATTCCGGGGACATGGTCAAATAGGGTTTTTGCCAGGTACCTAGGACTCCCAGGCGCTGGAACTCATCGCGCTGGATATCCAGGTATTTCAGGGCATACTCCCTGCAGCGCTGCCTGATCTGCAGGATAGGCAGCTCCTGTGCCTCCTTTTTGAGCTCCTGCTCCACCTTATGCTCTATGGGCAGGCCGTGGCAATCCCAGCCAGGGACATACTCTGCCCTGTAGCCCAGTAGATTCCTGGATTTGACAATGATGTCCTTGAGGATTTTGTTCATGGCTGTACCTAGATGGATGCGCCCGTTGGCATAGGGCGGTCCATCGTGGAGCACAAAGCTGGGGCCTTGAGGATTGGCCTGTGTCATTTGTTCGTAAGTCTGGTTTTTTTGCCAGAACTGTACCATTTCCGGCTCTTTTTGGGGCAGCTTGGCCCGCATAGGGAAATCTGTGCGGGGCAGGTTCAGGGTGTCTTTATAGTCAGTCATGGCCTCAGTGGTACCTCCGCCTTAGTTGCTGGAACGTAGTTGATTCGGTTTTTATGCCTTTTTTCATGCAGCCGCGAAATTCAAAAATTGTAATAATAAGGCCTATAAGTCAAGGGAATGCTTCAAGTGTCATCCTGCTGCAAATTGAATATGAAATGTAATTCTTCAGCACCAGTTGTGCCAGAAACCTGGATGCTGATAAGGACTGGATCCGGGGGTTCTGTTGGCAGGACCCCCGGATCACTGGACATGATGTTGTTATTATGGTGAACAGTTACTATGAAATAGGATTAAAGTCTGGGGATGATTTCCTGAAGGAGTCTGCCCAGATCCCTGCCTGTGCTTTGGGCCTGGTCCATTATTTCCTGGAAGGAGGTCTCCTGCATACAGTCCGGGAGGTTCTGGTTGGTCAGACAGGACAGGCCCAAGACTTCAAGGCCCATGTGCCTGGCAGCTATAACCTCCAGCACAGTGGACATGCCTACTGCATCTGCGCCCAGCAGTCTTAAGGCCCTGGTTTCAGCAGGAGTCTCCATGCTGGGGCCCAGGACACCGGCATAGACTCCCAGCTCCAAGCGCAGCCCCAGTTTTGTCCCTGTTTGCAGGGCAAGGGCCTGGAGTTCAGAATTATAGGCTGCACTCATGTCCGGGAATCTAGGTCCCCATTGTTCAATATTCTGTCCCAGGAGGGGATTTTTGCCAGTCATGTTCATCTGGTCCCGGATGACCATGATCCCTCCAGAGCTAAATCCAGGATTCAAAGCCCCTGCGGCGTTGCTGACCACCAGCTTTCTAACCCCCAACAGGGCTGCCAGCCTGACGCCCTGGCAGACCTGGGCTGGAGTATAGCCTTCGTAGAGGTGGAATCTACCTTGTAAGAGAAGTACAGGCACCTGCCCCAGTTGGAGATACAGGAGCCGGCCTGCATGACTGTCCACAGTTGTTTGGGGCAGGCCTGGTATCTCCTGATAGGGCAGATCCATCTGGAGTTGCTGGCCTTCCACCCAGCTGCCCTGGCCGGTGCCCAGGATGACTGCTACCTTGGGCATGGGCTTATCCTGCAGACTGTTGGCCACAGTTTGCCTCGCTTGTTCTAGGAGCTTAATTTCCTGCATGCAGTATCTCCTTGTGAAAAATTATAAGTTCTAAGAAAAAAAACTGTGATTTTTCAGAGTTAAAAAGTAGATATGCTTGTTTTCAAAAAGTCCTGGCAGAGTTGGCTCAAGAGAGATTTTTCCCTTGAAGACTCGTTCAGAATGACATACAAAGTCAATGGGTTATACGACTGTCATCCTTAAGTGAGCCCGCGAACGAAGGAGCTCTGTGCCAGGACTTATTGAGGAGTTAGGTATAGATAAGCTCTATTAGCTGCCGGCGAAATTCAACCTGGATTGCCAAAAAATTGCAAGTATGCAAGAAAAAGCGCACAATGTTGCTGTTGGGCAAAGACTTCAAAACCCTTCTCCAGGCCTAGAATCTGGCAGTTAAGACAGGCCTTATAAACTGAGGAATAAAGCGAGGCAAGATGGATATTTCTACTTTTTTAGGCATTCTGGCTGGGTTTTCGCTGGTTTTGGGGGCGATTATTATTGGTGGAGATCTGGGGGTCTTCTTAAATATTCCCGGTTTGATGATTGTTGTGGGTGGTACTTTTTCCGCAGTTTGTATCAATTTCCCTGTGAATGAGGTATATCATAGTATAAAAGCCGCAATTAAGATATTTTTCAGTCGCAAGGTCAAAGCGAACGAAGTGGTGAACACCATGGTGCGTATTGCAGATGTCAGCAGGAAAGAAGGCCTGTTGGCTTTGGAGGATATCCAGACTGACAATGGGGTTCTGAAAAAGGCCTGTCAGTTAATAGCAGACAATGCTGATCCGGAAATGATTCAAGAAAGTCTGCGCATTGAAATTTCAGCCATGAAACAAAGACACACCATCAGCCAAGAGGTTTTCAAGCGCATGTCTGCATATGCGCCGTCCTTCGGAATGATAGGTACTTTGATTGGCTTAGTTCAGATGTTAAGTGAATTAGACGATCCAAGTCGGATTGGTCCCAGTATGGCCATAGCCCTGTTGACCACTTTCTATGGGGCCCTGCTCGCCACTTTGATATTTTTGCCTGTAGCTGGCAAACTACGAAGCAGGACCTTGGAGGAGGCCTTGCATCTGGAGATCATTTTCGAAGGAGCCAAATGCATCCTGGAAAACAACAATCCAAGGTTTGTCTACGAAAAGCTTTCTTCTTTTGTGCCCCCTATGGAACGTAAATATGAAAGATGATAATCGTCAGACGCAGCTGGAGTCTTTGCTTCAAGAGCAGGGAGAGGATCAGAGTGGAAATTGGATCACGATCTTTGCGGATATCTGTCTGCTCCTATTGACTTTTTTTGTCTTGCTGTATTCCATGTCCAGTGTGGACAAGAAACGTTTCGAGCACTCTTTTCTTTCTGTCAGGCAGGCTTTGGGGCAGCATAAGGGAGGAGATCTGGCCCTGCGTCCCAAGACCAGGGATGATCAAGGGGTTTTTATGCGGGAGGCAGATCTCCTGCGTCAGATAGAAGAGCAGCAAAACGAGGTGTTTACCGATTTTAATTACTTTCACTCTGAGCATGGCCTGGAAGGTATTGTAGGCGCTAGGCTGGATTCCGGGATTATTACCATGGAAGTCCCTGGAGATGCGCTTTTTGATTCTGGCCGGGCAGAGTTGACCCAGGAGGGCAAGCAAGCGCTGCGAGAGCTTAAGGATTTCTTTGTGCAGCACCCGGATCAAAAAATTAATATCGAGGGCCATACGGACAATGTTAAGCCTCGTGGCCAGGGCAGGTTCAAGGATAACTGGGAGCTATCCTCCATGCGAGCGTTAAACGTCCTGCGCTATATGTTGGATTTGGGACTGGAGCCAGGCCGGATGACAGCCACTGGGTTTGCCGATCTGGATCCTGTGGTGCCCAACACCTCTGATGAAAATCGAGCCAGGAACAGGAGGGTGGAATTTGTGCTCAGCAGGGAAGTAAAAGGGGCAAATAATGGATCATGAATTCGAGTTTGATTATCCCAATGAAGGGAATCCCAGAAAGGCCTATCGCGTGCAAGTGGCTGGCCTTAAGGCTTCTTTCCAGGGGGAGAATGTTTTTTGGCAGGTTAAGGACTTGAGCGCGATGGGGTTGGGTGTATACGCTGATCCACAGAAATTGGTGCTTAACTCCGGCCAGGAAGTCTCTATTAGTTTGTTTCGCTATGGCGAGCTCCTGTTGCAGGAGTTGCCCGCCAAAGTCATCAGGCAGAATCAAGAAGTCGCGGCCTTTGAATTTCAAAAAATGGGCAGACGTCAGGAATACGAGCTGGACAAGCTGGTTTTGGAAATCCAAAAAGAAATGATAGAAAGGAAGAAGAAACAGGGCAGTGAGTAAACCGATTCTTAAATAGAGAAAAACGCAGTCCAGAAAGCTGCTAGAGGAGGGACATCATGGCTGGCACATATAACAAAGTGCTCTTAGTGGGCAGACTGGGCAGGGATCCCGATCTTAGGTATACCCAAAACGGCACACCTGTAGCCAATTTCCCCTTGGCCACTGATGAGGGTTATACAGATAAGGACGGTGTCAGACAGGACAGGACAGAATGGCACAGGATAGTGGTCTGGAATAAGCAGGCAGAGACCGTTAGCAATTACATGAGCAAAGGCAGGCTGGTTTTGGTGGAGGGGTCTTTACAGACCAGGAAATGGCAGGATCAGCAGGGCCAAGACAGATACACTACAGAGATAAGGGCCCAAAGGGTGGTTTTTATGGATGGACAGGGCCAGGCTAGATCAGATCAGGCAGGTCAAGCCCAGCCCAGACAGCAGCAGGATCCCTTCCAGGAGAGGCAGCAGCAGGAACAGGAACAAGAGTTTGGGCCTGCCTTTCCCTCTGAGGCCAGCTCCATAGATGAGGCCCCATTTTGAGAATGCTAACCCATGAGATAGGCAAAGGCACACACAGAAAAGTCCAAGTGCAGGGGTCTTGATTGAACATCGGACATGGGCAGTCCTGAAAAATGACGCAGTACAGAAGATTGAGGATAGCATTTTATGTTATTCTGCTGTTATTGATGTTTCTAGTAGGCTATAAGATTTATTTGTACTTCTTCGAAACAGATTTCCAGGATCTGAACGCAGAGAACATTCAGCGTATTCAAAAGAAGCTAGAGGGCGAGCCCCGATTTCGTTTTGCTGTCATAGGCAATATTCATAACTCCATAGGTATCTTTGACAAAAAAATCGTACCTAGGCTGAATCAAGATAATATTGACTTTTTGCTTAGCACAGGGAACTCGGTTTCTTATGGAGGAGATAATAATTACCGGGTGCTGTACAGGAGCCTGCAGAAGCTTGCTGTTCCTTTTGTGCTGGCGTTTGGAGAAAACGAACAGGGCGAATTTGGCTCTTCGAATTTTTACGAGCACTTTGGTCCCTACTATTTTTCCTTCCAAGTGCAAGATTCTTACTTTATCTTTTTAGACACCACAGGCGAGACCTCTTTGCGAGCTCAAAAAGCTTGGCTGCTTAAGGAATTGGAGTACTCGGAAAGGTTTGAGCACTGTTTTTTGGTATTGAATAACCCTCCTTTCACAATCCAGGATTTTGGACAGAAAAAGACTTGGATCCAGGATGACGAATTTAGGGCATTTTTGCAGCAAAAGGTGGCCAGATTTGGTGTGGATGCAGTCTTTGCCTCCAATCTGGCTACTTATAAAAGGCAGATGATACAGGGAGTGCCTTATTATGTCTCTGGAGGTGGAGGGGGGCTGCTCTTGGATCAGCAGGAGAACACTTACCATTATCTTAAGGTGGATGTGAAGCGGGGCACGGTTTCTGTAAAAAAGATAGACACTGTGCAGCAGCCTAGTGCCTTGTTAAGGCAAGTGGAGCATCTTTGGCTGTTCATAAGATCCATCTTTTATGTAAGCGCCCTGAATTTTATGCTCTTACTCTGTGTGTTGGCCCTGTTGGCTCTAAAGCTCTATTCAGGCATAAGTAGACAAAAAGTATTATACAGGGATTTTTCCAGGGATGAAGAGGAGTACTTGAACCGTAGCCTGCATATCGCCATGTTCACCAATAATTATTTGCCTTTTATTGGTGGCGTACCCATTTCAATCTACAGGTTATATAAAGGGCTGAGCTTTCTGGGGCATGCAGTTAAGATCTTTGCTCCAGAATATAAAGGGCAAAATCAAGTTGCGGACAAAGATGTCTTCAGGTGTAGGCCGCTTTTATTTTACAGTAAGTTCAACAACTTACCTATAGCAAACAGATTTTCACCTAAGATTAAACAGGCTTTTCAAAGCTTTGCCCCTGATCTGGTGCATCTGCATCATCCATTCTGGATGGGCAAAAAGGGCTTCAGGTTGGCCAAGAAATACAATTTGCCCATCATCTACACTTACCATACCAGGCTGGATAAATACTCTCACTATGCGCTATTCTCAAGCACTTTGTTTAAAATATTTATTGCCCATTATGTAATAAAGCGTTTTGCAGATAATTGCGATGGAATCATAGTGCCTACTTATTCCGTAGAGGAGTATTTGCGCAACTTGGGAGTAAGCGCCTTGATAGAGACTATCCCGACAGGCGTGGAGATAGAAAGATTTCAGGATGTAAACCAGGAGCAAGTGCAGAGCTTGAGGAGCAGCTACACCCAAGAGGGCGAGCCGCTGTTGCTTTGCGTGACCAGGTTGAGTCAGGAGAAAAATCTGTACTTTTTGCTCCAGGGCCTGCAGCAGGTCGCCAAGCAGTTTGGCAGCTCCTTTAAGTGTCTCTTGGCAGGAGACGGCCCGGAGCTGGAAGCCCTGCAGGAGTATGTCCTGCAGGTGGGTCTACAGGAGCAGGTGATTTTTTTGGGTCAGCTAGGACAGCAGGAGTTGCCGCTCTATTATGCTGCCAGCGATATCTTTGTATTCGCTTCCACCTCTGAGACCCAGGGTATGGTTGTCCTGGAGGCTATGGCAGGGGGGTGCCCAGCAGTTGCAGTGAGATCTAGTGGGATCGCGGATTTGATCCAAAACGGATATAACGGTTACAAAACCGAGGAGGATGTCCAGGCCTGGGCCCAGGCTGTGCTAAAGCTGCTCAATAGCCCTGGACAGCTGCAGCGGATGTCCCAAAATGCCCGTCAGCAGGCTGAGAACTTTTCTGTGCAAAAAACCGCACAGCAGGTATTGCGATTCTATGCACGAGTTTTGGCAGCCAGGTCCTGATTATCGGGTAAGGCTGCAGGGTCCACATTCCAGTAGGTTTCAGGAAAAAACAAAAGAGACATGAGCAGGAAATACCCTGATTTTCCCAGGTTGGGTATAGGGGCCCTGGTGCTGCATGGAGGGCAGGTGCTTTTGGTGCGCAGGGGCACTGCTCCTGCGATGGGTCAATGGTCCATCCCGGGCGGGATGGTGGAGCTGGGAGAGAGTCTGCAGCAGGCGGCAGAAAGGGAGATTCTGGAGGAAACAGGGATCAGCATCAGCGCAGGCGAGCCTGCTTACGTTTTTGACTGGATTGAAAAGGATCCAGCAGGGAGGGTGCTCTACCACTACGTGATAGTGGATCTTTGGGCAAAATATTTGGGAGGCTCCCTATACCCAGGGGATGATGCTCTGCAGGCTGAGTGGATCAATTTCAGTGGGTTGCAGGACTTTTGCCTGAACCAAAACACCCGCTATTTGCTGCAAATGGTGGGGTTAGGAGTAATTTGAAATCACCTTAGAGCTTTAGTCAGAAGCACATCTCTCAATGATGGATTGCAGCTCCTTGAAGTAGGCTGGCTTGGCAATGTAATCGTCCATGCCTACAGAGAGGAACTTTTGCTTGTCCTCTTCTGCTGCGTAAGCGGTCAAAGCGATGATAGGCAATCTGCCCGAGGTAAGGGCCCCTATATCAGGACTTAGGCCTCCCGGCTTTTGCGGCTGTGACGTACTTCTGGATGGAGGGCTTTCTGTTGCCGGCCATTGCCCTTCTTGCTCCATCTCTCTTATCTTTTTGGTGGCTTGGATTCCGTCCATGACAGGCATTTGGACATCCATAAGCACCAGGTCAAAGCCGTTTTGCCGGATCATCTCCAGTGCTTGCTGCCCGTTTTCCGCTATGTATACCTTGTGGCCCATTTTCTGCAGCATGATCCTGATGGCCATTTGATTGATATGGTCATCCTCCACTAAGAGGATATTGAGCTTCCTAACCACAGCCGGGCTGGAATTTTTATCAGCAGAAAACAGGCTGGCAGGTATTTCCTGTTTGGTCTGGGAGCGAAGTCTGAGGATACAGGCGGCAGTGCTGCCTTGTCCCAGTTCGCTATCCAGGCAGAGCTCGCCTTGCATCATTTGCACCAAGCGTCTGACTATGGCCAGGCCCAGACCTGCCCCCTGATGTTGTTTGGTGTAAGTGGAATCTCCTTGGGCAAATGTTTCAAATATGTGTTGCAGGTTCTGTCTGGGCATGCCCTGGCCGGTGTCGCTGACTGCGATAAATAGTCGTAGCGGATCCTGGTTGGGCATTTGCAAGGAGTGAGCTTCCAGGGTGATTTGTCCCTGTTCTGTGTGGTTGACCGCATTGCCCAGAAGATTAAAAATAATCTGCCGTAGACGCACTTTGTCTGCAAAAAGTGGGGTAGATGCAAGCTCTTCTTGCTCTGGATTAATAAGCAGCTGCACACCTTTACTTTGGCAAAGAGGCTGGAAAAGCTCTGCTGCTTCCTGTAGCAGGTCCTGCAGCTGGAAATCCTCCTGCTGGAGCCTGGTTTGGCCCGATTCCAGCCTGGCCAGCTCCAGGATGTCGCCCAGCAATCCAGACAGCCTTTGGCAAGACTTGAGGGCTGCTTGGAGATAGTCGTTTTGTTCCCAGCTAAGGCCAGTTTCCTGCATGAGCTGCAGCATGCCCAGAATACCGTTAAGCGGTGTGCGTATCTCATGGCTCATGTTGGCCAAGAACTCGCTTTTGGCCAAACTGGCGCTTTCCGCCTGTTCTTTGGCCTGGCGCAGCTCCTGTAACAGTTTTTTTTGTTCAGTAATGTCCCGGGAGCTGACAATCACGCCTTCTACTTGTCTGTTTGAACCAAAATAAGGATAGTAGCGGACATCCCTGCAGACTTGTTTTTCTTGGTCCAAGTCAAGCCATTGCTCAAAATGCACTTCCTTGCCTTGGAGACATTCGTCCAGGTGGGGCTTTAGCTGCTTGGCAAAGACTTCCTGCCCCAAGATTTCTGCTATGCTGCGACCAATGATCTCTGACGTCTCCAAGCCCAGCTTGCAGCTGTAGGCTTTGTTTACAGTGCGATATACGTAATTTCGATCCACAAAGGACATTGCATCCTTGACAGTGGAGATGATTTGGTGCTGCAGGCGCAGGTTCTGTACGTGCTTTGCAAACTCTTTGTCCCTTTCCAGATTGTACAGGGCAAATGAGATGTCTCCAATAAGTTCATGGAAAAGATCAAGCTCTTCTGGGTCCAAAGCCATGTTCGCGGGAATGGAGACAGTGAGCACACCGAAAAAGCTGCCCTGGTATTCCAGACGACCTGTCAAGCCTGATCTGGAAAGGTAATTGCTGTTTAAGGGGCAGGCTTGGCACTCTTGGTAAGGGTTTTCAATTGTAAATATTGTTTTGCCAGTGAGTATCTGCTGTACACAGTTTAACTGCTTGGACTCAATATATTCCTGCAGCTTTGGGGCAGCGTCTTCTAGGCCGCTTTGATACAAAGCTTGGAACTTTCCCTGGTCATTTAGCAGGGCAATCCAGGCGTTGAAATAACCCCTGGTCTCCACCAGATTCTGGCAGGACCTTTGAAGCAGCCGATCCTGGTCTTTTTCCTGGGTAATGAGCTGATTCACATTGCGTATAGCCCTGAGTACAGCGTTTAGGTGCTGCATGCGCTCTTCTGCCTGCTTGCGCTGGGTGATGTCTGTGATAAAGCCTTCCAGGAAATGTTCTCCTGTGCTGGTTTGAGGGACAGCCATGCCCTTTTCCCAGACCCACCTCTGATTGCCACCTGCATCCTGGATACGGTATTCAAGGGTATAGGGCCTGGAGCTGGCCACAGCAAACTGGATCTCGTTCCAGACCCGCTCCCTGTCCCAGGGGATTACCAGGTCTGCGTAGGAGATTTTTTTGTTGTGCAGCAGTTCCTCTGGTTCATAGCCAGTCAGCTCTTTGGCACCCTGGGAAACAAAGTGCATGGTCCAGTGGCGGTCGAACTTGCATCTGTAGGCCATGCCAGGCAGATTGGCTGTCAAAGTGCTTAATTGGCGCTGGCTCTCCTGAAGTTCCCTTTCCGTGGACTTGAGCCTGAGCAGGGCGTTGACATGGGCTAACAGCTCCCTGGAGGAGATGGGTTTGGTCAGGTAGCCGTCAGCCCCAGCCTCCAGGCCTGCAATGCGCTCCTTTTCCTGCACATGGATGGCTGAAAGATGCAGCACCGGGATGTGGGTGGTTTGGGGATCTGCCTTGAGCTTCTGACAGACTTGGATACCGTCTACGTCAGGCAATCTGACGTCCAGCAGGATTAAGTCCGGCTGCAGCTCAGGGGCTAGCTGCAGGGCTTCCTGGCCAGAGGCTCCGTCTTGCACCCTGTAGCCAGCCTGTTCCAGGGTGCGGGTGCTAAATAGCCGCCCGGCTTGATCGTCGTCCACGTTTAAGATGAGCTGCTGGTTTTCCTCTTGGCCCATTAAGTAGCTCCAAATTATATACTGCTAGCAGTATCCCATTGCTCAAGTTATAAAAATGATGCTCATTAACTTATTCTATTTTTAAGCTAGCTTATTATGTCTTGAAAGGCAAGTGTCAGGAGAAGGCACTTAAATGAGTATCCTTGAAGCCTTGCCCTGGAGCTTGTCTTGATGAACGAATCACACAAGGGGCATGGAGACAGTGTATGCCTCAGCATCACTCCCTTCCCAAGGAAATCAGGGACAGCATGGGGCTTGCTTCCGCCGGCAGGGTCAGTTTTTCTGATCTTGGCAATGGCCTGGTTCTGATCAGGTCTTGTGATAAACCTGCTTCGGAGATCTTTGGCCTGCTCAGTGACCAGCCCAGGACATGGAAGGATATCCTGTCCATTGAAGAAATGAATGAGGTTATAAAAGAACAAGGGCTTGAAGCGGGCAGTCGCGGGACAGGTATATGATAGCTCTTGACACCAATGTTTTGGTGCGGCTGGCCGTGGAGGGTGATGATGCACAGGCCGCCAGAGCCAGATGCCTGGTCAGTGATGCAGGGAGTCGGGGAGAGAAAATGTTCCTCCTGTCCAGTGTTCTTCTGGAAATGGTCTGGGTTCTTTCCAGAGGTTACGGGTATCAGCGCGCTGATATCGCTCACCTTCTGGACGTTCTTTTGTCCTCTCCGAGTTATGAGATCGAGAATAGAACCGCTGTGGAGCGGGCAAGCTTGCGTTACAGAATGGAAGGGGACTTTGCAGATATTCTTTAGTCGAATTGGCCAGGGAAAGAATGGCCAGGATTTTTTAGCTTTGACGGTAAGCTGCTTAATCTTTTTCCGGGCTATGCGCAAAAAATAAAAAATCTCGTTGCGATTGTCATAAAAATTTCGCCTGATTTGCATGTGCCTTGCCTGGGGTGCGTCCTGCATATTTTTCCACGACTTACTGCTTTGGTTTCCCCGCCTTGTTGAAAGGCGTCTGACCGCGTACCCCACCTCGTCGTCGTAATGGCTGGAGATCTCGCCCAGCATCTCGTCCAGGCTTCCTGATTCCTCGCCCACAGTCATAGAGTTTGCATTGTGCTGGGCCGATTTTCCCATGCCTCGATCCTTGGCGGTATGCAAGAAATTAATGCTCTGTTCCGTGGGCAGAGCCAGGCCGGCAGCAGAAACCAGGGCCAAGCGCTGGTGTTTCTCCAACGCGCTGAGCTCGGGAGCGACCTGTGGCAGATCCAGGTGCAGGGCATCCAGGAGTACCACATCCATCCCCCCCAGCTGTTCTTGGAAGAATTCTGGAAGACCGGGCAGCCCAATAATCCGGCCGAATATATAGATGTACTCCGGTTTTTGTTTTTGGCACCACTACGTTCCAGATTTCTCCTTGGCGCAAGATGCAAGTGCCAAAGCAGTTTTTAAGCTCGCAAGAGGTCATCCATTACAAAGTCCCTAGCTTAGAAGCCAGAGGTCCCCAGTTCAACTTCTCTCTTGGGCAAAGAGCTTTGCAAGTTGTTTAACTGGATAAGTAGCAAAATGAAAGGCTTATAATAGATTTTATAGCAAGCCAGCATAAAACGACTTTTTGTAGTGGGGTCGTTGCAAGGCAAGGGGAGTGAATATGGGCCTCAGGAGGAAAAAAAGAATGAATTTAGCCGCCTCGGGCAGGTGGACTTCGAAAACGTTTAAGAGATCTTGTTTAGGAGCAGGGATGGGCCAATAGGCAGTAGCTAGAGCAACAAGCGCAACAGGAATAAGCAGTACAGGGATTTGAGCTGGGATAAAAGAGCTTGAAAGAGCGCAAGGAGTTTTCAGCATCACTACAGGACTCACACGTACACGAGATCGAGGTCTGGCAGCATCCCTGCCCGAGGTCGGTCAATTGCAGTTCCTAGTCCAGGCAGGGGTTGTTGTCAAGGAAAAGTTTGGGCTTGTCAGCATGGACAGTTTGTATGCAGGAGACCTCGAAGGCGGCTAAGGGAGGCTCCCACACAGAGCATGGGTGCGATAAGAGGGATAAAAGTTTTAGATGTGCATAGTTTGCTGGGCATAGGAGACGATCTCCTCCAGGGTGTAGAGCCTGCCCAGCCCAATGCCCGGACATTCGTAACTGACCCGCATCCAGCTTTTCTTGCTCCTTAGGTTCCGAAACCAGAAGGGATAGCTTTTGCACTGCCAGGGCCGGACCGGGTAGATCAGACAGCCCTGTTTACGGCTGTAGAAGTGGCAGGACCCTTGCTCGTCCTCCAGGATGCTGTAGCTGTCCTGGAATGGATACAGATGCCTCTGGATCAGCTCCTCCAGCTTAAGTCCCAGGAAGCTGGCTATGGGCTCAAGCTCCTGGGAGGATACGTATATGGTGCCGGACTCCCCTGTACAGCATGTGCCGCAGTTCTGGCAGGCAAAGTAGAGCCCGGGATACAGGAAGTCAGGGATGTTCATAGCAATAATTACGAAAATTGTAACGCAAAGGGCGAGCGCCCGCCTGCAGCGCCTTTGCCGTAGGCAATGCGGGCAGGCCGCTCGCCCCTACTAGGAATCGCAGCAGTAGGTTACTTCAACATAGGTCTATTGGCCAGCGCAGGCTTATAGCTGATGCGAGGAGCAGCCGCCCTTTTGGCTGGAGCCTGAAGCTCCCAGGAGAAACTGCATCTCTGTGGCAGTCGTTGTCCCAGTCTCAGTCGCTATAGATATTAATGATACCTCACCACACGCCTGGTTTGCATATTGCCCTGGCCTGGATTATGTTCTTGTTTTTTGCAGCTAGCACAGCCAGGAACAGCTCTAAGCCAGCCTTAAATGCGCATAGTCAATCTGCTCTATCTTTTGCATTTCTTTAGGCACGGCATGGTACTGCCTTTGATCCCTTTGTTTGCCGGGGAGCTGGGGGCCAGCGCCGCCCTGATCGGAGCAGTAGTCAGCGCATTCAGCCTGCTGTCCTTGTTCCTGGCCATACCTGCGGGCAGGCTGGCGGACAGGCTGGGCAGCAGGTTTATCCTGGGCCTGGGGGTAATCTGCAATATTTTGTATTCGATCCTGCTTTTTTTGGCAAACTGGGTTTGGCTCTTGTTCTGGGCCCAGTTAGTGGGTGGGCTGGGTTTTTTGTTCATGGTGGTGGGCAGCCAGGCCTATGTGACCAGGTTGGGCGGGACCAGGGAGATAGAAAAGGGATTTGCAGGCCTGTCCTTTGCTGCAGCAGTGGGCCAAGGCCTAGGACCTCTCGTCGGCGGAGTGTTGGTGTCTGCTACAGGCTACTCCTGGGTATTCCTGCTGGCCTTAATTCTGGCCCTGGCAGGGCTGTTGGTCTTGGCCTTGCCCGGCAAGGAGCAGGATAGCTTCCAGGAACAGGCAGAGGGCAAGCCTCAAGTACTAAGCCAGGTGCGCTTCTTTCTTGCAGATCGGGTAATGCTAGGTGTGCTGCTGTTTACATTTGCAGCAGTGTTCACAGTTACTCTGCGCAGCTCTTTTTTGCCCATTTTGTTGCAGGAAAAAGGCTTCAGTCCTGGCTATATCGGCTTTTTCATCTCCAGCTTCGCAGTGGCCATGACCCTGGTGCGTTTGGTCTCAGCCAGGTTGCTCAGGGCCTGGAAAAGGGGAGTTTTACTGCTAATGGCCTTGGGGTTTCTGACTTTGGGGGTTATGGTGCTGCCCTCTTTGCGGGCCGAAGTTTGGCTGACCCTGGCCTTGGCGTTGTTTGGTCTGGGGTTTGGCATTTCCCAGCCCTTGTCCATGGTCATGGTCTCTGACCTGGTTTCCACTTCTGTCTCTGGCCTGGCCATGGGACTACGTTTTACAGTGATCACCTCTGCCGCATTCCTGGGGCCTTTACTCTTGGGGGCTGTGGTCTCCTGGATAGGCCTGGAATGGGCATTTTATATGCCAGCAGGGCTGTTGTTCGCTGTTGGGATTTTGCTTTGCTTGGGGAACAAGCGCTTGAATCTGCACAACTAAAGGGAATGACATGCAGGATATATTATTGGGCAATGATCTGGTTCTAGAGTGCTGCAGTCAGGAGCGGCTCAAGGCAACACAGGCCTGGAAGGCCTTGGAAAAGGCCAGGGATTCCGGCTGCAGGATTTGGATATACAGCGGGGCTGTCTCAGGTCTGGTCAGGGATCTGGCCTTAGAGCTCTCCAGACAAAGTGCGCAGAAAGGGGAAGGGCATGCAGAGATGCAGCTGGAGCAAGCCAGGCAGGCCATATGGAATTTTAGCCGGGATAAGCACTGGCTGGCTGCCCTAACTGAGGATTGCCTGGAGCTAGAACATGCGGATTTTGAAGCCAGACAACTGATCAAGGCTTTGCAGCGGTTGCAGTCAGGAGCCCTGCTTCTGACCAGGAAGCAAGATTTGCTAAAGGAGTTTGACCAGGCCTGCACTCCAGAGGCTTTTTTGCAGGAAAACAAGCAGGAACGCCCTTTGCAACTTGTGGATCTGGGCAGGCAGCAGCAAGAGATCAGGCCAGAGCTGGAGAGGCGCATCTTCCAGGTCCTGACACATAATAAATACGTTATGGGACCGGAGGTAGCTGAGCTGGAAAAGGAATTGGCTGCATACACTGGCAGCAGGCATTGCCTCTCCTGCGGCTCTGGCACTGACGCTTTACTTTTGGCCCTGCTGGCCCTGGATATTGGCCCTGGGGACGCGGTTTTGACTACATCATTTACCTTTATTGCCACTGCCGAAGCAATTGCCCTGTTGGGTGCTACTCCTGTATTTGTGGATATCCAGCCTGGGAGCTTCAATCTGGATCCAGCACAATTGGAGCCTGCCTTGCAGGCCCTGAAGGACATGGATAGTGCCTGGTATCCCTTGCCCAGGCAGGCCCTGGAGAAAAAGCTGA
Organism: uncultured Desulfohalobiaceae bacterium; assembly: GCA_964494985.1. Taxonomy (GTDB): domain Bacteria; phylum Desulfobacterota; class Desulfovibrionia; order Desulfovibrionales; family Desulfothermaceae; genus CAZBUB01. The sequence goes on along the minus strand of CAZBUB010000002.1, from coordinate 21,154 downwards.
ATCCTAAGGCGATCCTGGCTGTGGATCTCTTTGGTTTGCCCTGCGATTATTCTGTGCTGCAGGAGACAGCCAACAGGCACGACCTGGCCCTGGTTCTGGACGCTGCCCAGTCTTTTGGCGCCACCTACCAAGGCAAGCAGAGCTGCAGTTGGGGGGATGTGGCAGCCACCAGCTTCTTTCCGGCCAAGCCCTTAGGCTGTTACGGAGAAGGAGGTGCAGTCTTCTGTCAAAGTGAAAAATGGGCCCAGAAGATGGCCTCAATCCGCAACCACGGCCAGGGCAGGGCCAGGTACGAGCATGTCCGTCTAGGGCTGAACGCTCGCTTGGATACCCTGCAGGCAGCGGTGCTCTTGGCCAAGCTGCAGGGTTTCGAGCAGGAGATTGCAAGCCGGAATCAGGCTGTCCAGTGGTATAACTCCAGGCTTGACAAATGCAGCGTACTGCAGACCCCCCAGGTACCTAATGGGCTGCGCTCTGTGTGGGCCCAATATTCCTTGCTGGCTAGGGAAGAAGACAGCAGGCAGGGCATGTTGCAGGCCCTGTCTGAAAAGGGGTTGCCCTATGCCATACATTATCCTTTGCCTTTGCATCTGCAGAAGGCATTTCACTACTTGGGCTATCAACAGGGTGATTTCCCAGTGGCAGAGGATAGTGCCAGGAGAATCTTCAGCCTGCCCATCCATCCTTATCTGCAAAAGGAGGAAGTGGACAGGGTGGTGGATTGCATTTTGGGGGGAAAGGAAGGGGCTTAGTAAATCGATTACGATTACGACCACGACAGCGATAGCCAGGGGTGGGTAACCCGTAGTCGCAATCAATAATGATGATATTCCCTTACCTTTAAAGGATTGAAAAAGATGCGCTTTAGAGAAGAAATTGACAGTCTGGGCAAGCGCCAGGTTCCTCTCGAGGCCTATTACGGGATTCAAACCGTGCGGGCCATGGAGAACTTTCAGATTACAGGGATCAGCATTGCCCATTTCGCCAGACTGATCCAGGCCCTTGCCTGCGTGAAAAAGGCAGCAGCCTTGACCAATATGGAGCTGGGACTCTTGCCGGAGGAAATCGGCCAGGCCATAGTTCAGGCTGCGGAAGAGGTCCGGGAAGGCAGGCTGAACGAGTACTTCACTGTGGATGTCATCCAGGGCGGGGCAGGGACCTCGGTGAACATGAATGCCAACGAGGTCATCTGCAACCGGGCTTTGGAGATCCTGGGCCACAAAAAGGGGGAATACCAGTACTGCCATCCCAATAATCATGTCAATCTTTCCCAGTCCACTAATGATGTCTATCCCACTGCCCTGCGGATAGCCGCTGTCTGGACCGGGTTTGAGCTGAATGACGAGCTGGACAGGCTGCAAAGGGCATTTCTGGCCAAGGGCAAAGAGTTTGAAAGTGTTATCAAGATGGGCCGTACCCAGCTCCAAGATGCAGTGCCTATGACCATGGGGCAGGAGTTTTCTGCTTATGGGGTGAATATCGGCGAGGATGTACAGCGCCTGGGCGAAGCCTTGAAGTTGCTTTTGGAGATCAATATGGGGGCTACAGCAATCGGTACAGGTATAAATACCGTGCCTGAATACGCAGAGCTGGTCTGCCAGAAATTGGGGGATATTACCGGCCTTGACTTACGGCTGGCCCCGAACTTGATCGAAGCTACCAGCGATACCGGGGCGTATGTGCAGCTCTCTGGGATTTTGAAGAGGATCAGTGTGAAGCTCTCCAAGATCTGCAGTGATATCAGGCTCCTTTCCTCAGGGCCCTACGCCGGGTTCAGGGAGATTAATCTGCCTGCGGTGCAGCCTGGATCCTCGATTATGCCTGGTAAGGTAAATCCAGTAATTCCGGAGATGCTGAACCAGGTCTGCTATCAAGTGCTTGGCAATGACCTGACAGTGACCTTTGCTGCAGAGGCAGGGCAGCTGCAGCTCAATGTGTTTGAGCCAATAATAGCCTTTAATCTATTCCAGTCTATGCAGATCCTGCAAAACGGCTGCAGCATATTTAATCACAAGTGTCTGCAGGGCATTACTGCCAACGTCCAGCGTTGCAGGCAGATGGTTAAGGATTCAATGGGGCTGGTTACTGCGCTGGTACCTTGCTTGGGCTATGATCAGGCAGCAGATCTGGCCAAGCAGGCCTGCAGAGAAAACAAGAGCATCTATGATCTGGTCCTGGAAAAAGGCTTGCTTAGCCCACAAGAGCTGGAAGATTTGCTTGATCTGCAAAAAATGACTTGCCCTAGACCTGGCAGATTCAAGGATTAGCTTCTGTAGCCAGTTGTCCATAAAACCCTTCCCTGTATATGCTGCAAGCAAAATTGCACCCTGCCCAGCACTAGTCCAGGGCATTCTAGGCATAAGCAGAATTCAGAGTGTAGAAGCCAATAGACCCTTTTCCCCTTGTTTTGTATACATGTGGCTTGACATGGAACGATGCAATTTGTAGGATGTTTCTGAATGAATATTCATTCAGAAACATTTCGTTGATTATTGATGCTATATTAAGGCGTTACCCTGTCAACCAGCCGTTCAGGAGGCTAAAGTCGTTGTGGTCTTGATTTGTAGTTCCAATAACCAACTGATGGAGGGAAAAAAATGAAGAAAATCAAGCGCGCAGCTGTACTGGGTGCGGGAGTTATGGGCTCGACTATCGCCGCCCATATGGCAAATGCTGGCCTGGAAGTGCTCATGCTGGACATAGTGCCTAAGGATCTGAGCGAGGAAGAAAAGAAAAAGGGGCTGACCACGGACAGCCCAGAGTTCAGGAACCGCATTGCAAGGCAGGGCCTGGAAAGCCTGAAAGGCACCAGGCCCGCTCCTTTTTTGTTAAATGATTACGTAAATCGTATTCAGATTGGAAACTTCCAAGATGATGCTGCCAAGCTGAAGGAGTGCGACTGGGTCATTGAAGTGGTCGTGGAGAAAATGGAGATTAAAAAGAAGCTCTTCTCAGAGACAGTAGCTCCCAATATGGGTCATGAGGCGGTGCTCAGCACCAACACCAGCGGACTGTCTGTGAATGAGATGGCCAAGGCCTTGCCTGAAGAATTGCGCAAGCGCTTTATGGTTACCCATTTCTTTAATCCACCCCGCTACATGCGTCTCATGGAGATTGTGGGCTGCGAGGAGGCAGATCCTGGGGTGGTCCAGCATATGGCGGATTTTCTAAATAAAAGGCTGGGCAAGGGCATTGTATACTGCAAGGACACCCCAAACTTCGTGGGCAACAGGATAGGGGTCTATTCCATTGCTAAATGTGTGCATCACATGATGGATATGGGCTTGAGTGTGGAAGAGGTGGATGCTGTGGCAGGCAGGCCAACAGGTAAGCCCAAGACAGCAGCTTTCAAGACCACAGATCTGGTGGGCTTGGATACTATGCTGCACGTGGCAAATAATTCTTATGAGTCCCTGCCCCAAGATGAGGAAAGGGATGTTTTTAAGCTTCCAGACTGGATAAAAAAGATGGTGGAAACCGGCCAGCTGGGAGATAAGGCCAAGCAGGGCTTCTATAAAAAGGTCAAGACTGCCGAGGGCGAACAGCGCTACTACTGGGATTATCAGGCAGAAGAATACAAGCCCATACAAAAGCCCAAGTTCGATTCAGTAAACTTTGCCAAGATGGCCAAGACCACCCAGGAGAGGGTTAAGGCCGTGATCCAGGGTCAGGACAAGGCAGCTGAATTCGCCTGGCGCACTATGCGGGATACCTTGATCTACGCCTTTAATCGTATTCCGGAGATCGCAGATGATGTGGTCAATGTGGACAACGCCATGAAATGGGGTTTCAACTGGGAGATCGGGCCCTTTGAGATGCTGGACGGCATAGGTATTGATTATTTTGTGCAAAGGGCAAAGCAGGACGGGGTGCAGGTCCCGGAGAAGCTGCAGAAAATCCAGCAGTTCTATAAGGTGGAAAATGGAGTCAAGTATTACTATGACTTTTTGCAGGACACGTTCAAGGAGGTTCCCACCAAGCCTGAACAGATAGATCTCAATCTGATCAAGCAGGCCAAAGGCGTGGTGGAGAAGAATGACAATGCCTCCATAGTGGATCTTGGAGACGGGATATTTTGTCTGGAATTCCACTCTGCCCAGAATTCCATCAGTGATGATATGCTGGATTTGGTTTTCAAGTGCGTGGAGCGAGCAGAGAATGAGGGTCAGGGCATTGTGTTGGGCAACCAGGGCGAGAGATTCTCTGTGGGCGCTAATCTGTTTTTGCTGGCGGCAGGGATCCAGGAAGGCCAGTGGGAGCAGGTGGAGCAGTCAGTAAATAAGTTCCAGCAGGCCACTATGGCTGTGAAATATGCCCATGTCCCGGTGGTGTCCGCACCCTTCTGGATGACTTTAGGTGGAGGTTGCGAGTTCTGTTTGCATAGTGATGCGATTAACGCCTATGCAGAGACCTACATGGGTCTGGTGGAAATGGGTGCAGGGGTGCTGCCGGCAGGCGGAGGCACCAAGGAGCTTTGTCTGCGCGCGGCCAGAGAAGCGGAAAAGCTGAATGTGGATGTGCAGGGCATCATATTCAAGTACTTTCAGAACATCGGCCAGGCCAAGGTTTGCATGGGCGTAGACGAGGCCTTTCAGCTGGGCTACATGCTCCCCGGTGATACGATTACTTTTGATATAGACAGTCTGATCGGGGATGCCAAGAAAAAGGCTATCAGCCTGGCTGCCAACTATCGGCCCAAGCTGCCTGAGCCCTTCAAGGCCCCTGGCAGGAGCGTGGCTGCCAGCGTAAAGAGCCAGCTCTGGAACATGAAGGAAGGCAACTTCATCACAGAGTATGAGTACGAAATGGGCAAAATAGTGGCAGATGTAATTACCGGCGGTGATGTGGACCAGGGTACCCTGATCACAGAGCAGTATGTCTTGGATCTGGAGCGTGAGGCTTTTATTCGCCTCTGCAAGAACCAGAAGACCCAGGAGCGCATCGAACATATCCTCAAGACCAATAAGCCGCTGAGGAACTAGGGACACGATAGGTAAGGGTCTGGAAAGATCGATGACGACAGCAAGAGTAAGATTGAAGTGCCTTGCCGCTGTCCTAATCGCAATCGATACTGATGATATCTACATCAACAGTTTGAAATGGAGGCTGATATGAAGAAGGCATATATACTCAAGGCAGTGAGGACCCCGGGCTGCAGGGCCAACAGGGGCAAGTTCGCCAATGTTCGTCCGGATCATCTGGCAACGGTGGCACTAAAGGGATTGCTGGAGAAAACAAAAGTGGAGCCCATGCAGATCGAGGACGTGATCCTGGGCTGCTCCTTCCCTGAGGCTGAACAGGGCATGAATGTGGCCCGCATGGTAGTTTTCAATGCAGGCCTGCCCTATCAGGTCCCGGGACAAACCGTGAATCGGTTTTGCTCCTCTGGTCTGCAGTCTATCTCCATGGCAGCGGAGAGGATCATGTCCGGGTTTGCGGATTGTATTGTGGCTGGGGGTGTAGAGTCCATGACTATGGTTCCCATGGGCGGGAACAAGTTTTCCTCCAATCCTGATCTTGTGGAGAACTGGCCTGAATCCTATGCTAATATGGGAATTACCGCTGAAAATGTGGCTGAGAAGTTCGGAATCACCAGGGAAGATCAGGACAGGTTTGGTCTGCAGAGCAATTCCAGGGCTATTCAAGCCATTAAGCAAGGCAAGTTCACCGAGGAAATCATCCCGGTGGAAGTGGAAAGAACCAAGGTCAAAGACAACAAACTGCAGAAAACTACCGAGCTTGTGGATATAGATGACGGACCCAGGGACAGCACCATGGAAAAGATGGCTAAACTGAAGACCCCGTTTAAGGCAAACGGAAGTGTGACCGCGGGCAATTCTTCCCAGATGACGGATGGAGCAGCAGTCTGCATGGTGGTATCAGAGGATTTCCTGGAAAAGCACGGATTAACCCCTATGGCCAGATTCGTGGGATATGATGTCAAGGGCTGTCCCCCTGAGCTCATGGGGATAGGACCTTCTCTGGCTATACCAGGTGTTTTGGAAAAAACTGGTTACAACATTTCTGACATAGGTTTGGTTGAGCTCAATGAGGCTTTTGCGTCCCAGGCCCTGTACTGCATGCGCGAGGTGGGTTTGGATGAGAGTATGGTAAATGTCAACGGAGGAGCCATCGCTCTGGGACATCCCCTGGGCTGCACAGGGGCCAAGCTGACCACCACGTTGCTGCACGAGATGCAAAGGCAAGATATCAAAACTGGAATCGTGTCTATGTGTATAGGCGGCGGCATGGGTGCTGCAGGCGTGTTTGAGAGGGTTTAGTATATGCAAAGATCGATTACGACAATGATGGCGATGGCGAGGAGAGTTCTCTCTGATTCGTAGTCGTTGTCGTAATCGTAGTCGATAACCTGGATTCAACCCATCAAAGCAGCATGCAGGATCAAAGGAACAGAAAGCAGCCAGGGGACCTGCCCAGGGCAGAGGAGATTTGTCCTTTTCTGCCAGAGGTCAAGGGCTTTCTGGCTTCAGAGGAGGGACGGGTTTTGCAGGAGGCTGGCTTTGAGGCCTCTGATTTGGGTCCCTGTCTGGAGATAGGGGGCTACTGCGGGCTGTCCAGCATATATTTGGGCTTGGGGGTCAGGGAAAGGGGCGGGGTGTTGTTTAGTGTGGACCATCACCATGGCTCTGAAGAGCATCAGCCAGGGGAAGAGTTCTTTGATCCGGATCTCCTGGATCCGCTCCAGGGCCGGCCTGACTCATTCCCAGAATTTAGGAGGAATCTGCAAAGGGCAGGGCTGCAAGATACAGTAGTTCCACTGGTTTGCACCTCTGAGTTGGCAGCCAGAATGTGGGCCACTCCTTTGGCCTTGGTTTTTATTGACGGGGGGCACAGCCAGGAGGCAGCTTTTGCGGACTATGAGTTCTGGTCCAGGCACATTCTGCCCGGAGGCTTCTTGGCTATCCACGATATCTTCTTTGATCCAGCCCAGGGCGGACAGGCCCCGCGGCAGGTATATGAAAGGGCTTTGCACAGCGGGATGTTCCAGGAGCATCGGCTGGTGGAGAGCTTGGGAGTGTTGCTCAGGAGAGATTAAAGGCAACTCTCCTCAATATCGATTGTGATTACGACAACGATAGCCAGAAGAGATTTCTCTGATTCGTAGTAGTTGTGATAATTGTGGTCGTAGTCGAAAAGTGAAAAGCACCTAAGTTTTTTCCTCTGCCTATTTCGCAGCTGCACTCAAATGAGCTGCCTCTTCCCTCAAAGGCATTGTCTGCCCAGTAAACAGATCCGCAGCAGAAGTCGCGCCTGCTAGAGCATCAGCCGCCAGGATTACGGCTGCAGCGGTCCAGGTGGGCTTTTCCCTGGGCCAATAGATGCCCAGCTCCCTCTGGAAACCTGTCCAGTAGGCCCCATGTTGATCGCGGTTATGGTGAAGCCAGCTGAAAACCCTGGCGGCCTGGCTGTATTGACCGGCAGCAAGGAGGGCCATGACCAGTTCGCAGGATTCTGCCACAGTGATCCAGGGTTGGTTGCTGACGCAAAGACAGCCCAGATCTGGTAGCACAAAATTCTGCCATCTGCTCTTTAATCTCTGTTGTGCTTCTGTTTGTTTGTACACGCCGCAAAGTATCGGGTAGAACCAGTCCATAGCATAGTGTTGTTTGCTGGGCCAAGTGCGATCAAAACGCCAGGGTTTTTCTTGCAATGCTTTGCCCAGTTGTTGTCTGCTCAGCTGCCAGGAAGGCCGTTGCAGCCCCAGTTCCCTGGCTATGAGCAGACCACATTCCAAGCTTTTGTATATAGAACTGCAGCCAGTAATCAAAGCGTCAGGATAGGTTTCGTTGTTAGCCTGCAGGGCCCAGGCAATATCTCCGTGATTGCTTTGCAGGCTGCAGGCAAAGTCTAAAGCCGCCTCCACACATGGCCACATCATGCGCAGAAATTCCAGGTCCCGGGTCAGAAGAAAATAGTGCCAGAGACCTGTGGCTGCATATGGTGCATGGTGGCTTTCCTTCCTGGTGGTATCCAGGGGCTGGGTGTCTGCATATGCAGGCCAGAATCCGCCGTCCTGTTCCTGGTTTTCTGCAAGCCAGAGATATGCCTGCCTAGCCTGGGGATAGAAGCCGCATACAGCTAGTCCCATGGCAGCCTCCACATGGTCCCAAGGATCCAAGACACCGTCTGGAAACCAGGGTATCGCTCCAGAGGGCAGCTGGACCTTTGCTATGTACTCAGCACTGACAGAGAAATATTCCTGAGGAAAAAATCCGTGGGAGATGTACAGATTTCGCACGAGCCTCAAACCCCTTTTGTTCTGGATCGGTGTAATATTGTGTCTAACATGAATGTGCTACCCTGCCTTGAACTCTTTCTTTTCTTTCCTGCTACGCGAAGTGCAGGGGGAGAGTCTCAGGTAAGAAGCGATGCGTGCTTTTCACTCCTTACCAGTGACTGTTATGTTGCTTGCGGAAATAAAAAACTATGCTCTTGCCGATCACGGGATTCAAGATACGTTCCAGGCCTCTGCTCAAAGCAGGGGCTTTCAGTAGGTCCCAGACTAGAAACCTGTGATAGAGCTTGATGACAGGCCAGGAATCCCTTTTTTCCCATTTTAAGCACTTGAGCCACCAATAAGGGGAGTGGAGGGCATGGGCCCAGTGTTTGGCGAACATTTCAAATCCCAACCTTTGGATTTCCAAACGCAGAGACTTGGCCTGGAATATGCGCAAATGCCCTCCTGGATCCAGCTGATATTCCTTGCTCAAGGCCCAGCAGATACGTTCCGGGCCGAAGCGGGGGACACTCAGGACTAAGAGCCCTCCAGGCTTGAGGACCCGTCTGATTTCCAATAAAGCCTGATGATAGTTCTGCAGGTGCTCCAGGACCTCACAGCAGATCACAGCCTGAAAGCTGGCAGGGTCAAATGGCAGCTGCAGGCAGTTGCCCTGCAGCAGCAGATACCCCCCTGGATTTTGAGCCTTGTTTTCAGCCTCGAGGAGTTTGAATCCAGAGCGGGCTTGTTTGAGCTCCTGCAGATTGAGCTCTAGGCAGTAGACCTTAAGGTCTTGTTCCTTATACAGGGCATGGCCGTGTCTGCCTTGGCCGCAGCCCAGGTCAAGGACCCTGTCCCCTGGAGTGAGATTTAGCTTTTTTGCATTAAAGGTGAGCATCATCTAGAGTAGAGCTGGGCATATGGTTTGGCGGTAAACGTCTACCGTGTGCTCGGCTGCTTTTTTCCAGCTGAAATGCTTTTCCATCCTACGCCTGCCAGCCTGTCCCAGCTCCCAAGCCAGCTCAGGGCTCAGCATGAGCCTTTTGATAGCTGCAGCCAGAGCCTGGGAATCCGCAGGAGGTACCAATAGACCCGCGTCACCAACCACTTCCGGAAGAGCTCCTCCGGTGCTGGAGATAAGGGGAGTGGCGCAGGCCATGGCTTCGGCAGCAGGCAGGCCAAATCCCTCATACAAGGAAGGAACTACAGCCAGGCTGGATTTGGCATATTCTATGGCGATTTGTTCTTCGCTCAGACCGTGCACAAATTTGACTCGGTCTTTGATCTCCAGCTGTTCCAGCAGATTGGCAGTGAAGCCTTTTTCTTTGGGCCGGCCCAAAACCACCAGGTGCAAATGGGGGAACTCCCTGCTCAAGCTGTACAAAGCCTTGAGCAGATAGGAAAGGCCCTTTAAGGGGACGTCAGCACTTGCGGTGGCCATGATCCTGCCTGGCCTGGGCTGGATATCTGACCTGGGAGAAAAGCCCTTGAGATCCACACCATTGTGCACTACTTGAATATTCTTCGATGTAAGCCCGAATTCGCGCTGAAAATCCTGCTTGGACGACTGGGAGACAGTCAGGAGTCCCTGCAGTCTAGGAGCAACTCTCTTTTGCATGCCCAGGAAGCTGTGCCAACGCCGGATCAAAAGACGCAGTCCCCAATTATTCTCATGGTCTAGGGCATATCTCAGATCCATGCTGATGGGATGGTGCAAGGTGGACAGAACCGGAAAGCCAGCCTTTTGCAAATGCAGCAGGCCATAGCAAAGGCTTTGGTTGTCATGCAAGATGTCCAAATTTTGAAGCTTGCCTTGAGCCAGCCTCTGCAGCCTGCGGCCAAAACAGTAGGGTTCTGGGAACCCACCGCTGATGTAGCTCAAGTATTCATACAGGTCGGTCTTGGACCTGATGCCCCTTTCCCTAATCGCGGCCCGAGCAGTGGGGTAGGAGTAAAGGTTAAGACCGGGGAGGGGAGTCAGCCCTACCCTAGAATCAAGTTCTGGATAGGGTTCTCCAGAGATGACCTCTACCTGATGCCCTAGCTCAACCAAGGCTTTGCTCAGATTCTTTATATAGATGCCCTGGCCGCCGCAATGGGGGTTGCTGCGGTAGCTGAGCAGCCCGATACGTAAGTATTTCTGATCCTTATTTTTGCTACCAGAATAGGGCTGCACAGGCTTGAAACGTCGAGTTTTAAGCAAGGTATCTGATCTTTTAAGCGGATGTCTGTATAACATGGCTAGAGACGGAGTTTTTTGGTCCTGGCTTGAATTTCGATAATCCAGTTGACACGCTGAAAAAAAATTTGCTAGACATTCCTGAATGAATATTCATTCAGGAAATAGCCAAAAAAGGTGAAGGAATCAAGTTACAAATGGTAGCAGACAGCCGAAGCAGCAAAAAAAACGACAAATATCAGCAAATTCTGGAAGCTGCAATAAAAATATTTGCCCGCCAAGGCTATTTCAACTCCACGATATCCCAGATAGCTCGGGAGGCAGGAGTGGCTGATGGAACCATATATCTCTACTTCAAAAACAAGGATGATATCCTGGACAATTTCTTCAGCTACAAGACCGGGCAGGTCTTTTCTAGGTTTAAGCAGGAAGTGGACAGGGCGGATAATGCCCTGGACAAGTTGAGGAATCTGATTCATAGGCAACTGGAAGAGTTCGAGATGAACAGGGAAATGGCCATAGTCTACCAGATGGAGACTCGGCTTAAGAGACATCTCTCGGATCGCAAGATCAAGGAGATGTCCAAAATGTATTTTGATCTGGTAGCAGAGATCGTGGAACAAGGTCAGAAAGAGGGCGTAATCAGAGAAAATCTCCATGTTAATTTAGTGAAGCAGCTGATTATAGGAGCAGTGGATGAGGTGATTACCACCTGGCTCTATTCCAGCCGGGAGTATACTTTGGTTTCCATGTCTGAACCCTTGGTGGAATTGTTTGTTCAGGGCATTGGCAATCCGGATAAATAGGTCAATATATAAAACTAGAAAAAAGAGAGGGAAACATGGCACAAGTAATCGCTGATCGCAGGGATGTGGACTTTGTCCTGCATGAGCAGTTGCAGGTCGAGGATCTGAGCAAGCATGAAAAATTTGCGGAGTTCAACAAAAAGACAGTGGACCTGATCATCAACGAGGCCCGCAACCTTGCAGTCAAGGAAATCCTGCCCACTATGAAGATAGGGGATGAAAAAGGTGTGGAGTTCGAGAACAATATGGTCAAGGTCCCGGAAGAATTCCACCGTTTGTACCAGCTCTACCGGGAAGGGGAGTGGACAGCAGTCACAGAAGACCCGGATTGGGGCGGACAGGGCATGCCCAGGACAGTGGCTATGGGTACCAGCGACTATCTGGTGGGCGCCAATTATGCCTTTAATATGTACTTTGGCCTGACCCACGGGGCTGGCAAGCTCATTGACACATTTGGGACTGAGCAGCAAAAAAAGATGTTCCTGAAGAAGCTCTACACCGGGGAATGGATGGGCACCATGCTTTTGACCGAGCCCCAGGCAGGCTCGGATGTAGGAGCCCTGGAAACTACCGCAGTCAAGAATGAGGACGGTACCTACTCCATCAGCGGGACCAAGATATTCATTTCCGGAGGCGAGCACGACCTGACCGAGAATATTATCCATCCGGTCCTGGCCAGGATAGAGGGAGCACCTGCAGGCACCAAGGGCATTTCCCTGTTTATTGTACCCAAGTACTGGGTAAATGAGGATGGTTCCATGGGAGAGTTCAACGACGTGGTTTGTACTGGCATAGAGGAGAAGATGGGCATCCATGCCAGTTCTACCTGCACCATGACCTTGGGCAGCAAGGGAAAGTGCCGCGGACTCCTTTTGGGTGAGGAGAACAAGGGCATGCGGGAGATGTTTTTGATGATGAACGAGGCCCGTCTGCTGGTGGGCATGCAGGGTCTGGCCTGCGCTAGTGCTTCATATCTCAATGCAGTCAATTATGCCAGGGAACGGGTCCAGGGCAGGCATCTCATGAATCTTCAGGACAAAAGCGCTCCTGCAGTGCCCATTATCCAGCATCCAGATGTGCGCAGGATGCTTTTGAACATGAAGTGCTATGTTGAGGGCATGCGCAGTCTGCTTTACTATGTGGGATTTTGTGAGGATCGAAAGGAGATGAGCTCCGACGATCAGGAAAAGCAAAAATATCAAGGCATTATTGATGTGCTGATTCCTATCGCCAAAGGCTATGTCACAGACCGAGCCTTTGATGTCTGCAATACAGGCGTGCAGATCTACGGAGGTTTTGGCTACACCAAGGAATATCTGCAGGAACAGATCCTTAGGGACTGTCGGATTACCATGATATACGAAGGCACCAACGGGATCCAGGCTATGGACCTTTTGGGCCGCAAGCTGGGCTTGAATAAGGGCCAGGCCATCATGGATCTCATGGGCGAGATGCAAAAGACCATTGCCCAAGGTAAGGAAAATGAGCTGACCAAGGATCTGGCTGCAGAGGTGGAGAAAAGTCTGAATAAGCTGGGCGAAGTGGCTATGGATATCGGTCAGAAGGCCATGTCTGATAAGATCATGCAGGCCTTTGCCCATGCTTACTCCCTGCTGGAGGTCAGCGGAGATGTGGTTATGGCCTGGATGCTGCTTTGGAGAGCAAACGTGGCTGCATCCAAGCTGGACAAAGCCAAGAAAAAGGATGTAGCCTTCTATCAAGGCCAGCTGAAGAATCTGGAGTATTTTGTGCATTCAGTGTTGCCCACTACCAGGGGCAAGATGAATGTTATTTTGCAGACAGTGGCTACAGCTGTAGAAATGGAAGAGGATTCTTTTGGTGGCAAATAATTGATCAAGACAGGAGCCCCCTATCGGACAACGGTCTGGCAGGGGGCTTGAATCCTTTCTTTACCAGAAGATCTGTTTTAAGCTGACTGGTTGGGTCAATTCATCAGTGCTAAAAGCTCTTAGCCAAACAAGTTCAAGGACGGGAAGATGGAAAGCTTACTTACAGCACCTGCCAATGTGGTTGTCTTCGGGATACCGGCCTGGTTGATCTCTATTGTGATTCCTTTATTGGGCATAGTTGCTTTTGCCTATATTGTGGCCCGCAGACTGATCCCCCTGGCTAAGGCTGCGCCAGATCCTAGGTTTGACAGAGGTCGGGAGAGGATCAAGTCAGTGCTTAAATTTTGGCTGGCCCAGTACAAGCAACCCAGGTACATGTTTGCAGGGGTCTTGCATATCCTGATTTTTGCCGGATTTATAATCCTCTCCATTCGCTCTATTTCCCTGGTCATTATTGGATTTAATCCGGATTTTGTCTTCCCTGGACTGGGAGGGTTTCTGGGTGATGTCTACCATGTGCTCAAGGACTATGCCGCAACCATAGTGCTCATTGCCTGTATTGTGGCAGCAGTGCGCAGGCTGGCTTTTCTGCCGGATAGATATAAGGTCCCTGCCAAATATGGTCAGGAACATACAGCAGAGGCGGTCCTGGTGCTGGGCCTGATCGGGGCCTTGATGGTCTTTGAGAGCCTGTTCGACGCAACTGCCATAGCAGCAGCCTGGGGGGTGGGACATGCAGACTTTGTGGCTCCAGGCACCTTAGCCTGGTTCTTCAGCCACATTTTTTCTGGGGCCTCCATTGGTGCGTTGCAGCCCCTGCACACCCTTTCTTATTTTGCCCATGATTTGATTTTTTTCTTTTTTCTTTGTTTTCTACCCTTTGGCAAACATTTCCATGTGTTGACCTCTATCTTCAATGTTTTTTTCATGAAGCTGGACCGGGGAGTAGTAAAGCCGGTGAAGTGGGGAGTCAGTGAGGAGGAGCTGGACAATCTGGAATCCTTCGGGGTCAAGTACTTTGAGGACTTTACCTGGAAGCACATGCTGGATTTTTACACGTGCGTGGATTGCGGTCGCTGCTCTGACAACTGCCCGGCCAACACTGTGGGCAGGCCCCTTTCACCTAGATTCATCAGCATCAAGTCTAGAGACTACGCCTTTGAACGCTTTCCTGTGCTTGGAGATGTCAAGCCCAGGGAGCCTGTTATGGGCAAGATTTTTGAGGAAGACGAGATCTGGTCTTGCACCACCTGCGGGGCTTGCGAGGAGGAATGTCCGGTACTCAATGAGTACATCGACAAGATTGTGGATCTACGCCGGGCCATGGTGGATGACGGCATGGTCCCCCAGTCCTTGCAAAAACCATTAAAGTCTCTAGAAAAAAGGGGGAACCCTTACGGAATGCTGGAAAAGAAGAAGTCCGCCTGGACTGAAGCTCTGGCAGAGGAGCTCCAGGTTCAGGTCCTGGACAAGAAGCAAAGCGCCCAGACCCTGTATTTTGTGGACAGCGCCTGCTCCTTTGACGAGCGTTTGATGGAGATAGCCAGGAGCACAGCCAGGATCTTGCATGCAGCAGGGGCAGACTTCGGGATTCTGGGTAAGGCTGAGAAGGACAGCGGACACGAAGTTCGGCGCTTTGGGGAGGAGATGCTCTTCCAGGAGCTCAAGGGCCACAATACCCAGGCCATTATAAACAGCGGTGCCAGGGAAATAATTACAGCGGATCCACACGCCTTGAATGCCTTACTCAAGGATTATCAGGATCTGCCCCAGGCCAGGCATATCAGCCAGTTCATCTTGAGCAGCCTGCAGACTGGTAGCCTGCAGCTGGCCCCCATTCAGGATCAGAATCTGGTGTTTACCTACCATGACCCCTGTTATCTGGGCAGGCATAATCTGCTCTATGATCCTCCCAGACAGGTCCTGGACTCCATCCCTGGATTGAAAAGGGTGGAGATGCAGCGCAGCAGGGACCGCTCCTTTTGCTGCGGCGGGGGCGGGCTGATGCTGTATTATGAGCCTGTGGAGGACAAGCGCATGGGCCAGGTTCGGGTGGAGATGGCGGACCAGGCCGGAGCCAACGTGATTGTCACCGGTTGCCCTTTTTGCTTGATCAATCTGGAGGATGGGGTCAAGACCAGTGGTCTGGAGGGTAAGATCCAGGTCATGGATCTCACAGAGCTGGTAGCCATGCAGTTGAGGCAGGAATAGGCTGTTGTGGTGAGGAGGATGATATCAGTCAATCGATTACGATTACGACCACGACTACGATAGCGATAGTGAGGGGAGGATAAATCGTAGTCGTTGTGATAATCGTTTTCGATAGTAAGGACATTTTCATTATATAAAACCCTATACGGAGGTGCGTATGGATATTTTGGTTTGCGTTAAGAGAGTGCCTGATCCAGCAGAGAATGAGATAGAGATCAACAGCGAGGGCACTGATATTGAACGCGAAGATCTGGTCTATTCTGTCAACGAATGGGACAACTATGCAGTAGAAGAGGCCATTCAGATCCGGGACAAGGTGGGCGGCTCAGTCACTGTGGTCACTGTGGGAGATGAGGACTCTGAGGAGATCCTGCGCCGGGAGATGGCCATGGGTGCGGATCACGGGATTTTGCTCACAGACGAGGCCTTTGAGGGCTCTGATGGCATGGGGAGTGCTCGGATTCTGAAGGCAGAGGTGGAAAAAGGGAGCTATGACCTGATCCTGACCGGGGCCCAGGCTGACGAGGGCGGAGCCCAGGTAGGAGGCATGTTGGCCGCTATGCTGGATCTGCCCTATGCTTCCCTGGTTAATTATATTGAGGTCCAGGACGAAGGAAAGCTTAAGATCGGCAGGGAGATCGAGGGAGGCAACCAGGAACAAAGTGAAATCAGCCTGCCCTGTGTGCTGTCTATCCAGACCGGGATTAACGAACCCCGCTATGTAGGGATCAGAGGCATCAGGAAAGTGGCCAGTGTGGAGATTCCGGAGCGCGGAGCAGCAGATCTAGGCCTCTCCCCTGACCAGGTTGGATCTAAGGGCGCTAGGATCAGGCGCAAGGATTACTTCCTGCCTGATACAGGCGAAGGCGCAGAGATCCTGGAAGGCGACTCTGAAGAGGTCGCGGAGAAGCTGGTGGAAATGCTGAAAGCCAAAGGAGGGATCAAATAATGAGTAAACAGATTTTTGCCTATATAGAGCATCATGGAGGTCAGGCTGATGATACCGCCCTGGAGCTGATCACCGCGGCCGGTAAGATAGATCCCCAGGCCCAGGTTACCGCCATAGTCTGTGGCACCGGGCCTGAGCTGGATCAGGTCTGCAAGCAGGCGGCAGCCACTTATCCCCAGGTTTGGAAAGTGGACAACTCTGAGCTTTCTTATCCCAATGCAGAGATCATCCGGCCCTTGCTTCTGAATATCCTGCCCGGGGACTGCATTTGCCTCTTGCCCCACGACACCTTTGGCATGGATCTAGGGCCAGGCCTGGCAGTCAAGCTGGATTCCGCATATGTGACGGATGTGGTGGATATTGAGGGCTTAAGCGGCAATGATCTGCAGACTGTGCGCCAGGAGTTTAGCGGCCAGGTCAGCAGTCATGTGCTCTGCGACGTGTCTGCCGGGGCTGTGGTCACAGTGCGGCCCGGGGCTTTCCAGCCGGATGAGAGCGGCTCTGCCCAGGGCGAGATCCAGGACAAGAGCCAGGATGCAGGCACAGTGGAGCCCAAGCGCAAGTTTCTGCAGATTGTGGAAGCAGAGATGGGCGAGGTGGATATCACCAAGGAGGATATCCTGGTCTCTGTGGGCCGGGGCATAGAAGAGCAGGAGAACATCGAGATCGCTGAGGAGCTGGCAGAGGCCCTGGGCGGCGTGGTTTCCTGCTCTAGGCCGGTTGTGGACGCCAAGTGGCTGGAGAAGTCCAGGCAGGTGGGGACCTCTGGACAGACTGTGAAGCCCAAGGCCTATCTGGCTCTGGGCATCAGCGGCTCCTTTCAGCATATGGGCGGAGTCAAGGGCAATCCCTTTATCGTGGCTGTGAACAAGAACCCCAAAGCCCCTATCTTCCAGGTCGCTAATGTAGGAGTAGTGGAGGATCTGCTGGAGTTCGTGCCTGTCTTGACCGAGAAGGTGCAGGAGATGAAGTAGAATGGATCACGATCACGGGTGATCGATAACGACTATGATTACGACAACGACTACGCACGAGGGATTTTTCCCCTGCTATCGTTGTCGTAATCGTTATCGATATTTACTAGTTCCCTACCTTAATTGCAAAGCAGGATATGCAAATCCATCTAAATCTGCAAAAGCGCTGCATTGCCAGCGAGATCAAAAGGCAGTACGAGCTGTCTCTGCAACAGGTCCTTCGGGCCAGGCAGCCCAGCAGAAAGCAGGAGCTGAAAACTGAGGCCCTGCGGCAGATTCAGGAAAGGGCGGATCTGGTGGGCTTGAGGGGCAAGCACCCGGAGCTGCAGCCTGGAAGCAGTTGCCTTGTGCTGCTCAAGGTGGACGAGGAAAGCGGCGACTGTAGCCTTTTTCTGGGCGGTGATCGGATTCTGGAGATGAGTTTGGAGCTGTCCTGAAGCCTTCCCTACATTGAAGAGGGCTCGCGGATCCCCTCTAACAAAGGCACTCATCTCCAAGAGCTCTGTCTTTGCGTACCCTGGAGAACAGCTAACGCAGCGGGCTATAGGAACAAGATCCCGTTGATCGACAACGATTACGAACACGACTACGACAACGAGGAATAGGAACTCCCCATCGCTATCGCTGTCGTAGTCGTGATTGATCTTTCCGGATCCCTACCTTCCATCTAGCGCTCTACTATCAGAGCATGCCCCTGGCCTCCGCCGATGCACAAAGTGGCCAGGCCCAGCTTGTCATCCCTGTTTTGCATCTCCTGCAGCAGGGTGGTCAGGATCCGGCCGCCCGAAGCCCCGATGGGATGGCCCAGGGCTATGGCTCCCCCGTTGACGTTGACCTTGTCCAGATCAGGCTCCAGTTCCTGCAGGCAGGCCAGGGACTGGGAGGCAAAAGCCTCGTTCAGCTCAATGCGGTCCAGGTCCTGGATGCTGAGTCCAGCCTTGTCCAGGGCTTTCCTGGTGGCTGGTATGGGGCCCAGGCCCATATAGGCCGGATCCACCCCGGCAGAGGCATAGGCCCGCACTGCTGCCAAGGGCTTTAGTCCAAGTTGATCAGCCTTTTTCCTGGACATGACCAGGATCAAGGCTGCACCATCATTGATGCCAGAGGCATTGCCAGCGGTGACACTGCCTTCCTTCTTGAAGGCCGGGGGCAGCTTGGCTAGAGACTCCAGGCTGCTTCCGAACTTGGGGTGTTCATCAGTGTCAAAGATCATGGGCTCTTTTTTGCGCTGGGGCACGCTGACCGGAACGATCTCCTGCTTGAATCTTCCGGACTCTATGGCCTGCTGGGCCTTCTGTTGGCTCTGCAGGCCGAATCTGTCCTGTTCCTCCCGGCTTATGCCGTATTTTTCCGCTATATTCTCTGCAGTGACCCCCATGTGGTAGCCATTGAATATTTCCCATAGGCCGTCCAGGATCATCAGGTCCTTGAGCTGTCCGTCACCCATGCGCTGGCCCCAGCGGGCGCCAGGCAAGGCATAGGGAGCCTGGCTCATGTTCTCGATGCCTCCGGCCAGGACAACCTCCGCATCGCCAAGCATCACAGCTTGGGCAGCCAGGGCCACGGACTTTAGTCCTGAGGCGCAGACCTTGTTGATGCTCACGGCTGGTGTCTCCTGGGGTAAACCACTGTGGATACCCACCTGTCGGGCCGGATTCTGACCTTGGCCAGCCTGGAGCACATTGCCCAGGATGACTTCGTCTATCTGGGCCGGATCAATTCCGGTCCGACTAAGCATTTCCTTGGCTACCGTGACCCCCAGCTGGATTGCGCTGACATTGCAAAGTCCCTTGCCAAAGGATCCCACTGGGGTGCGCAGAGCGCTTACGATCACCGCTTGTTCCATGTTTCCCTCCTGGATTTTTTGCTCTTTGATTTTGGATTATTCGTACTGCTTGCGGATTTCTTTCTTGTTTATTTTGCCCACGCTGGTCTTGGGTATGGAAGGCACAATGTCTATCCTGCCGGGAATGGCGTACTTGGGAATGATGCCTTGGTCCACAAACTTCTGGAAAAAGTCCTGCAGGTCCTGTACTGTGATTTGTTGCTGATAATCCTGGTGCAGAGCCACTAAAGCGACTGGTCTCTCCCCCCATTTTTCATCTGGCACACCCACTATAGCTGCCTCGCTGACAGCAGGATGCTGACTGATAATGTCTTCCAGCTCCAGGGAAGAGAGCCACTCGCCTCCGCTTTTGATCACGTCCTTGATTCGGTCAGTGATGTGCAAATATCCTTCCTGGTCCACATAACCCACATCTCCGGTGTGCAACCAGCCATTCTGCCAGAGTTGCTCGCTCTTTTCCGGATCCTTGAGATAGCCCTGGGTCAGCCAAGGTGAACGGACCACTATTTCCCCGGTACTTTGACCGTCTTGGGGCATGGGAGCTCCCAGAGGATCCACCACCCTGAGCAGCACATTAGGGACCGGCAAACCTGTGCTGCAACGGACCTTAGTCTGGCTCTCCAGATCCCAGTTATGCATATGAGGTTTTAAAAGTGCCGCAGTCAGCAAAGGGCAGGTCTCAGACATGCCATAGGCAGTAGTTACGTTGATGCCAAGCTCTAAGGCTTTGCGGCAAAGTCCCTTGGGTAGGGCAGAGCCGCCTATGATCAGTTTCCAGCCGGAGAGGTTCAGCTCATTGATTTTGGGGCTGCTAAGCAGCATATGCAGTATCGTGGGCACGCAATGGGAAAAGGTAACCTTTTCACCGAGGACCAGTTTGAGAATCATCTCCGGTTCATAACGGCCGGGATAGATCTGCTTGCTGCCAAGCATAGTGAACAGATAAGGGATTCCCCAGGCATGGACATGGAACATGGGAGTCAAGGGCATATAGATGTCACTGGAGCTGACGCTGATGCCGGAGTTAAAGCCGCAAAGTGCAGAAATGGCTCCGTAGGTATGCATTACCAGCTGCCTATGGCTGAAATAAACACCTTTAGGCATGCCTGTGGTGCCTGTGGTGTAGAATAAGGTAGCCATAGCGTTTTCAGTGAAATCTGGAAACTCGTACTCAGCTTCTGCATGGGATAAAAGCTCTTCGTACTCACCATCCAGCTTGAGCTTGCCCTGGGGGGGTTCCTTTTCATCGCTGATCAAAACAATTTTTTTTACGCTTTGCAGCTGATCCCGGACAGTATCCAGCAGAGGCAGAAACTCGGCATTGACTAGAATGATATCATCCTCGGCATGGGTGATGGTGTGGGCAAGCTGTTCCGGGGCCAGACGGATATTAATGGTGTGCAGCACAGCTCCCAGCATGGGCACGGCAAAGAAGCACTCCAGATACCTATGGCTATCCCAGTCCATGACAGCCACCTTGTCCCCTTGCTTTACTCCCAGGGATTCCAAGGCATTAGCCAGCCTGCAGATCCTGGCGTAAAGATCCTGATAGGTGTAGCGCACCTGGTCCCTGTAGACGATCTCCTGCTGTGGACTGTAGGTAAGCGGAGTCTGCAGCAGGTACTTGATCAATAAGGGATAATCATAGGCAGAAGGGGTCTTTTCTATTTCGCGTACAGGCATGTTTTCCTCCATTTATTCCGGAATCTGGTTTGTGGCTTTAGCCTCAGAAAAATCAAACATAGCCAGGAACTTTAGGCTATTAAAGAACCAAGGTCAATTCATTCTAGTTTTTGCAGGGTTTCAGCTATAGCTCCTGTCCAGAATCTGCTGCGCCAATTTGAGATCTCAATACTTTGATGAACAAACTTGTGAAGAGCCAGCACTTGGTCAATAAGAAGCAGAAAATCTGCGTGATTTGAGCATGTTAAGAACAAGGAGAGATTTTTAAGACTGCAGGAAAAAGTCCTTGACTGGAGAGTGGAATATAGTTAAAAGATTTATTTGCCAAGGCATTCCCCGGTAGCTCAATCGGCAGAGCGGGTGACTGTTAATCACTAGGTTGGCGGTTCAAGTCCGTCCCGGGGAGCCATTTAAGTC
>CAZBUB010000001.1:11300-139376 GCA_964494985.1 uncultured Desulfohalobiaceae bacterium | reverse complement strand
CGCCGCCTGCACAGGGTCGATACCAGACTAATGCGCCTGCAAGAAAATCAGCTTTGCAGGCGTAGAGGTCAGAGAACAGAGGGTCAGAAAGATCAAAGAGTTATACTGCCAATTTTTACTTTTCCGGATACCAAGAGCCTCTGCGGAACCCCAACTGCTCTGCCGCCTCCAGGGAGATGGATATGGCCAGGTTCTTGGAGGTCTAGAACTGGGCCCAGTCTCGCTCGTCGAGGAACTGGAGCAATCTTTCGAGCAACAGCTGCAGATCCTGGTGCATAGCATCTCTCCCAATAACCATCAGAGCTCGATTCAGGCTCGATCCAAGTCGATCTTCATCTTTGCGAATATCGGTCTCAGCAGTTTGAGCCCGAGCTTCTCATGCTCTTTGACTGCCTCCTGGAACTTGAACCAATGGGTCTCTTCCTGGTTCACCACCTCTTTCCAGAAGTATTTGTCCTCAAAAAGCGTCAATTTGGATATAAGCCCCTGATGGGAGTCCTTAAGTCCTTGGACATCAGTTTCAATAGCTCCATCGAACCAATCCCGATCGTTGAAGGTATCCAGATCAATCTTCTCCAGGAAGCGCTCCATCCGATCTTCTCTATAGCGCAGCACATTCCCGGTATACTTCCGACCGAAAATCCACATCAGCTCCTCCTGCAGCTGGTCCCAATGGCCTGATTGATCCTTGCCTCCTTGTGCCTTCAAGTAAGAACAATACTTCATGAACAAGGCCTGGGCGGCTGAAAGGAACCGGTTGCTGTTGTCCACCTCCGGGGATACGAGCCTGTTGTCCTGCCACTTGTGCGCGATCCAGTCCGGGTGGTGTTCAGCTTGGGCATGTCCGATGGTAGGCTTGATGTCGAAATCCACACTGTTGAAGCTGTCGTACCATCCCACAAAGTTCTGGTGCGCCCAAGTGTCCACGAAAGCATGCGTGGCTATGCCGATGCGATAGAGCCGGGTATCCTCCGAGGCCTTGAAGGCCTCGTCGAGCAACTGGTTGGCACGCTCGCTGTTCGGGGTGGTGTTCAGGCGGTGCATCTTGCCGTCCCTGCGCCAGGCTGATTCGGCTTCCGGATCACCGGGAATGAAATGGAAGATGGGATAGATGCGCAAAAGCTCATGCTTGGGCTTTAATATGTTCATGGTCTGACTGATGTAATTCCTGTAGACCAGATCAGGATTGCTCCTGCTGCGGACCTTCAAAGCGACATCGTTCTCGTCCACGAACTGTGAGGCGTGGCCGATGATTTCGGCTTCGGCCTCGGAGAAGCCGGATCTTTTGGCTATCAGGCCAGTGGCGTAGTAGTGAAACTCCTTGTCCATAGGGCTCCTCCATGAGGGCTGGCTTTACTAGCAAGCTCTGGCCTGGCATCTGGAGTCAAACGCATTCTGTAAACTTAAGCCGCCTAAATTGACACTTCGTGTCAAACGCGTTCTGTATAGGAAGGCATATTCAAGATAGCTGCGGCTGCTCTGATCAATTGAAAATCCTTGAAAGTTTGATTTTGGTCAGGCACGGAGCTGCAAAACCTGCACACGGCCCAGCGGTAACTCTATTCTGTCTTAGTCTGACGCTTTTTCCAGCCATCCTCAATTTGGGCCTGCTGGACTTCAGTCATCTTGTCCAGCATACGCTCCAGCTCCTGGGCGAGCTAGCTCTCCTCCGGAGGCAAGACCCGCAGCCCTTTGCTGCTGCCATGTGCTGCACAAAATCCACCACAGCATCAATTTCTCCCGGATCATTCAACCTACCCTTGTAATGGATGGTTATGCCCATAGCCTCCTCTCCTAATGCTGCAATTTCCTGGACCTGTCTTGGGGCTGCCAAAGGCCTGTCTATAACCACATGCCCTGCCAGGGATTCGATAATTTCCCCTTCCACCAGTATCTGTACCTGCCGTACATCATCTAGCTGTAATGCAGTGAGCACTAGAGAATCTACCAGGACTGCCTCGGACTCGCTGCCCAAAGAGACCTCTGCCAATTCTGCAGAAAAATCAAGATAGGCCACCTGATCCTGAATATAACTGTCCAGCAACTGTACATCTTCTGGAATAACACTGCTTAATTCAGGATCCCTGGGGCCTGAGAGCAGAGCACGCATCAATTCAGACAGCTCTGGCTCAGGCCCTTTGAGCTCTCTGCTCTCTGAAGCCAGCTCAAAGCTGGTTTGAGTGGCTCGCATGAAATAAAGCTCTATCTCTGTGCTCTCCTCGTGGACTGCATCATCTGCAAGGCAGCCGCCCAGAAACAGGAGCAGCAGAAACAGGACACATGCTCTTGACTTATGCACTCCGGATATCCGCCTTTCCAGGCCCCCACCCCAGGGGCTGGGACAAAGGATTCATGCTCCAAAAAAATTGCTTGACTGCGCAAAGAAAATGCTGAAGCCCTGATGTGACAAGATTCATGCTAGCTTTCCGGGGCCTGGCTGATCCTGGAGCATTGCCTGGACCTCTGCCTCGGAGAGATCGTTCCAGAGCTGATAAGCATTTGCTACAGCAAAGGATCCTGACACCTGAATATGGGCACTGTAGATCCGATCCACCTCAGGGCTCAGCCTGAGCACAGACCCTAACGGAGCCGTGGGCACAGCAACCACAACCTCTTGGGGACTCTGTCCCTTGACCATCCTGACAGCCGCCAGCATGGAAAAGCCTGAAGCCAGACCATCATCAGTGAGGATAACCCTCTTGCCCTTTAGCTCCGGGAAGGGGCGGCCCTGCCTGAACAGCTTGTCCTTTCGCTCCAGCTCCTGCCTGGTCTTTTCTGTCTGGGCCACAATCTCATCTCGAGATAGACCCAGCCTGTTTATCAACTCCTGGTTGAGCAGGGTCTCGCCAGTCTGGGACAGGGCTCCAAAGCCGGCCTCTGTGTTGCCGGGGATCTGGATCTTTCTGATCACAATCAGATCCAAGGGCAGACCCAGCCCCTGCTGCAGGCGAAGGCCCACAGGCACGCCTCCCGCAGGAATGGCCAAAATCAGGCCTTCATGCAGCCCGGCATACTCGCTGCCGAGCATGTCCGCCAGAACATCCCCGCCTGCAAAGCGGTCCTGAAAGACCATGCTCCTGTTGCGCAGCTCCTTTTTCTCTATCAGGTTTCCAGGCAAGTCCATAATCAGCCCCTTGTTTGTTTTGCTTCAGAAACCTGCAATTCCTTCAGCCCAAAAAAGGCAGGCGATATTGGGCTTGCAAAACATATACATGAACCATACAGTTTAACTATCTTTGAAAGCTTTTTCAGGTCAAGCAGCCAGGACAAAGAAACCTTCTGGGGCACTTCCGTCATTCTGGCGAAGCTTGTCGGACAACGATTCGAGTGCCGCAATCTAGAGAATGGATGTCATCCTGAATCAAGCCTGTCCTGGACTAGATCCAGGATCTAGGATGACGCCCGGAGCGGTGTCCGTGATGACAGGACCTGATCCGGGTGTCTCTGTTCAGGGGGCTGGAGCAGTGAGGATATCTGGCTTATGGCTTGGGTCTGAACAGGACATAGTAGCTGACCGGGACCAAAACCAGGGTGAACAAAGTAGAGGCCATAAGGCCAAAAATCAGGGCCCAGGCCAGGCCGGAAAAAATGGGGTCCAGGGTAATAGGCCAGACCCCAAAGGCTGTGGTCATGGCGGTGAGCACTATAGGCCTTAGCCTGATGGCCCCGCTTTGCAGGATGGCTTCCTGGAAATCCTGTCCCTTTCTCAGTGCGGAACGGATAAAGTCAATCAGCACCAGGGAGTTGCGGATCACGATTCCTCCCAGGGCTATCATCCCGATCATGGCCGTGGCGGTGAAGAATACCGGGTCAGAGAAGCCGTCCACCTCCTGGGCCACAAGCAGGTTGAGCAGGAAGAATCCCGGCATAATGCCCATCAACGTCAAAGGTATCGCGGACATGATCAAAAAGGGCAGGGCCAGGGATTTGGTCTGCAAAACCAAGAGCAGGTAGATGCCCAAAAGGGCGGCTCCAAAGGCTATGCCCAGGTCTCGGAAAACATCCAGGGTTATCTTCCATTCCCCTTCCCCCCTCCAGTCCACGGAAAAACCTGCAGGCAGGGGATCCTGGCTCAATGTGGACTGCATGTCCAAGACAGCCTCCCCCGGGGGCTGGCCAGCCAGCTCAGCGGTCACATACACCACCCGGCGCAGATTCTTATGCAGCACTGGCTGCTCCTGCCAGGCATGCTCAAAACTGCCCAACTCGGCCAGGGGCACGCTCTGCTCTGGGCCGGTCTGGATCTGCAGCTGCTCCAGCTCATGAATTCCAGAACGCTTTTCAAGGGGCAAGACCAGATGCACCTGCAAGGGTTCCCGCTCCCAGGGAGTGTGCACTGCTGCTGGCTCTGCACCCTTCAGGGCGATTTGTACGCTTTGCAAAACCTGCCGTGTGCTAAGGCCATGCAGGGCAGCCTTTTCCTTGTCCAGAACAAAGTTGATACGCCTGTGCCTGGCAATGCTGCTGTCATCCACATCCACCACAAACGGCTTTTTCTGCATGACTTCTTTGACCTGTGCTGCAGCCTGGATCTGCTCCTGATATGTCTTCTCTGGCTCGGCGTAGACCTCCGCCGCTATTGTGGACATCACCGGCGGCCCTGGAGGCACCTCCACCAGCTTCATCGTGGCCCTGTGCCTGTGGGCTATGTCCTGCAGATCCCGGCGCAGGTCCAGAACCAAAGAATGGCTGGGCACTTCCCGCTCATCCTTGGGCAGGAGATTGACCCGTACTTCCCCCTGATGCTCCCCTGAACGTGCATAGTACTGCCGCACCAGGGAGTTAAAATCCATGGGCGAAGCAGTGCCAGCAAAACTGCTGACATCGGTCACCTGGGGTACCTGGGTGAGATAGGCCTCCATGTCCCGGAGCACTGCATCAGTACTCTCCAGAGTGCTGCCCTCTGGCAGGTCCACCACAACCTGAAACTCGTCCTTGTTGTCAAAGGGCAGCATCTTCAAAGGCACCAAGCGGAAAAGGGCCAGGGAGGCAGCCAAAAGCAGGAGCACAAAAACCCCTAGAAACAGGCCCAGGCGCATGGTTTTAAAGCGCAGGAAAGGCAGCATGAGCTTGCGATAACCGCGCAGGACCCAGCCCGGTACTCCGTGCTGCAGCCCTGAGCCTTGGGCTTGCTCCCTGCTGGAGCGCCTTAGCAGAAGGTTGCACAAATGCGGAACCAGGGTCATGGCGCACAGGGTGGAGAAGATCACAGTCAGAGGGACTGTGGCAGCCATAGGCGCCATGTAGGGTCCCATCATTCCGGTAATGAAAAAAAGGGGCAGGAAACTGGCGATGATGGCCAGGGTGGACATCAAGACCGGAGGGAAAACCTCACTGACCCCGGCCAGGGTGGCGTACTCCGGACCTGGATGGCCCAGATGCATGTGCCGCTTGACGTTGTCCACATTGGTGATGGGATCGTCTACCACCAGCCCCAGGGAAAGGATCAGGGCGAACAAGGTCACCCGATTGATGGTGTAGCCCAGCAGGAAACTACTGAACAGGGCCAAAGAAAAGCTGACCGGTATAGCCAGGGCCACCACCAAGGCCGGTCTCCAGCCCAGGGTCAGGGCCAGAAGCACCACCACCGTGCCCACGGCAAAGAAAAGGGAACCAAACAACTCACTGACCTTGTCCTGGGCAGTCTGGCCGTAGTTGCGGGTTACCTCTATCTGCACATCTTCAGGCACAAGCTTGGGCTTGAGCTCCTTCAGCCGCTGCAAAAGCTCCTGGGCCACCTCCACTGCATTGGTGCCCTTTTTCTTGGCCAGGGCCAGGGTTACTGCAGGCATGCTTCTGGGCACCCCTTGCAGACCCTGGCTTTCCCGGTAACTGTCAGAGAGTGCCAGCCTGGTGTAGTCCTCTGGTTCTGCTGGCCCATCCCGGATGCTGGCCACATCCTCCAGATATACAGTTCCGCTTCCCTGGCCGGCCACCACTGTGCGCGCCACCTCTTGGGCAGTCTGGAACTGGCCTTTGCCCAGGACCGTGAACTCCTGGTTCTGCCAAGGAAAATCCCCTAATGTCAGGGAAAAGTCCGCCTCCTCGAGGGCTTTGTGGATCTGCAAAGGCCCTACTCCATGCCCAGCCATGCGTTGGGTGTCCAACTCCACCCGGACTTGTCTGGATCTGCCCCCGATAAGCTCTGTCCTGGAAACGTTTTCTGTCTCCGAGAGCCTGGCCAAAAGCTCCTGGCCTATACGCCTTAGCTCGTAGTCTGAACGTTCAGGGGAAAACAGGGTCAGATTCAGGATGGGTACATCGTCTATAGACCTGGGTTTGACCAGCCAGTCCTGGACCACAGGGGGCACCAGGTCTTCGTACATAATGATCTGGTTATGCAGCTTGACCAGGGCCTCTTCCAGGTCCCGGCCCACAAAGAAGCGCACCGTGACCACTGCCCGGTCCTGCTCGGATGAGGAGTAGACATACTCAACACCCTCCAGCTGCCAGAGTATCTTCTCCAAGGGAATGCCCACCAGCTTCTCCATTTCCTGGGGGCCCACCCCTGGGGCCTGGACAATGATATCCGCCATGGGCACTTCTATCTGGGGCTCCTCCTCCCTGGGGGTAACCATGACGGCAAAAGCGCCTAAGCCCAAGGCCAAAAGCAGGAATATGCCAGCAATATGGGAAGCCAGGAAAGGCTGCACCAAGGCAGGAATTATACCCGGAGGTCTGGTCTGCATCTCCTAGCCGTTCCAAATTTTAGCGGAAAAAAAAGATTCTAATTTTGTCTCTCATCTGTCAGTTTCCTGTGCAGACTGCTCCAGCTGAGCCTGTGGCTGCCCTGGAGGAATCCGGCCCTGGAGCAGGATCTTTTCCCCTGGCTCCAAACCGGAAAGCACCTGCACGCATTCCCCGATCCTCCGGCCCAGGCGCACATGTCTGCTGTTGACCCTGTCTTGCTCCACCACCTGCACTGTGGGCAGCTGACCGATGCGACGTACTGCTGACACTGGCACCATAATCAAATCCTGCGTGTCCAGGCCGAGCATAAGACGGGAGAACATGCCAGGATAGATCTCTTGTGGGGGATCTTCCAGGTCCAGCTTGACCAGAAAACTCCTGCTGCTGGGATCAGCAACCGGCTGAATCTCACTCAATCTAGCCTTAAAATCCTGATCCAAAGGATCCACATGCACGGCATACTCCTTGCCCAGAGTCAAACGCTGCAAAAGCTTTTCTGGGACCCAAGCCTCCATGCGCAGGTTGTGCCTGCTCTGCAGCCGAAGCAAAGGGCTGCCCGGGTTGACCACATCCCCGGGCTCCACCAGGCGCTCGACCACCTCGGCCATCTCCTGGGCCTGAACCCTGGTGTAGCCAAGCATAATGCGCAGCTCAAAAACCTTCTCCTGCAGGGCCTGTTGCCTGGCTTGGGCCTCCTGGCTGCCACTCTGAGCCTGCTTCAGGCCTGCTTTGGCCTGCAAAAACTGAGACCTGGCCCGGTCCAGGTCCTGCTCGCTGGCCATATTCTGGGCCTGGAGATTGCTCAAACGCCTGTAGTTAGGCTCAGCCTCCTGCAGCCTGGCCCGGGCGGCTTCCACGTCCTGCTTGCTCCTGCGCAAGGCGGCCCTGGCTGATTCCAACTCATGCTGGGCCTGCTGCAGCCTGGATCTATACTCCTTATCCTCCAGGACTACCAGCTCCTGCCCCGGACTGACCCTGTCTCCCGGCCTGACCAGAACCTGCTCCACCCTGGCCCGGACCAGGGCCCCCAGCCGGGTTTCCTGCAGGGCCTGGATGCTGCCCACTGCCTGGTAATACTCTGTCACCTCCCTGAGCCCTACCTCATGGATCAAGGCAACTCTAGCATCCCTGCAGGAAACTGAGGCTGTCGATCCCTGGGCCTGGCCCAGGGCCGGCAAAAATAGGCTCAGGAACAGCACGGCCCAGAGTATACTGTATGCGTATTGCTTATAAGGCTGATGTCTCTTCATACTGCAAACAATTGGTAAGGATGGGGACATTCGTATCGAAAGCAATTGCGACAACGATTACGACTACCGCCCACCCTCCCCTCGATATCGTGGTTGTGGTCGTGATCGCAATCGATACCAAAACCCCTCTGCCGCACTTTCGTCTTTTTGGCAAAGCTTATCCCGGATCCTGGATGACGAGCCTAAAGCCGAGCCAAGGGAATGAAAGTTTCCTTGTAGCACTAGTGCAACTTCTCCTTTTCCTGGTAGCGCATCACAAACTCAATGGCCTCGGGTACAGAAGTCACATCCCCAGCTACCTGGGCCTGGAGCAAAGCCTCCCTGATCACTCCCACTCCAGGGCCGGGCTTGATCCCGGTGAAATCCATTATCTCGTGCCCATTCAAAAGGGGCTCCAGGGTCTCCTCTGAGATCTCTGCCCGCTCCAGCATCTTCATGTTGTGGTTGAACTCCCTGTAGCTGCTGCCCCTGGCCTTGATATCCGCCCGGACCATCTCTATCAGCCGCGGGTACTCGTCCAGGGCCTTGAAGCGCCTGATGCCCTTATCTGTGAGCATAAAGTGAAAGCGCATGTGGTTGCGCACCAGGTGGCAGATAAGATCTATTTCGTCCGTGTTCAGTCTGAGCCTTTTTAAAATTTTTCTGGCCACTTTGGCCCCTATCCGGTGGTGCTGGTAGAAGATGTTTCTTCCCTGGAAGTGCTCCGCAGCAAAGAGTTTGCCCACATCGTGGAAAAGACAGGCCACGGTCCCGTACCAGTCATAGGGCAGTTCCTCTGGATAGCGGCGCATGACCTCCACACTGTGCTCCCAGACACTTTCCTGCTCCCCTTCCTGGTTCTTGGTCTGCATGACCCGGCTCAAGGAAGCCAGCTCCGGGATCAAGCCGTGCAGAATCATGCTCTGGAAAAGGAGCTGCACAAAGCGGTACATATTCTCCGCCTCCACCTTGCGCCACTCCTGGATAATATCACTAACAGATACGTAGTCCAGGACCCTGCGCGCGGAACGCAGGATGGCCAGCCAGGTATTGCCCTCAATAGGCAGGTGATAGTTGGCTGCAAAGCGCAAGGCCCGAATCGCTCGCAGATAGTCCTTTTTCAAGGCCTCGTCAGGCAGACCCTCCAAACGGATCGTACCCTCATCCAGCTTCTCGAAACCCTCTTCCGCTGATTCCCGGACAGGCACTCCCAGGGAGAACCAGCTCCAGGGGCTGTACCCTTTATCCTCCAGGCGCTGCAGCAGCCTCGGACTCAGCCTGGCCACGCTGGCCTCGGTGTAAGAGCCCTCCAGGATATCTGCAGGGTAAAAGTTGAAAATCATATCAGACTGTTCCAGCCTGCCCAGGGACTCAGGCGGTCCGTCAAAGCCCAGGCCGGGGAAAAGCCTGCTCAATCCTACACTGTCTATCTCAGTGCATATATCCAACTCTGGATTGTCCCCATCCAGGAACCATTCCTGCAACGGGGCGTTGACCAGGTAAGCATCATAGCCGTTGCGCATGATGGTCTTGCACAGGGTTGCTGCCTCATTCAGGGGTGATCTCATCTGCTACTCCTTGCTTATGCCAAAATCCAAACCGCAATACACCTACTTTATTGCAATGCCATAATCCTATCTTGTTTCCAAGCATTCCTCAATCACCATAGGCTGCAGGTCCTGCAGCCTCAGCTTAAAGACATGGGCCTGCCAAGACACTCCCTGCCCGGTCTGTACAGGTCCTCCAACAGGCTGTAGCCTCCATCCTGCGTCTGCGCAGGGGGATAGGTATTGGCCATTTGCTCCAGATCTTCCAGGTACTTGCGCCAGTGAGACAAGTAAAAAGACAAAGGTCTGGAGAAATTTTCCCCCACCAAACCATCCAAGAGCAGTCTGCTGATCTCCTTTTCCCTGAAGAGCACGTGCTGGGAAAGCAAAATCACCTTGCGCTCCTCCCTGCTCATCTGCCTGAAGAGCTGCCTGAGCACTTCCCTGGCCCGGGGTTGATACATCCAAAAGTAGAGCAGATCCAAGGCGTTGACTATTATAATGTTCACCATCTCCCTTTTCTCGTACTCCACGCTTTGTATCAGCTCCCTAGTGGACTCCAGCATGGACAGCACATCATCCATGGGAAACATCCTCTCCAGCTGATCATAAGTATTAAACAGCTGCTGGAACTTGCTCCTGTAGTCCAGTACTCTGCGCCTGATATATTGGGCCCGGTCTGCAAAACCCTCAATAATACCAGCTATGCTGTCCGAGGCCAGTTTGGAGATGATTGCGGCCCATTGCTGCAGGATGGTCTGTACCGCAACCACCCCCAGCAGACCTAACAGCCCCCCCAGGACCCAGTTCAAGAACAGGGCCAGAGGAATAGCCAGCACGCTGCGAAAAAAATTGCCTATCACCGCCCCCCTGGGCAGGCCCCGAAACAAGTTGTGTGTGGAGAGATAAAGCCCGTTGACCAGGGAAATAGAAGCGAAGACCAGCACAGGAGCAGTAGCCACAGTAGCCCCCAGACCCTGATCCAAAACAAGGGTCTTTAACAGGTAGTCCAAAAGGGGCACGGAAAAGCCGGTGAACATCAAAGAGTCAGCCAGGCGGTCCCAGCTGACATAGTTGTTCCATTTCACCAGGGAGGGCCTGTTGATCCCTCCACAACCCAGCACTGCCTGGATAATATTCCTGATCCCGGTAATCCCAAACCAGATCAAGGCCCCGCAGTAAGCCAGTAACCACCAATCCTGGCTCAGGAAAAAGGTCAAAAAGGCAGGCACAAAGCCCAGACTTATTTTAAGGGCAATCTTCAGCTTGCTGTTCAGATAATTCCAGGAAAACCATCCTGTCTTGCGCTTTTCTTGCTCCCCGTCCTCCGGCCCCCTGCGCACGCCGCCCAGGGTATAGATGTTGCTCTCCTGCGCACTTAAGGGAAAGTAGTCCTGCACCACCCACTGCCTTCTGCGCCTCAGCCCCAGCCTGCTTAGCCAGGGAATTCGGCGCAGGAAGCTGTAAAGGGAATGTCTAAATCCCGGATCCAGCCGGGGCAGATAGGTATCCTGGATATAGGAATGTACTCCTACCGGCAGGTTCTTATGGGCCTGATTGCTGCGAGAGCGCAGCTCCCCCTGGGCCCTGTGCGGCAAAGACTCGGAAAGGACCAGCCCCATGCCGTAGACCCGACCGGACTGGCCTGTGGAATCAGTGCCTATTACCCCTCGCAGGGGTCTGTTGCGATAAAAGGACTGAAAACAGGAGATCTCGCATAGGATCTCCACCAGCCTGCCTTGCCGCTCTTTATCCGAGACCTCCTGCTTCCAGGTTTCCTGCAGCAGATCAGTCAAGTATCTTTTGAGCCTGATCACATTGTCTGCGTTCAGTGCGCTCTGCAGTTGAATAATCCTCTCCCGGTCCTGTTCCCGACCCAGGGCCTGATTCTTCAGATTCAGGATCTCCAGGTGGGAAATCAGTCCCTGACAGTCAAAGAGCAGCTCCACCACGTCCAACACCTCTAGATCGCAAAGATTCAGGATGATATTGGAGTTGGAGTGCAATGTGTGCAGCTTGAAGGCCAGCTGGGAAGGGGTCAGACTAAGCAGCTCAGGCAGCTCCTGGTCCTGGAAGAAATCCTGGAGCTCTGGATTTTGCTCCGGGCTCAAGTAGTCCTCCACTATGTCGTAGATGTCCAGGCCGGCCACAAAATCCCTCCCTGGCGTATCCCGCTCCTGGATTTGTCCAGGTCTGGCCTGCCGCAGGGTGTCCCGGATCTGCTCATGAATATGCTTGGCCAAGTGCAGGATCGAAACCTGGCCCTGACCCACTGAATGTAGGAAGCTTTTCTCCTCCAGCTGGGGCAGGTCCAAATCCAGCTTGCGCCGCAGCCTTGGCAAATGATTCCGGTTAAAACAGTGTAAAAGCTCCAACACATACAGTTTGTTGTACCTGGACACCTCCTGGCCCTTTTGCATAAATTCCCGGATGCGAGGCATTTTCAGGAACTCTAAAAAGCCAGCAGGGTCCCGCAGCCCCCTGGGCACCCAAACCAGACGGACCAGTTTTTCCCTGAACTTGACCGAGAACTCGATCCCGATCCTGACCTGGATATCCATTATGGCTGCCGCCTCCAGGAGCTCTGCTGCTGCATCCTTGGTGATATGATTGTAATGGATGACTGTCAGGCTGCGAATGCCCTTTATCCAAGCATCCATGATCAAATGGGTGGGGGATTTGCGCCCGATGGTGTTCACATCGTGCACATGCTCGTCAAAGGCTACCTGGTTCCAGGCTTCTGGCATCTCCAGCAGATGGTACTTGCGCAGCTGGGCCCTGACCTGCCCGGGCTTGCCCTGGGCAGCGGCAGAAAAGTCCCTGGCCAGCTCCAGCTGAAGTTGGCAGTCACCGTGGCTGCGGATCAGGTTCTTCATGATCTCTACCAGGACCCGGGCCGCGTTGATGCGCAAAGACCCATACGAGGTATAAAGGACCTCGTCGCGCAAGGAGCACAAGGCCTTAATCCTGTCCCTGGCCTGCCCTGACTCCAATGAACCTAGGAGCTGGACTACGGAATAGGCGATGCGCAGAGCCCTGGGTGCAGCCATCTCCTTGATGCCGTGGGGGTGCAGATAAGGGGCCAACAGCTCCTTGTAATCCGGCAGGGCAGGCTGGGCGTAGACCTCGTTCACCAGTTGCAGCAGGTCCAAATCAGCCTTATCAAAAAAAAGCCAGGCAGGGTTTTCTTGCTCGTGGCAGCTTATTTCCTCTGACGTGCTCATAAAAATGTTTTCAGGACCTGGCGAACAGTTACTAACCATTTCCTTTTAACTCATAAGTTAGTACGCCTCACAATCAAAGGCCCACAGACTCCCCTGCCAGCCAGCCTGTGCTCAAGGCAGCCTGCAGATTGAAGCCTCCAGTGTCTGCATCCAGATCCAGAATCTCCCCTGCAAAATAAAGCCCAGCCACCAGTCTGGAGGCCATGCATCTAGGATCCACTTCCCGCAGACTGATCCCGCCAGCGGTCACTATCGCCTCTTCCAGGGGCCTGGCCGAGGTCACCCGCAGAGAAAGTTCCTTGAGCCACAGCCTGAGTGCCTTTTGCTCCTGGGCATACATTTGGCTGGCCTGTTTTTCCGGATGAATGCCGGTTTGTTCCAGGCAGGGCTGGATCATCTTCTGGGGCAAAAACTCCTTGAGCACCCTCTTCATCCTCTGCTTTCCCCTTTGGTGCAAAACCCTGGAGAGCCTGGCCTGCAGCTTTTCCTGGGAGACCGCAGGCTTAAGATCCAAAACCAGGTCAACTTTCTGCCCTTTTTGCAGAGCCTGGACCGCTGGCTTGCTCAGACTGAGCACTATCGGTCCGGAGATTCCGAAATGGGTAAAGACCATCTCCCCAAACTCCCGGGCCTGCCTTTTGCCCTGGACATACAGCTTGGCCTCCACGTTGCGCAGACTGAGCCCCTGCAGCCTGCCGGCCAGCTCACCCCCGGTCTCCAGGGGGACCAGGGCGGGCCTTAAGGGTGTAATGCTGTGTCCCAGCTCTCGAGCCAAAGTGTGGCCTTCACCTGTGGATCCGGTGGCTGGGTAAGAGATCCCTCCAGTGGCCAGGACTAGGTTCTGGGCCGAAATCTCCAGCTGCCTTTCGGCATTGGACATGCTCTGCCTGACCAGAACTCCTTTGATCCTACCCTGCTGCAAAAGGATCTGCTGCAGGCTGGCTCCAGTCAATAGCTTGGCCCCTTGCTTTTTGGCCCAGGAAACCAGGATCCTGGCCAACTCTGGAGCAGTATGTGCAACAGGGAAAACCCTGCCCCCCCGTTCCTGCGCAGTTTCCACCCCCAGGTCCTGCAAAAAAACCTGCAGGTCGTGATTGAAAAAGCTGCTTAGGGCCGGGCGCAGGAACTTACCCTGGGGGCCGAACCTGAATAAAAAATCCTGCAGCTCTGCGGTGTTGGTCAGATTGCAGCGGCCCTTGCCGGTCAATCCCAGCTTCCTGGCAGGCCTGCCCATCTTCTCCAGAATGCAGACCTCAAAACCCCGGGCTGCTGCCCTGCCTGCAGCCATGATTCCCGCCGGGCCGCAGCCTGCGACTATGACCCTGCCCCTGGACATCTCTATTCCTGATCCTGCTCCGCATCCTGCATTGGGAAGTCCACCCGGATCTTGAACATCTTTTCTGCCGGCAGGTTGAGCACCTCCAGCCCGGTTTTGCTGCTGATCTCCTGCAGCTCCCTTTCTATATCTTCCCAGCTGGGCCTGATCAATGTGAACCAGACGTTGTACTCATGCTGCCGCAAATAGTTGTGGGTTACCCCAGGATAGGAGTTCACCACCTCTACGAACTCCTGCAGCATATGCTCAGGCACTGCTGCCGCACAAAGGGTGCTTTTCCAACCCAGTTTCCTGGATTGGAAGTTAGCGCCAATACGCCTGATTATACCCAAGCCCTGCATAGTCCTGACCCGGGCCAGAACCTCTGCCTCTGTCAGCCCCACCTGCTCTCCGATTGCTGCATAAGGCCGGGAGACCAGGGGGAACTCGGTCTGGATGATGTCCAAAATCCGGCGATCAGCTCGGTCCATGGCTCTTCCTGTTTTTTTCGCGCAGTTTTCCGGGCACATAGCTGCACAGGGGCTCCTCCTCCAGATAGTGTCCCAGCATGGTCTGGGCCCTGGCCCTGCAACCGCCACAGACACGCAAGTACTCGCATACCCCGCATTTGCCCCGATATTGGTCTGGATCCCTCAGCTGTGCAAACTGAGGGGACTCCCTCCAGATCCGGGCAAAATTCTCTTGCCTGAGCTGACCACAGTCCAGATCCAGATATCCGCAGGGTTGCACCTGTCCGCTGTGGGAGACAAAGCAAAATCCTGTGCCTCCCAGACAACCCCTGCTCACAGCATCCAGACCGAAATTCTGATAGCTCACCTCCACCCCGTCCTGCTTGGCCCTTTGGCGCAGGATACGGTGGTAATGCGGAGCGCATGTGGCTTTGAGGTGCATATCTGTCTTGGGCCTGAAGTCATAGAACCAATTCAGGACTTCTTCATACTCCTGGGCCGTGATCACCTGCTGCTGCAGCTCCCTGGCCCTGCCGGTGGGCACCAGCAGAAAGATGTGCCAGGCCACTGCCCCCAGCTCCTTGGCCATATTGAATATTTGGGGCAGGCTGGACATATTCTCCTGGGTCACCGTGGTATTGACCTGGAAGGGCAACCCCTGGGCCTTGAGTTTCTCCACCCCCCGCATACAGGCCTGAAAAGCCCCCTGCACCCCGCGGAAGGCATTATGGCTTTCTGCATCAGGGCCGTCCAGGGAGATGGAGACCCTCTCGATCCCGCTTTCGAGCATGCGCCTGACATTTTCCTGATCCAGCAGGGTGCCGTTGGGGGCCATCACACACTTGAGGCCCTGATCCTTGGCATGGGCTACCAGCTCAAAAATGTCCGCTCGCAACAAGGGCTCCCCTCCAGTAAAGATCACAATGGGCCTGCCCACCTCCGGAATACTGGAAATGAATTCTTTGGCCTCCAGGGTGCTCAGCTCGTCAGGCCTGGGGTGGGGATCTGCCTCTGCTCGGCAGTGCTTACAAGCCAGATTGCAGGCCCTGGTCACTTCCCAGGCCAGCAGCCTCAGCTCAGGTGTTTCTGTGCTTTGATTATGCATGGCTCTCAAGGGTTGAGGTTTCTCCTTGCCAGAAACGATACAGGCCCACGGCCATAGGGGACAAAAAAGCCTGCTGGCAGGCCATCCAGGGTCTTTGAATTTGCACCAGGCCCAGCAGGCTTCCTAAAGCCTGGAATCCTTCCTATGGCTGAAATCATGAGTCTCAAAAGCAATTATGATCACCACAACGACCGCGATTGCAACTCCAATTTCCCCTCCCCTCACTATCGTGATCGGAATCGAATCGCCACAACTGATCTCATCTCCATAACACTTATGCTGCAAAAATCCCACAAAATGTTAAAGCTCCAGCAAAAGCTCCAAGACCTGCTCAGTGAAATAGCTGAGTATCATATCCGCTCCCGCGCGCTTAATCGCCAGCAGGGACTCCAGCACCACTTGATCCTCAACTATCCAGCCCTTCTCCCCTGCAGCCTTGATCATAGCATACTCCCCGCTGACCTGGTAGGCAGCCAGGGGGCAGGCAAATCTCTGCCGCAAGCCCTGCAGGATATCCAGATAAGGCAGGGCAGGCTTGACCAAAAGGATATCCGCACCCTCATCCAGATCCGCCTCTGCCTCCTGCAGGGCCTGTCTGGCGTTGGCAGGATCCATCTGATAGGTCTTGCGATCCCCGAAGGTGGGCGCGCTCTGGGCAGCCTCCCTGAAAGGTCCGTAGAACATGGAGGCGTACTTCACAGCATAGGACATGATGGGCAGTTCCTGGTAGCCTGCAGCGTCCAATTCCTGCCTAATTCGCTGTACCCTGCCGTCCATCATGTCCGAAGGAGCCACCATGTCCGCCCCTGCCTGGGCGTGGGACAGGGCTGTCTTGGCCAGCAGCTCCAAACTGGGGTCATTTTGCACCCGGCCCTGGTCCACGAGCCCGCAGTGGCCATGGGAGGTATACTCACACAGGCAGACGTCAGTGATCACGATCAAACCAGGGAACCTTTCTTTCAGGGCCCGCACCGCCTGCTGTACAACACCCTGTTCTGCATAGGCCTGGCTGGCCTGTTCGTCCTTGTGCCTGGGAATGCCGAACAAAATCAGGCTGCGCAGTCCATTTTGGACCGCATCATCCACTCTGCGCAACAGGGGCTGCAACGCAAGCTGCCTTTGTCCGGGCATGGAGGAGATGGGATTTGCTGCTGACTGATCCTCTGCCTCCAGCACAAAATAGGGCTGGATCAGATCCCTGGGCTGCAGGCAGGTTTCCCTGATCAGCTCCCTTAGCCCTGGCGTGCCCCTGAGCCTCCTGCCTCGAAAGAATCCCTTTTCAGAGTGCATCTTTCCTCCTGTTGCTGCTCCTGCAGCCCGATCTCCTGGTCTGTGAGATAACAAGCCGGGTCCGGGGCCCAAACATCCCCATAATAGGCTTCTGCCCTGGCCCGAAAGTTCCCGGCGCAAACATCCAAAAACCTGCAGCTGGTGCATCTACCCTGCACATAGGATTTTTTGTTCTTCAGCATTTGTAAGAGCTCCAACTCGGGATCCTGCCAGATCCTGGAAAAAGGCCTTTCCAGGACATTGCCAAAGCTGTGATTGCGCCAGAACTGATCCGCATACACCTCCCCGTCCCAGGAAATGCAGCCAATTCCCCTGCCGGAGTTATTGCCCTCGTTGTACTGTAGAAGCTGCAAAACCTCTGCAGCCCGGTCAGGATCCTCACCAAGCAGGCGCAGGTACAGATAGGGACCATCCGCGTGATTGTCCACAGTGAGCACCTCCTTTTGCAGGCCTGCGGCAAAAAGGGATTGTGTCCGCTCTAAGATCAGGTCCAACAGCTGCCGGGTCTGCTTGTGATCCAGATCCTGCTGCATCAGCTCTGACCCCCGACCGGAGTAGACCAGGTGATAGAAGCAGACCCTGGGAATCTCCCGCTCCTGAATCAAGTCGAATATACCGGGCACCTCCTGCACATTGTCCTTGAACACAGTAAAGCGCAGGCCCACCTTCAGATCCTCCAGCTGGCAATTCTCCAGGCCCTGCATGGCCTGGGCATAAGCCCCTTCCATGCCCCTGAATCTGTCGTGCACAGCCTGACCGCCATCCAGGGAGATGCCCACATAGGAGAGCCCGATCTGCTTGAGCTCCCTGGCCTTGGCCCTGCTTATCAAGGTCCCGTTGCTGGAGATAACCGCCCGCATCCCCTTTTGCACTGTATAGCTGGCCAGCTCAGGCAGGTCCTGCCTGAGCAGGGGCTCTCCTCCGGAGAAGAGCAGCACTGGTGAGCCGAACTCAGCCAGATCGTCTATGATTTCCTTAGCCTGGGCAGTAGAGACTTCCCCTTGCCCTTTGCTTACAGCCCGGGCATAGCAATGGACGCAACGCAAGTTGCAGCGTCTGGTGATATTCCAGACCACCACCGGTTTTTTGTCCCTGGAGAACTGCAACAGGTGTGCAGGCAGCTCCTTGGAATTCCTGCCGTAACGCAGGGCATCAGAAGGCTCTATGGAACCACAGTAAAGTTTGGATATACCTATCATTTGTCTATCCTTATAGCTTTTACAACAGGGGGACATTCCCCTTGGCTACTGCACCCTGTCCGTGGGACAGGGTGCGGACTGCAGGCTTTTGATCAGCTCTTGCCTGGAGACCAAAAGGCTCTTGTGCAGCTCCTGCTTCTTCTCCTGTGAGAGGCGCTGGAAGGATCTTTGAGCCAGGAGCCTGTCCAGCTGATCCATCTCCTTATGGATACGCCTGACCCTATCCTGGAAGGAGCTGTCCCCAGCCCAGAGCCTGCTTGAGAGCTCTGCTATATCCCGAATCTCCCGGGTCAAAACCTGGAAGCTCTGTGCAGAAAGCTCCTCCTGGGCGTCTCTCCTGCAAAGCCTGTTTATCCAGCTCCAGAACCTTTGCCACATATATTCCCCACTCTATGGGAAATTCATTGCTTCTGACATCTGCATGGCAGGCCAGGCCTTCCAGCCTGCTGTGCCAGCTAAAAGCCCCCCCCGAGACGAAAAAACAGCAGACTCAGCAGCATCAACACCAAATAAGGCAAAGCCATTGCCAGCAAGATCCTAGGTCCAGGAGTCTCGTGCACCAGCTTAAAGCCAAAGAAAGTACACGCTAAAGACCAGATAAATCCCATCCACGGTCCCAAGATGGGGATTACACCGAGAACCATAGGCGCATTCGCGTAAGCAATGACCTTGAAAGTGCCCTCAAATCCATTTTGTCCTGACTTTACCGCCAGCAGGCAAGCATGGCTAATAGCGGTATAAAAGAAAACATAGGCAGCCATGAGTAATGGATAGAGCACCAGCAATGTAAATGCCCCAGCCCCGGTCAGAGCCAGCCCAAACAAGCTGGCAGTCTGGTCCTCAATTTGCGGCATAATTCCAGATATGCGCCAAAAAAATATGCTCAGTATCTGGACCTCTGCAATCAGCAAATAGAATATCAGAGGCATGACATAGCCCCTGCCCAGGGGCATTCGACTGAAGAAACCCGCAGGTGCCAACAAAATCAGCTTAATGGTCAGCCAAAGGCCAGGGAAAAAGCCGTGTTCCTCCAGATTTTCCCAAGGCACTTCCCAAGCAGACTGTTGTCTTGAAAACTCCTTTGCCCCTGTCTCCGGAGTCTCTTCACTTTGCAGAGACTCTAATTCAGACCATATATCCGCATCGTTTTCCTGCTCAGAGGCTGGTTTCTCCAGGCTTGCAGAGGCCTCCACCTGGCTTTCTGCTTCTTGCCTGTCCTGCCCTTGCTCTCTATCCCCTGAACTGGAGCGAAAAGTGAACTTCTGTCGACATTTGGGACACGTCGCCACAGTAGCCTGAGAGGGGATTTTCTCCTCTGGCACATCCCGGCTAAAACCGCAATGGGGGCACTCTACCTGCATAAGAAAATCCTTTGCCAGTATCTGAAGAATTAATCACTCCGGGACAGGTCTGCAAAATCAAGCTCCAGGCCCAATCAAAACAGGCTCCCGGAGCCGAA
The DNA here is from genome assembly GCA_964494985.1 of uncultured Desulfohalobiaceae bacterium. Classification (GTDB taxonomy): domain Bacteria; phylum Desulfobacterota; class Desulfovibrionia; order Desulfovibrionales; family Desulfothermaceae; genus CAZBUB01. Next base: position 119,848 of record CAZBUB010000001.1, on the reverse strand, counting down.
AAACCTGCAGCCTATCGGAGCCGGGAGCCAGGGGATGAGCCAGGAATTTAGTCCAATTGCTCAAAGAATTCCTTTTCTGCACCACACCAAGGGCACACCCAGTCTTCAGGCAAAGACTCAAACGGTGTACCAGCCTCAATGTTATTCTCTGGATCCCCTTCTGCTGGATCGTAGATGTATCCGCAAGGACATTGATATCTCTGCATGACTGCTCTCCTTGGGCCAAAGGTTATCTGCTCCTGCAGCCCCATGCTGCAGATCTAAGTGCCAAACAGCTTAGATCAGCAGCCAGGACTGGTCAAGACAGTCGATCAGTATTTATCCTTTTGCCCCAGAGGCGCCCATACCCTAAAACGAGTTCTTTGCCGATAAAAGGCCAGAGGAAGAAGCTTCAGGCTGCATGCAGGCCAGTCCTAGGCCGCAACCAAAGCCACAACAGCCCCGGTCATGCAAGTGGCCATAGTGCCGGCAATGATGGATTTCAGGCCCAACTGCACAAGCTCCTGCCTGCGCTCCGGGACCAATCCGCCCAGGCCGCCCAGCATGATGCCTAAAGAACCGGGATTTGCAAAACCGCACAAGGCATAGCTCATGATCAGCCTGGTCCTTGGGGAGAGCTCCTGCCCCATTTGGCTGAGCTCACTGTAGGCCAAAAGCTCATTGAGTACTGTCTTGGTGCCCAAAAGGCCCCCAGCGGCTGCGCTTTCCTGCCAGGGGACCCCCAGCAGCCAGACCAAAGGGGCCAGGACCCAGCCCAGGATGCGCTGCAGGGTCAACGGCGAATCCTGCCAGGCAGGTAAAAATCCCAGAACCTGATTGACCAGGGATACCAGCGCCACCAGAACAATCAGCATGGCCAGGATGTTGATGAGGAGCTGCGCACCCTGCAGGGTACCCTGGGTCACCGCTTCCATACTGCTGCCTGCCTGGGAGTCTTGCTGCAGCTCAGCGCTGCTCAAAGCCTCCCTTTGCACCGGCACCATTATCCTGGCCAGGATCACTGCTGCAGGCGCGCTCAGGATGGAGGCCACCAGCAGATGGCCCATGGCCTGGGGCAGGACCGGTTGCAGTATGCTCGAGTAGAGCACCAGCACAGTACCTGCAATAGTGGCCATGCCTGTGGCCATGAGCAGAAACAGCTCCCCGCGCTGCAGCTTTTGGAGATACTGCTTGACAAACAGTGGGGCCTCCACCATGCCCAGAAAGATGTTCGCTGCTGCAGCCACCCCTTCTGCCCCGCCAACGCCCAAGGTCTTTTGCAGCACATAGGCAAAGCCCCTGACCAGCAGGGGCAGCACCCTCCAGTAAAAGAGCAGGGAAGACAGGGCGCTGGCCACCAGGACCAGGGGTAGGCCCTGGAAAGCCAGAATATAACTGCTTGCCCCTGGCTTTTCCTCGTAAGGCAGCTCCCCTCCGCCCAAGTAGCCGAAGACAAACGAGGTCCCCTCCTGGGTAGCCTCCTGGAGGGCCAAAACCATGCGGTTCAAAGCCAGGAATATCTCCTGAGAGGCAGGGACACGAAGCAACAAAAAGGCCAGAGCCAGCTGCAGCCCCAAGCCCAGCAGGATCGGCTTCCAGGCCACTCCACGTCTGTTCTCGGAGAAAAGCAGGGCCAGCCCCAGCAAGACCAGAATGCCCATCACCGGCTGCAGCATCTGCGACAAGCTCCACCTCCTGCATGTTCTTCAACACTCTTTCTAGCAGGCCTCGCGCCAGGGGCAGCTCATTTCTGCCCAAGCCGGCTCAGATTCAGCTCAGCAAGCGCACTGCGCAGAATTCCCCGCACATGGCACACTCCTGCTTGGTGACAAACCCTGCCCTTCGGCTTTGAAACAGCTCCTGATCCAGGGCCAGCTCCTGCATCCTTGCCCAGTCAAGATCTGCCCTGGCCCGGGACATGGCCTGATTGCGCTGCAAAGCACTTTCTCGTCCCAGAGCCACCTCTGCACTGTGCGCAGCCAGAAGCGAGGCCACAATGCCCTGCCGCACGTCTTGTTTATCAGGTAAAGTCAGATGTTCTGCAGGGGTCACATAACACAGGAAATCAGCGCCATAAAATCCGGCCCAAGCGCCGCCTATGGCCCCGGAAATGTGATCATAGCCAGGGGCGATGTCCGAGCTCAAAGGCCCCAGAACGTACAAAGGGGCATTTTCGCAGATCCTCTTCATGCCCTGCATCTGGGACTGAATCAAGTGCAAGGGCACATGTCCGGGACCTTCCACCATGGCCTGCACTCCTGCCTGCCTGGCACGGCGCACCAGCTCACCCAAGACGATCACCTCAGCCCACTGGGCACTGTCCCCTGCGTCCTGGCCTGCGCCAGGACGCAACCCGTCACCCAGGCTGAGGACCACATTGTGCTGCAAGCAGATCTTCAGGATTTGATCAAACTCCTGGTATAAAGGGTTCTCCTGGCTGTTTTCCTGCATCCATCTGGCCAATAAAGCTCCGCCCCTGGAGACAATGCCCAGACAGCGCCTGTCCCTTCCTGCCAAGGCAGCTGTCTGCCTGGTCACTCCACAATGCAGGGTCATGAAATCCACTCCCTGCTCAGCCTGCTTGCTTATCTCTTCCAGGAGCTCTGCACCTGACATGAGTCCCGGGCTCTGGCCCTGGTCCAGATATCTCTGGGCCACGCTGTATATAGGCACAGTGCCCAGGGGCAGGCTCGTGTTGGCCAGCATCCTTTGCCGGATATGATCCAGGTCCCCGGCAGTGGAAAGGTCCATCACGGTATGCGCGCCTGCCCTTTCAGCTTCCTGCAGCTTATCAAGCTCCAAACCTGAATCCTGCACAAAACCTGAAGTGCCCAGGTTGGCATTGACCTTGATCCTGGCTGGCTGGCCCACCAAAGTGGGCTTTATGCTTTGATGCCCTGGATTGGCCAAAAGCACCATGCTTCCTTTTTCCAGACCCACGCGGATCCCTTGCTCCTCCAAACCCTCCTGCCGGACCAAATCCTGACAGCAGTTTTCATATATCCTGTGCAGGGTTATGTTCCTATCCAGCATCCCGCTCTCCCTTTTTGTACTTGTCATCCCTTTTGCCTTGTCTGGCAGATTCAAAACCATTTGGCTGGAAAAACCTGAAGAAATGATTGGTGGGACCATGTCCCTGGCCCAGGGGTAAGGCGTGTTTTATAGCCAGGTGGACATATTCCTTGGCCTGCTGCACTGCCTGCAGCCAGGAGCAGCCCCTGGCCAGGCATGCGGCTATAGCAGAAGAGAAAGTACAGCCGGTGCCGTGGGTATTGCGGGTAACAATGAATTCTGATTGCAAATACTCCAGATTTTCGCCTTCATAGTAGATATCCACTGCCTGACAACCCTCCAGATGCCCGCCTTTGAGAACCCCCCGCGCGGCACCCAGCCTGCCCAGCTCCGTGGCTGCCCCTTCCATCTCCTCCAGGGAGGCAATCTTTCTGCCCAAAAGGACCTCTGCCTCCTGCAGGTTGGGAGTGATCAGATCGGCCAGGGGGATAAGCTCCTGTTGCAGGGCCTGCCTGGCCTGGGGCTTTAAAAGCTCATGTCCGGACTTGGAGACCATCACTGGATCCAGGACCAAGGCCTTGGGTCCTTTTTCTCGCAAGACCTGGGCCACAGCCCTGATGATCTCTGCACTGCTGACCATGCCGATCTTGACCGCGTCTATGCGCATATCCTGAAACAAGCACAGAATCTGCTTCCGGACTATCTCCGGATCAATTTCCTGCACTGCATACACCCCTTGGGTATTTTGCGCTGTGACTGCGGTGATTGCGCTCAAGCCGTATACCCCGTGGGCCTGAAAAGTCTTCAGATCCGCCTGGATTCCTGCACCTGCGCAACTATCCGAGCCTGCTATACTCAGCGCAACAGGCACCTCTTTGCCAGTATGGACACTACAGTTCATGACCCAACCTCTTTCGGATCTGCTGGGCGGCCTTTTCCCCTGATAGAAACATGCCCCCAAATATCGGCCCCATACGAAAAGAGCCAAAGGCGGCGTTGGCTGCCATGCCTGCCACAAACACCCCAGGGAAAATCTCCCTGGTGTTCTCCACAGTGGTCTTTTCCGCCACCTCGGCCCACATGGACTGCTCTCCCTGCAGGCCCCCTGTAGGAGTATCCAAACGCACATCATTTTTGCGCACCAGGGTTTTTAAAACCTCCAGGTCATGTCCTGTACTCTCCAAAAGGCACTTGCATTCCAAAACCAGGGGGTCCACATGCAGCCCGACCATCTCCACCGGGCTGGAGTTAATCACTATCCCGGTTACCTGTTTGCGGCCCTGGATCTCGCGCAGAACTACATCCTCAACGCTTATGCAGGTAAAAAACTTGGTCCCTGCCAGGGCAGCCTTGGAAGCCAGGGTGGTGGTGGCAGCCACAGCATCCACAGTGTAGTAGCCAGGCCTGAATTCCTGCAGGGTGAGGCCTGCTTCTTCCAGGGTCTGCCTACTCTCCTGCTGCACAACAATAAAGTTCCAGGTCATGCCTCCCCCCCACATGCCACCACCAATGGAGAGCTTGCGCTCGAAAACAGCAATGTTGCATCCTGCCTCTGCCAGTCTCCAGGCAGCAGTCATGCCGGATGGTCCGGCCCCAATCACTGCCACGTCCAGGTGCAGGCTGGACTGCAGCTTGCGGAAATACTCTGTAGCAATGGCTTCTGTGACAATGGTCTCTTGCAAGGACATAGTTCCCCCCACTGTTCTTTAGAGGTTCTTGAAACCCCCAGGGAACCTGAAAACAAGGGAGCTCCGGATGGGATACAAGGGCAAGGAGCGCAGCAAATACTGCAGGACAAACAGGTAGCAGTGCAGGAGGGTATCCGAGTTCCCTTCGACAGTACTAACTGTATCAGGTTCCATGGGTATGCTCTCAGTTCCGCTGCCCTTGGCGGAACACCCCAATCGGATAAAGAATAGCTTAGCCCAAAGACAGGGCTTTGACAAGCAAAAATTCAGGCTATTGCATAAAACCTGGCAGCCAAAGGGCCAGGCTCGGCCAGAGCATGAGCAGGGCCGCGCAGAGCAAGAAGCAGGGCAAAAACAGCCCCACACCCTTGAAAACTTGCTGCAGATTGCATTCCGGGTCCATGGAGGCCACGATAAAGGTATTGATGCCCACCGGCGGTGTCACCGCGCCCATAGTGGTCACCAGGGTCACCCAGACCCCGAACCAGACTGGATCAAACCCCAGGGACTGGGCCAGGGGGAAGAAGATAGGGATGGTGATTACCAAAAGGGCCAGGGCATCCATGATCGCCCCGCCCAAAAGATAGATCAAAAATACTCCGGTGAGGATCATCACTGGGGGCAAGGCCAGATCAGCCACGAAACTGGCAGCCTCGTAGGGCAGCCTGGTCACGGCCAGGAACCTGCCGAACATAACCGCCCCCAGGATAATGACCATGATCATGCAGGAGATACGCAAGGTATCGTCGCAGGCGGCGACAAGCCTCCTCCAGCTCAAGTGGCCTCCTGCCAGGCCCACCAGCAGGGCCAGCAAGGCCCCGGCAGCCCCTGCCTCGCTGGGAGTGAACACCCCCAAAAGCAGCCCGCCCATGACCAGGCCGAACAAAAGCAAAACCTCAATGACTCCGCGCAGGGACAAAAGCCTTTGCTTCCAGGCGTACTTCTCCCCTGCCGGGGCCAGATCAGGCCTGAGACTGCAAAAAAGCCAAATGGAGACCAGAAACAAAAAGGCCAACAACAGGGCAGGGAGCAGGGCTGCCCAGAACAGAACTGCTATAGACTGCCCGGTCTGCAGCCCTATAATGATCAAAACTACACTGGGCGGAAGCATAACCCCAAGGGTAGAACCAGAGGCCACCACTCCTGAGCTGAACATCCGGTTGTAGCCGTATTTCTTCATCTCCGGCAGGGCCACGCTGCTCATAGTGGCTGCGGTGGCTGTATTGGAGCCGCAGATCGCAGCAAACCCTGCGCAGGCCAGTATAGTAGCCATAGCCACTCCGCCCTTGACCTGGCCCATCCAGGCCTGAGCAGCCTGGTACATCCTCTGGTTTACTCCGCAGTGGAAACAGACCTGGCCCATGAGCACAAACAAGGGGATCACAGTCAGACCGTAGGAGGAGAGCACGTCCCAAGTCTCCTCTCCGAGCATTCCCAGGGCGGCATTGAGGTTAAGCACCGCCCAGAAACCCAGAAATCCGCTTATGGCCAGGGCAAAGCCCACAGGAATGCGCAGCACGAAAATGAGCAGCAAAAGTCCCAGAATCCCTAGAAAGCCAATGTGCAAAGGGCTCATGCCTTCTGCCCCCTGCTCAGGTCCTGGATCAGCTGCAGGAGCAAGACCAAAACCAAGAGCACAAATCCCAAAGCCACAGCATAAACCATAGGATAGTATGCCAGACGCAAGGTCTCGGAGAGCTCTCCGTTTGCCGCAAGCCGACCTGCCAGCTGAAAGAGTCGCCAGGCCAGCAGGGCAAAGAACACTATGCAGGCCGACCTGCCCAAAAACTGGAACACTTTGCCAGCAACGCCTGGAAGGACAGGCAGGATATCCACCTGGATATGGCCTTTTTTCAGCTGGGTGCTGCCCAGGGCTGCGGCAGCCACAAACGCGCCTCCAAAGCCCAGAAGCTCATAAGTGCCCTGCAGGGGCTGGCCGAAAAAGCGCAGCAGCATGTTTGCGCTGGCCAAAAGCATAAGCCCCAGCAATACACCTCCGGCCAAAATCAAATAGATCCTGTTCAACCAGATCACGAGGCGAGCCAGCATATCAGTTCCTTGCCAGTTGTGCTGCTTGTACACCTTAAGACCCAGCCTGGGTATCTACTCCTGCCCAGCCCGGGCATACTCATCCTGAAGACGCTGCACATCCTCAAGAATCCCTTCCGCATCCAGGCCATCTTCCCTGGCCCTGTCCTTCCAATCCTGGATTACTGGCCTGGTCTTTTCCTGGACTGTCTCCTGCTCCTCTGGGCCCAGCTCAAAAACTTGCACTTGGTGCTCGTCCCGGGCATACTTCAGGGCCTTTTGCACATGCCTGTCCATATATCTCCCGGTCCAGACCGCTTGCTCCCTGGCCAGATCCAGCATGACCTGCTGCACATCACTGGGCAGCGACTCCCATTTGTCCTTGTTCATGACCACGGCAAAGGGATAGACCTGCAGCTTGGTCATGGTCACATAAGGACAATAGGTCGCAAAATCCAGATCCTTTAACACCTCCAAGGAAGACAGCAGACCCTGAACTACTCCCTTTTGCAGGGCCTCTGGGGTCTCTGGCATGGGCATGGAGACTGGAGTTGCCCCCAGCTCTTTGAGCATCCTGGAGGCAGCCCCGGAGGCCCTGAGCTCCATTCCTTTAATATCCTTCAAGCTGCGCACCGGTTTCTTGCTCATGATATTGGAAGGCGCGGAGGTAAACATGGTCAAGACCTTGACCTCTGCGAACTCCTCTGGCTGGTGTTCTTGATACAGCTCCCAGAGCACCTGGCTGGCCTGTTCTGCAGAGGTAAGCCCCAGGGGCAGCTCCAATACCGAGGTCAAGGGGAAAACTCCAGGCTGATAGGCCATGCTCAAGCAGCCTATATCTGCTTGCCCCTGGACTACCCCGCGCAGCATATTCTTGGCCCCCAGCAGGGCGCCCCCGGGGAAAGTGTCTATGTGCACTTTGTCTTTGGTGCGCTCCTGCACCTCCTGGGCCCACCTTTCCATCTGCACGCTGGGGAAGGTGCCTGCCGGCGGAAAGTTGGCGTAGCTGAGCTGGATCTCCTGGGCCTGGCCTCCTGGCACCAGAGTCGCAAGCAACAAAAAAGTTCCCGTCAAGACGGCCAGAATTCTGTACATAGCTTGCTCCTGCTTTTTAGGGTTTCTCAACCAAAAAAGGGCCGCAGGCCTGCCTGGTGCCTGCGGCCCTTTGTGGGCGCATACTCATGAATTATGGAGTCAGCTTTGGCGCACACCAAGTCCGCAAAGGCTCTGAGGCCAAAGCCAGTTCCAAATTGATCCTAATTGAGTCCTAACTTGCATATGATCTGCATAAGTCAAGGCGGCTTGCCCTGTCAAGGCCTGGGGGCCGGATCAAGACAAGAAGGCTGTATTGACCCTTGTATCATTTTTTAATACTGATTTTCCGTTCTGAACAGTCAAAAGCTCTTGGGCAACGCCTTGTGTTTCCTAACAATTTTCAGTATTCTTATCGTCTCTACTACGTATTGCTTAACATGCCGATTTTATTATCTTACTTTTTACCTTCAACCTTTTTCTTTGAATTCTCAAGTCCCTTTATATCCCGGCCTGTTTTGGACCAGGACCGGAAACACAATTACCTGCCGGAGCATGAAGGCTGACCGGCCAAGACCATTATAGGAGCATGCATGCGAGACTGCAAGATCCTGCCCCAGGGCCCCTACCCTTCAGCCCGGGAGCTCGCAGGTAGGGAAGCTACAGAGTCCGATTCCCCCCAAACCTCATCTCCCACCTACAGACTGGCCTTCCAGGACCCGGATTTCCTGCTCAGAAGTGAGCTAAGGCCCACCCGCATCCAGTTGGAGATGATCAAGCCTGAGCTGACTTTGGAGGAGCAAGGGGTGGAGTCCACTGTGGTTATCTACGGCAGCGCTCGAATCCCGGACCCTGAAACAGCCCAGCTAAGACTCTCCAACCTTCAGGCCGAGCTGGAGCAAAACCCCGGTAATACTGAACTCGAGCAAAGACTGAAAAAAGCAAGCAGGGATCTGGAAAACAGCAGGTACTACCAGGAGGCCCGCAGGCTAGGCCAGATTATTTCCAACAGCACTAGTCCCGGCAGGCTGCTGGTGATCACCGGCGGAGGGCCGGGCATCATGGAGGCAGCCAATAGGGGGGCCCACGATGTCGGGGGCCAGAGCATCGGCCTGAATATCGTCCTGGAACACGAACAGGTGCCCAACAGCTTCATAAGCCCTGAGCTCTGCTTCCAGTTCCATTACTTCGCCACCAGAAAAATGCATTTCATGATCCGCTCCAAAGGTTTGGTCGCCTTCCCAGGCGGATTCGGCACCCTGGATGAGATCTTTGAGACCCTGACCCTGCTGCAGACTCGCAAGATCAAGCCCATCCCAGTGATTCTCTTCGGCCGCAAGTTCTGGGAAAGAGTGATCAACTTCCAGGCCTTGGTGGATGAAGGCACCATAGACCAGCAGGACCTGGAGCTCTTCCACTATGTGGAGAGCGCAGAGCAGGCCTGGGAGATCATAGCCGGCTTTAACGGTCTGGCCAATCCTGCCTAGACTTGGCCTCCTGCCAGAGCTCTTCCCTGGCATGCATGTCCAGCTCCTCCCAGCTCAGGCCCTTTTCTTCTGCTAGAGCCTGCATCAGCTCCCAGCGTTGCAGGAACTTCTGATTGGCCTGCCGTAGGGCGGTGTTGGCTTTTACCCCGTGTCTGCGGCCTGTCTCTACCAGTGTGAACAAAAGATCCCCGAACTCCTCCTGCTTGGCCTGCATTTGCCCCTGCTCAGCTGCTTGCTTCCATTCCTGCCACTCCTGTTGCAGGGCCTGTTCCTGCTCCTGGTCGCTTGACCAAGTAAATCCCGCCCTGGCCGCCTTGGAATGGATGCGGTAGGACTTGAGCAAAGGCGGCAGCCCCTGAGGAAGGGAATCGAACAGGCTTTGCCAGGAGGTATCCTGGTTTTTGGCTTCTTTCTCCTGCATTTTCCTCTGCTCCCAGTTATCGTGCAGCTCCTGCCTGCTTGCTATGTGCATCTTAGAAAATACATGCGGATGTCTACTGCGCATTTTGCCCGCGCTTTGCTCCCAGATCTGCTGCAGCTCCAACCCCTGCTCCTTTTGAAACAGCCTGGCCAAGAAAAAAAGCAAAAAAAAGACATCCCCCATCTCCTCCAGGATGTTCTCCCTGTCTGCGCTTTGCACCGCCTCTGTCAGCTCGAAGGTTTCTTCCAGGAGATAGTCGCAAAGGGAGCTCGGGGTCTGTTCCCTGTCCCAGGGGCAACCACCTGGACCCAGAAGAGTATCTATGACCTGCAAAATCTGATATGGACTATCCTCATTCAAACAAAAGCTCCTTATGGTGTCATTTTTTCTACCTGCACACAGCTCCTGTCAGCCAACTCTAGGCCCCGGGCCTGTCCTGGAAAAACTCGTGCAGGTTCTGCGGCAAAACAGACTCCAACTTGTGCAAAACCAGCACCAAATAAGGTGCCAGCCTGGATTCGGTCAACAGGGTACTGTCCTGGGGCAGGAAAAAGCCCAGCCCCAAAAACACCAGACAGGCCAGTATCAGGCCCTTCGCCAGCCCCAGCAAGGCCCCGGCCAGGCGATCCAGCCAGCCCAGAAGCAAGGCTTGAAGCAGCCTCTGCAAGCCTATTCCCAGGAGCAGAAAAAAAAGCAGCGCCAGCATGAAAAGGCAGGCATAGGCCACTATCTCTGCATATTCCTGGGCCGGGATGATTCTTTGCAAAGGCTCTGCTGCCAAAGGATAGGAGTTATGCGCAAGCCAAAAACCCAATATCAGGCCGCAGATCGAGGCCGCCTCCCGGACCAAGCCCCTGAAAATTCCCCGTAGAAATGTATAGCCCCCCAGAACAATCAGAAAGATATCCAGGCCGTTCATGCTCAGCCTCTTTCCTCGTATCGCAGCGATTTAATGACGCCTGCATAGATTGCCTCCTGACCTCTGCCTTGACAACCCTTGACAGAACATCAGGGAGTGCCTAATTTTTTCTTTTAAATCTTAAAAGACAGGAGAAAGTTATGAGTTCCAGGGATATTCGCTTGGTAAAGTTGATCAACGGGGACATGGTCCTGGGCAAGATGGATGAGGGAGAAGGCAAGATCAAGGATCCTGCTATCCTGCAAACTATGCCCACACAACAGGGGGGCGTGCAGATGGCGCTTTTGCCCTTTGGCTATCCTTTTGACACAGAAATCGATGGAGAGATCTCCACCAAGCATGTGATGTATGAGTACAAAAACGTGCCCGAGGATCTGAAAAACAAGTACATTGAAGCCTCCAGCAACCTGACCATCTCCTCCAGCGCTGACCTGCAAAATCTGCAGAACCTAGCTGGACAGGACAAAAAAGGCGGCAACATCACTGACATCAGCGATCTGTTCAAAGGCTAGGCAGAAACAGTCCCGGGCATCAGGAACAATAGTAAACCCTGCCCCATTTTTTTTCAACCTGCTCCAGGACTGCTTGGTATATCCTGATTTGACGTCTTCCAACTTCCAGGCTTGAACTTTCAAAAAGGCGGCCTGCTGAAGCAGCCGCCTTTTTGCATCCCAGACCAAGGCCCTGATCTAAAGCCATGCAGGATTTGATCCCCATACTCCAAAATCCCAGTCACTATCTGGGCACGGAATTCGGCGCAGTGCACAAGGATCCCTCTCGGGTCAGCCTCAGATGGGCCTTGGCCTTTCCTGACCTGTACAATGTGGGCATGTCCTACCTGGGTCAGAAAATCCTGTACCATGTCCTGAACCAAAAACCTTGGATCTGGGCGGAAAGGGTCTTTGCCCCTCAACTAGATGCCGCCAGGCTTTTGCGCAGGCACAAGGGACGACTTTGCACCCTGGAGTCCAAAACCAGCCTGGGGGAGCTGGACATATTGGGCTTTAGCCTGACCCACGAGCTTTGCTATACGACAGTCTTATACATGCTGGATCTAGCTGGCATTGCCCCCTACAGCAGCCAAAGGACCCTGGCAGACCCCTTGATCCTGGGAGGCGGAGGCATGGCCTTTAACCCAGAACCTGCTGCAGATTTTTTTGACTTTTTTTTGCTTGGGGATGGGGAGGAGGCGATTTTACAGATCTCCAACACAGTCTTACAGGCCAAGAAAGACAGCCTCTCCAGGCAGGAACTGCTGTTCAGGCTTAAGGAGCTTCCCGGAGTCTATGTGCCTGCTTTTTTCAGCACCTCCCAGGACCAGGCCCCCCCAAAGCCCTTACTGCAGGACTATTCCAGGGTGCAGAAATGCACCCAGCCCTATCTTCGACAGCAGGACTTTCCCAGACTCCAGGTCCTGCCCTTTGGCAAGCCTGTGCACGACAGGCTGAGCCTGGAGATAGCCCGGGGCTGTACCAGAGGCTGCAGATTTTGCCAGGCCGGGATGATCACCAGGCCGGTGCGGGAGCGCTCTTTACAGGATCTGGAGCAAATTCTGCCTCAAACTCTTTCGGAAACCGGGTACGAGGAGCTTTCATTTCTTTCCTTAAGTACCGGTGATTTTTCCAGTCTGGAGGGCCTGTTCGCCAGAACATTTCACAGGTGCGCCCAAGAACAGGTGGCCATCTCCATGCCCTCCCTGCGGGCAGGTTCCCTGAGCCCTGAGCTGATGCACCTTTTGGGCAGGCTGCGCAGAACAGGCATAACCCTGGCCCCTGAGGCGGGAAGCCAAAGGCTGCGCAATGCAATCAACAAGGACATCCAGGAACAAGATCTGCTGCAGCACTGCGAGCAGCTCTTCTCCATGGGCTGGAGCGGGGTCAAGCTCTACTTCATGATAGGCCTGCCCACCGAGACAGACCAGGACCTGGAGGCCATCCTGGATTTATGCCTGAAGATCCAGGACACAGCAAAGCAATCGAGACGCATGCAGATCACAGTATCCATCGCCACCTTTGTGCCCAAACCCCATACCCCTTTTCAATGGGCCGAACAGATTTCCCTGCAGGAGAGCAGGCGCAGGATAGCCCTGCTTAAGGATCTTTTCCGGGGGCACAAAAATCTCAAGCTGCGCTGGCACCAGCCAGAAATAAGCTTTTTGGAAGGCATCTTCTCCAGGGGGGATCGCAGTCTGGCCCGGGTGATACACAAGGCTTACCAGAATGGGGACATCCTGACCAGCTGGCAGGAGTATTTTAGCCTGCAGCGCTGGCAGCAGGTATTTGCGGATTGTGGCCTAAACCCAGAGCAGTACCTGCAGCGCCGGATCCCAGGACAGGATATGCCCTGGGATCACCTGCAGACCGGAGTCAGCAAAGAGTATTTGCTCCAGGAATGGCAAAGATCCAGTCAGGGAAGAACCACCAAGGACTGCCGCTTCCATGCCTGCAGCAATTGCGGGGTCTGCAGCCTTAAACCCCGCAGCCCTGGACAGGCAGAGCAAAGGCCAGAGGCTGGCCTGGGCCAGATTTTAAACCAGCGCTTCAGGGACCAGGAGCAGGAAAACCGGATCAGCCTGGAATTCCCTGAAACTTCGCCAAAGCACAAAGAGATCCAGCTGCTCCTCTGGTTTCAAAAGGTTGGTCCAGCCAAATACTTGAGCCAATTGGAGCTGCAGGGTTGCCTGGAAAGGGCCCTGCGCAGGGCTGATCTCCCCCTTAGCTTCAGCCAGGGCTTCCATCCCAAGCCCTTACTCTCCTTCCCCCGGGCCCTGCCTGTGGGAGTGGCCAGCCTCTCGGAATGGTTCTGCGTCTATCTACGCAGCAGGGATTATCCTCAGGATCTTCTCTCCAGATTGAACCAGACCGTGCCCCCAGGCCTAAAGTTCATACACATCCAGGAGCTCTCTGCAGGCAAAAAGCCTGCCCCTGAGATAAGGGAAGAATTCCAGCTCGATTTTTTCCCAGCAGCAGCAAACTGCTCCGAGTTGACCCAGACCTGGGAGGATATCTTCCAGGCCCAAAGCTACCCGTGCCGCCTGCCTGGCAAAAAAGGCCCCAGGGATGTGGACCTGCGGCCTAAGCTGGCCCATATCCAAAAGATTTCCTCCTGCTCCCTGCACATTCTCCTGGACTGGAGCCAGGGCTACCTCAGCCCGTTGAAGATGGTCCAAGCCGTGCACCCTGAGCTGAAAACCTCTGAGTTTCTGCTGTGCAAAGTGAGCAGGTCCTAGACAGAAAGCCGTGATCAGGACTTGCTGGCTGGCCTGCCTACAATCAATACAGGGATAGCACTGTAGCTCAGCACACCCTGGGCCACACCCCCTATCCTGGGCCAGCGCAGCTTACCGTGTCCTCTGCGGCCCATGATCAGCAGGTCAAAGCTGCCGCTGTCTACCTCCTGCAGGATAGTGCGCACCGGATCCCCGGAGCGGATGGCCACATTATCAGTCCTAAGGGGATTGCCTGAAACTTCGGCATCCAGCTTCAAAATCAGATTCTTCAAATGATCCCGGGCCATCTCTTGGGCCTTTTGCTGGGCCTCTTGCTCTTGTTTTCTCCTGCCCTCAGCCCTCTTTTCATAAAAAGAGCTGGAGGTGGGCAGAACTCCGGCGATGCCCGGTCCCAAATCATAAAATCCTCCGCTGCCTGAGCTTAAAGCCAACTCCTTGGGCAACTCAGGCAAAACGTGCAGACAATATACCCGGGCAGAATGCACCCTGGCCAGGGCAGCGGCGTAATGCATGGCCTTCCATGCAGATTGGGAAAAATCCGTGGCCATTAAAATACTGTGAATCTCCGGCAACATAGTCTGGTCTTGACCTCCTTATCCATGCCAGGGTTGATCTATAACTGCCCTGCCAGGCAAAATTGACGCTTGCAGGGGACTCTGATAGCCTTTTTGCATTCCATTTGGCACAATTCAATGTGGAACTGAGATGCTTTATCAGGACAGGCTCAGGCCCTTGATACCTGTTCACGAAACAGCCAACAACTGTTTTCTTTCTAATTATATAACATGATGAGGCCTGCCCTGGCAAGCCTCACTTCCCAAAACTGACCGAACCCACAGCCCCTTCCTGGAGGACAATTGGCTCTGCGTATTACGAGATTCGCTTTACTGTCCATCTCTGCCTCCATGCTGACCCTGGCCCTGAAGCTCTCTGCCTATTTCCTGACCAGCTCAGTAGGGCTGCTCTCAGATGCCTTGGAGACAGTGATCAATCTAAGCGCCGGCCTGTTGCTTCTGTTTACCCTGAGCCAGGCCTACAAGCCTGCGGACAGAAAACACGCCTTTGGCTACGGCAAGCTGGAATATCTGACAGGGGCCGTGGAAGCTTTGCTCATCCTGGCAGCTGCAGGGGGCATAGTTTACATGGCTATACAACGCCTGCTTTCCCCTGCCCTGCTGACCCAAATAGGCCCGGGTCTGATCATCGCAATCCTGGCGGCAGCAATCAACTTCCTAGCGGCCAAAATCATGCTCAAGGCAGCCCAAGAGTATGAGAGTATCGCTTTAGAGGCAGATGCCAGACATCTGCTAACAGATGTCTGGACCTCGCTAGGTTTGGTGCTCAGTCTAGGCTTGATGCAAATAAACCCCCAAAAGCTTTGGTTTTTGGATCCGCTTTTGGCGGTACTGCTGGCAGCGAACATATCCTGGACCGGCCTTTCCCTTTTGTGGCGCTCTATCTCTGGGCTTTTGGACCAGGCCCTGCCCAGCAAAGAACTGCAGGTGATCATGGACAAAATCAGGAAAATCGCTGGCCCCCAGGCCAGGTTCCATGCCTTGAAGACTCGGAAGTCAGGGGCTTATAGATTTATCCAGTTCCATTTGCTGTTGCCTGGACACTATTCAGTGCAGCAGGCCCATAATCTCTGCTGCAGGATTGAAGAATCAATCAGCTGGGAGCTGCCTAGAACCAGGATCAGCATTCATGTGGAGCCCCTGGAGGACGGCTCTTCCTGGGACGAAGAGCAAACCGGCGGCCTTCGAGATCTAGATCAACCCCAAGGCTAAGCTGGTGGCCCCTGGCCCTGCGGCTTGACGCTGTCTGGAATTTGACCTAAATATTTTGGCTTCAGACATCCAAAAGCCATGCCAGCTGATTTTGCATTCCGGCAAACAACAACGAGTGCCTTTTGAAATTACAGCTGAGCAAGAAGCGACACGGAGAGCGCACTTTGGACCAAAAAAAAGGGCAGCCGCAGGGCCAAAGCCAGGTTATGCTGCAGCGACGGGAAAAGGCACGGCAGCTGGAGGATTTGGGCTGTGAGCTTTTCCCCAATGATTTTCGTCCCAACACGAATATCCAGGACATCATCCAAGCCTACCAGGAAAGTGGGGACCAAGAGCTGCAGGAGCTTAAGCAGGAATTTCGCATAGCCGGCAGGATTATGTCCCATCGTTCCTTTGGTAAGGTTACCTTCCTGCACTTGCAGGACCAAAGCAGCAAACTGCAGGTCTTTGTGCAGAAGAACAGTCTGGGCCAGGAGGCCTACAGCCTGTTCAAGAAGCTCGATATCGGTGACATTCTGGGGGTTAGGGGAACCCTATTCAGGACCAAGACCTCTGAGCTGACCCTGCATGCCATGGAAGTCAGACTGCTTTCCAAGTCCCTGCGGCCTTTACCTGAAAAGTATCACGGCTTAAAGGATGTGGAGGCCAGGTACAGGCAAAGATATGTGGATCTGCTCGTAAACCCCAGAGTCAAGGAAATATTTCGGCTCAGGACCAGGCTTTTGACCCTGACCAGGGAATTTTTGGATCAGCATGATTTCATGGAGGTAGAGACTCCCATGATGCAGCCCATCCCTGGAGGAGCCACAGCCAAACCCTTTGTGACCTATCACAACGCATTGGACATGCGGCTCTTCTTGCGGATTGCGCCTGAATTGTACCTGAAGAGACTTTTGGTGGGGGGTCTGGAAAAGGTATATGAGATCAACCGCAATTTCCGCAACGAGGGCATCTCCACCCAGCACAATCCAGAGTTCACTATGTTGGAGTTCTACTGGGCTTACGCAGACTTTTATCAACTCATGGATCTCAGCCAGGAGCTCTTTGCCTATTTGGCCCGGCATCTGCTGGGTACGACCCAGCTTAGCTATCAGGGCCAGAATATAGACCTCACCCCGCCCTGGAAGCGCATGACCTTTCATCAGGCCCTGCAAGAGCTGGGTGGCCTGCAGCCTGACCAGTACCAGGACCGGGAACAGGCCCAGGACCTATTGCGCCAGCTAGGGGAAAATGCCCAAGTTTCTGATAAGCTGGGGCAGATCCAGGCCAAGCTGTTTGACCTCCTGGTGGAGCCCAAGCTTATCCAGCCCCATTTTATTTACCACTACCCCTTAGAGATCTCCCCCCTTTCCAGGAAAAACCCGGAAAACCCAGAGCTTACAGACAGGTTTGAGCTTTTTGTAGCTGGCAGGGAGATGGCCAATGCCTTTTCCGAGCTCAATGACCCCAGGGATCAAAGGCAGCGTTTCTTGGAACAGGTCCAGGCCAAGGAACAAGGGGATGAAGAGAGTCACTTCATGGACGAAGACTATTTACGGGCCCTGGAATATGGGATGCCCCCAGCAGCAGGCGAAGGCATAGGTATAGACCGCCTGGTAATGCTCTTCACTGACAGTTCCTCTATCCGGGAAGTTATCCTCTTTCCCCATCTCAAACCTGAAAGCCTTGCAGAGTAACGCTCAGTCTATGCGGACTATTGAACTCTTTATTGCCCTGCGCTATCTGCTCACCAGGCGCAAACACAGCTTCATCTCCGCCATTTCCCTGATGTCCATCCTGGGGGTAGCTTTGGGCGTGGCTGCCTTGATAATTGTCCTGGGGGTCATGAACGGATTCAGCCACAATCTGCAGGAGAAAATTCTGGGCATGACCCCGCATATAATGGTCAGGAGCAATACCCAGACCATGCAGGACTATCAAGATCCCCAGCAGGAGATCTCCAGGATGCAAGGAGTACAAGGGGTCATGCCTTTTATTTATACCGAAGTCATGCTCAGCTCCTCCAAAGGGGTTAAGGGTGCTGCCCTGCGCGGGATAGAGATCTCTTCTGCACAGAAAGTCCTGGGGCTGCAGACTCTGATGCTCCAGGGGGCCCTCCATGATTTGGAGCCTGAAAAAGGCCAGCCACCAGGGATCTTGGTGGGTAAATCCCTGGCCCAGCGCCTGGGCCTTGCCCCAGGCGACAGCGTGCATGCCCTGACCCCGAGCGGACGCTCCGGTGCAGCAGGCTTCAATCCAGAGATCAAAGCCTTCAAGGTAGTAGGCGTCTTTGAATCTGGCATGCAGGAGTACGACTCCTCCCTGGCCTATACCTCCTTATCAGCTGCCCAAGAGATTCTAGGCTTTAAAAAGGATATGATCACCGGCCTGGAGGTAGGGCTGAAGGATGTCTACCAGGCCCAGGAAGTGGCTTTGCAGATCCGAAACGCTTTGCAGGACTCCCCTTTAAGCATACAGACCTGGATGGAGATGAACAGGAGCCTATTCTCCGCCCTCAAGCTGGAGAAGACCGCTATGGCCGTGATCCTGACCATGATAGTCCTGGTGGGCTCTTTTAGCATCGTGACCACTTTGATCATGCTGGTCATGGAAAAGAGGCAGGACATAGCAGTGCTCATGTCCCTGGGGGCCACCCGGGAAAGCATCAGACGCATCTTCATGCTCCAGGGCAGTATCATCGGTGCCTTGGGCACGGCCCTGGGCTTTATCTGCGGCTTGGGCGCCAGCTACCTGCTCAGTGAATATCAGTTCATCCGTCTACCCCAGGACATTTACTATATGGATCATTTGCCATTGCGCTTGGAGTCCCTGGATTTAATACTTATAGCCGCTGCAGCCCTGCTGCTATGCTTTCTGGCTACCATTTACCCTGCCAGACAGGCTGCACGACTTGAGCCGGCTGAGGTTTTGCGCTATGAGTAGCAGCCCCGTCTACGAGTTGCTGCAAGTGAGCAAATATGTAAAAACCCCGGCGGAGACGCTGTGCATCCTGGAGGATATTCGCCTGAAGGTTTATCAAGGCCATTCTTTGGCTATAATAGGTGCCTCCGGCTCGGGCAAGACCACCTTACTGCAGCTTTTGGGCGCTATAGACCGACCCTCCCGGGGCAGAATCCTTTTCCAGGGCCAAGATATTGACCAACTGGATCCCAAAAGCAAAGCAGCCCTCCGGGGCAGGAGTATTGGCTTCGTTTTCCAGTTCCACCACCTATTGCCAGAGTTCAATACCCTGGAAAATGTGGGCATGCCAGCCTTGATCGCAGGAGAGGCCAGGGACAAGGCCCTGGACAGGGCCAGAACCAAACTGGAAATGGTTGGCTTAGGCGACAAGGCGAACCAAAATGTCACTACTCTCTCGGGAGGAGAAAGACAGCTTGCGGCCATAGCCAGGGCTACAGTCCTAAATCCAGAGGTCATCCTGGCAGACGAGCCCACGGGAAATCTTGACCCCGGGAACTGGTCCCGTGTAGGCGATATTTTGGCTGGGCTGAACCAAGAACTGGCTACCACATTGATCCTGGTCACCCACAACCTGGAGCTAGCGGAAAAAATGCAAACAAGAATGCAGATACAAAACGGAAGACTCTATGCCTGCCCTTAATAAAAACACTACAATGCTTTGCTTGACCTGGCTCCTGCTTTTGCTTTGTCTTGTATTCCCTGCTCTGACAAAAGCCCAAGAAAATTCAGATCAAAAGATCCTGGTCTTGCCCTGGGGAATGAACGCCCAGTTTGATGAGCTGGAAAAAGAGCCTCAAGACATGCTGCGCAGGGCCTTACAGGAGCTGGGCCTGCGTGTCCCATCCCGGGAAAAGACACAGGACTTGCTTGACGAGCTAGAGATCCGGGACCTGGATATGCAGACTGCCCAAAGGCTGGCCACAGAGGCGAATGCTGATTTTGCAGTATACGGAAACGTGAATCAGATAGGTGAGGAGCTAAGCCTGGACGGGCGCCTGGTGAGCGCTACACAGCTGGAACTTTCCCAACCCCTGTTTGTCAGCGGCTACAGCCAGCAGGAGCTGACCCAGGCCATGCAGGATCTGGGCGGGAAGATCCAGGACAGAGTGCTTGCAGGGCAGCGCATCGCAGAGATTGAAATCCAGGGCAACGAATACCTGGATCAAGACGCAATCCTGAACAGACTCAGCCTGCGCGTCGGAGACCCTTATGCAAAACAGCAGCTAAGCCAGGAAATAAAGCGCCTTTTCGACTCGGGTTTCTTCCAGGACATCCAGGTCCATGCTGAGCAGACCCCAGAAGGACAGCGGGTAGTTTTCCAAGTCCAGGAGAGGCCTTTGATTCGGGAGATCAAAATCAAGGGAGCCGAAGAGCTCAAAGAAAAGGAAATCCTGGAGGTCATGCAGGTGGAAAGCGGGGATATGCTCAATCCTCGCCTGATTAAAGAGGATCTCTCCAGGATAAGCGAGCTCTACCGCAAGGAAGGCTACTACCGAGCGGAAGCTGAGTACAGCCAGACAGAAGTGAAGCCCGGACAAATAGATTTGATAATTGAATTAGAGGAAAATGAAAAGCAGTATATCAGGGAGATCGATATCCAGGGCGCAGAGAAGATAAGCCCTGGGAAGCTCAAGAAGAAGCTGGCCCTGAAGGAGAGGGGCTTTTTCTCCTGGATTACCGGCAGGGGAGTGCTGAAGGAGGAGCTTTTGGACCGGGACGCCGCCGCCCTGGAGGTCTACTATACCAACCAGGGCTTTGTGGATGCCCAGGTGGGCCAACCCCAGGTGGAGTATACCCAGGAAGGCATCCAGATCACCTTCCAGGTGCAAGAAGGTCCCAGATACAAAGTTGGCCAAGTGGATTTCAGCGGTGATATTGTTGAGGATGAGCAAACTCTGTATGACCTGATACAGCTTGATGACCTGGCTCAAGAGGATGATTACTTTGACCGCTCCATCCTGCAAGAGGACCGGCAAAACCTGGAAGAATTTTACGCCAATCAAGGCTATGCCTTTGCTGAGGCAGGGATAGACCTGCAAAAGAATTCCGAGACCAACACCCTGAATGTGACCTACAGGCTGCAGAAAAGGCAAAAGGTGCATATTCGCAGGCTACAGATCTCAGGCAACCACAAGACCAGGGACAATGTGATCCGCAGGGAGATGCTTCTTGCCGAAGGGGATCAGTTCCAGGGCAGGGCTTTGACCCAATCCAAACAAAGACTGCAGCGCCTGGGCCATTTTAAAAATGTGGATATCGAGAGCATACCCACCCAGGAGCCTGACCTCATGGATCTCAAGGTCCAAGTGGAAGAGCAGCCCACTGGCTCCTTCAGCCTGGGGGCTGGGTACTCCAGCATTGACAATGTTTTCTTTACTGGACAGATCCAGGAGGATAACTTCCTGGGTAAGGGCTATACCCTGGGCTTTAAAGGCAGCATCAGCAGCAAAAGCAGTCAATATCAGTTCAGCTTTTGGAACCCGCATGTCCGAGATTCCCGGCTGGGGGCTGGCTTTGATGCCTACAGCACCTCCAGGGAGTACAATGCTTATGACCTGGAGAGGACCGGAGCTAGAGCCAAGTTCGCCTACAGCATAGGCAACTATACCAGGCTGCACTGGAACTACGAATTGGAAGAATATACCATAGATGAGGTAGACCCGAATGCCAGCTGGCAAATCAAGGACATTGAGGGCGAGAACTGGTCTAGCTCAGCAGAAGTCAGGACGGTGCGCAACACCACAGACCGTAGCTTCGCTCCCACCCAAGGCACCAAGAACATTTTATCTGTGGAGAACTCCGGCGGAGTCCTGGGAGGGGACGACAATTTCATCAAGACCAAGCTGGAAAACAGCTACTACAAAACCCTGTTTTGGAAACTGGTCTTCCACTGGCACTTCGAGCTTGGCTATCTCTTTGAGAATAAAGACGATCGGGTGCCTGACCACGAAAGATTCTATCTAGGGGGTATCCGCAGCGTGCGGGGCTACGAATACCAGGACATCTCCTCCTTTGACGAGCAGGGTCGAGAGATCGGGGGATACAAATCCTTCTTTAACAACCTGGAGTTGGTCTTCCCTCTGGCAGAGGACATGGGCCTATTGGGTGTGCTCTTCTTTGATGCGGGCAATGTCTGGGGCAAGGATACAAGCCCCGAGTTTGACTTCTACAAGAGCGTAGGCGCCGGAATCAGGTGGAACTCCCCCATGGGTCCTTTGCGCCTGGAATACGGCTATCCTTTGGATGATCTCAAAGGCAATGACGGCAGGTTCGAATTCACTGTAGGCCAGTTCTTTTAGCCCTCTGAGGGCTAAACCGGCCTAGTGCCTGCCTGCAAAATAAAGTAACGGAGGGTATATATGCGCAGAATATTGATATGCACGATTGTAATGCTCCTTTTTCCCTTCCTGGTCCAGGCCCAGGATCTCAAAGTGGCTGTGGTGGATCTGCAACATGTCCTGGACAACTCCAAGCCTGGAGAAGAAGCTATCCAGGAACTGGAGCAGGAGTTTGGTGGCATGCAGCAAAGGCTGGACAAGCGCAAGTCAGAACTGGACTCTATGCGGGAGGAGATGCAAAAGCAAAGCATGGTCCTCAGCCAGGAAGCCCAAAGCGACAAGCAATCAGAGTTCAGGCAGAAGGTGCAGAACTTTCAAGAGCTCTACCAGGAGTACCAACAAAGGGTGCGAGCCAAGGAACAGGAATTGCGGGATCCTATTATCCAGGATCTGGTAAAGATTATTCAGGACTACGGCCAGGAGCATGGATTTGACATTATCTTGGACAAACAAAACAGTGGCCTGGTTTACAACACCCAGGAGCTGGAGATTACCGAGAAGGTTTTGGAGCTTTTGAATCAGAAATGGCAGGAAGATGAGCAATAATGGACAAACCTGGACAGTGAGCGCCTTGGCAGCCAGGCTGCAGCGTGACTATCAAGGCCAGGACCTGGAGATCACAGGCTGCAACACCCTGGAGGCAGCCTCTGCTGAGGAATTGAGCTTCCTGGCCCAACCCAGGTATGCAGAGCTATTGCAAAAGACTAGGGCTGCGACGGTAATCCTTAAGCCGGAGCTTGCCCATTTGTATCCTGATGCCATCCTGAGCCCAGACCCCTACCTGGACTTTGCCAGGGTAGCCCAGCTCTTTGCAAGACCCCAGGGAAGCTTCCAGGGCCATAGCGAATTGGCCCACATTGATCCCAGTGCCCATCTGGAGTCAGGGGTCACAGTTTATCCCTTTGTGTACATTGGTGCGGAGGCCAAAATAGGAGCGCACAGCACCCTGTTTAGCGGGGTCTATGTGGGTGAAGGCTGCCAAATAGGAGAATCTTGTACGCTTTATCCCAATGTGAGCCTGATGTCCAAAACTGTTCTGGGCAAGCAGGTAATCGTGCACCCAGGCAGTGTACTGGGCAGCGATGGTTTTGGCTTTGCCCATCACCAGCAGGGCCTGGAGAAGATACCCCAAACAGGCAAAGTGGTCGTCGAGGACCAGGTGGAGATCGGGGCCAACTGCAGCATAGACCGGGCTACTTTTGGAGAGACTAGGATAGGCAGGGGCTGCAAGCTGGACAACCAGGTCCAAGTGGGCCATAATGTGCATATAGGTGAAAACTGCGTTTTGGTGGCCCAAGTTGGGATCGCTGGCAGCTCCAGGTTGGGCAACCAGGTGGTTTTGGCTGGACAGGTAGGAGTCAATGGACACATCAGCTTGGGCGACGGCTGCAGAGTAGGAGCGAAATCAGGGATCAACAGATCCCTGCCAGCAGGCTGTGAGGTCTCTGGATATCCAGCCATGGAACATAGGAAATTCCTGCGCGTGGCTGCTCTGCAGTCCAGGATGCCTGAGCTGCACTCCAAACTGAAACGATTGGAGGCAGAGGTAGCAAACTTGCGCGAGCAGCTCAAACCCTGAGGGAATGCAGAGAATGAATGACAAACTGCAGGAAGCTGGCCTACAGAGCCTGGAGGTTTTAAAGCTCCTGCCCCACAGGTACCCCTTTTTGCTGGTGGACCGGATCCTGGGTTTCACCCCGGGACAAGAACTCAAAGCCTTGAAAAACGTGACCTTGAACGAACCCTTCTTCCAGGGCCACTTTCCTGAGTACCCGGTAATGCCTGGAGTACTGATTATAGAGGCCTTGGCCCAGGCAGGAGGGCTGCTGGTGCTCAAAAGCCAGCAAAACATCCCTGAGGATAGGATCTTTCTGTTCAGCGGTATAGAAAAGGTGCGTTTTCGCAGGCCTGTGTATCCCGGAGATCAGCTTTTCCTGTATGTGAGCTACCTCAAGCAGAGGATGAACCTCTGGAAAATGCAGGCAGAAGCCACTGTGAACGATCAAATGGCAGCTCAGGGCATATTAACCGCCGCACTGGCCCCTAGGCAGGAGGGAAGCTGATGCAGGACCGGATCCACCCTACTGCTGTAGTGGACCCTGAAGCGAAACTAGGCCATGATGTGCGGATCGGCCCCTACGCTGTGCTGGAGGCAGAAACAGAGATCGGTGATGGATGTGTGATCGAGCCTTTTGTGCAGATCAAATCCTGGACCAGCCTGGGGAAAAATAATCATGTCCATGCCCACGCATGTCTGGGAGGCCCGCCCCAGGACCTGAAATACAAGGGGGAAAAGACCCGCCTGGATATAGGAGATCAAAACTGTATCCGGGAGTATGTGACTATTAACAGGGGCACCCCTGGAGGTGGAGGCCTGACCAGGATCGGATCCCATTGCTATATTATGGCTTATGCACATGTAGCTCATGACTGTCACCTCGGGGACTGGGTAGTTTTGGCCAACGCTGCAACTTTAGCCGGACACATCCACATCCAAAACAATGCTGTCATAGGCGGCCTGTGCGCCGTGCACCAGTTTGTACATATCGGAGAGTTCGCATACATCGGAGGCATGACCGGGGTGGCCCAGGATGTGCCTCCTTTCATGCTGGTGGCAGGTGAAAGGGGCTGGCTGCACGGCCTAAATCAGATTGGACTCAAGCGACAAGGCTTTAGCCAGGAGCAGTTGGCCAGGCTCAAGCAGGCCTTCAAGCTTCTCTGGCGCTCCGGGCTGAAAAAGGAAGACGCTCTGGAAAGGATCCAGGAGGAATTGGGGCAGCACCAGGAAATTCAGCAGTTGCTAAAATTCGTGCACAACAGCAGCCGAGGCGTGATCAGTCCTAAAGGCTTAGCCCGGAGCAACTCCTGAGCATTATTGATCACCATGACTAGCAAAGAGCCGTTGGGCATTCTGGCAGGAGAGGGCCAGTTTCCGCTTTTGGTGGCCCGGGGAGCCAAAAGCAGGGGCAGGGAGATTGTGGCTGTAGCCTTTAAAGGGCATACCAGCGAAGAGATAATCCCTTGGACAGATAAAATTTCTTGGCTGTACCTGGGCCAGTTGGGCAAAATGATCTCTTTTCTGCACAAAAGCAGAGTCCAGGAGGTAGTCCTGGCAGGTGGCATCAACAAACCCAGGGCCCTTAACCTCAGACCGGACCTGCAGGCAGCTAAGCTTTTGCTGCAATCCAGAAGCAGAAACGATAATGCCCTGTTCCAGACCTTGCTCAGCACACTCAGCAAACAGGGGCTGCGCGTAGCCTCCCCTTTGAAATACGTGCCTGAGCTGCGCACCCCAGCCGGATGCCTTAGCAGGCGCAGACCCAGCAAACAGGAACAGGCAGATATTGACTTCGGCTGGGACCTGGCCAAAAAGATCGGAAGCCTGGACATCGGGCAATGCTTGGTCGTCAAAAAAAGGATGGTGGTGGCTGTAGAGGCCATGGAAGGCACTAACGCCGCTATTCTGCGGGCCGGGGAGCTGGCAGGCCCGGGCTGCGTGGTGCTCAAGGTCTTTAAGCCAGGGCAGGAGGAGCATATTGATCAGCCGGCTCTGGGCCTGCAGACCATAAAGACCATGCTCAAGGCTGAAGCCAGCTGCCTGGTGGCAGAGGCAGGCAGGAGCCTCTTCTTCGACCGGGAGCAGGCTTTAAAGCTTGCAGACCACAAAGATATCTGCGTGCTGGGTCAAGAAGTTTCTTCTGCTTGAGCTTGGCTCAGCCTCTATAGGCTATGCCCTCCAGATCCAGCAGGAACCTCTTTAATTCCAATCCACTGGAAAACCCCCCTAATTTTCCACCTTTACCCAATACCCGATGGCAGGGGATAAGCAAAGGCCAAGGATTTTTAGCCATTACCCGTCCCACGGCCCGAGCGGCCTTTGCCCGGCCACAAAGCTCTGCCAGGCCCTGGTAGGAAATCTGTTCCCCTTGAGGCACCTGTGCCTGCAGTCTGCTCAAGACCAAAGCCTGAAAGCTGCTCAGGCCCGCCCAAGCCAGCCTTATCCAGGGAGGCTCCTGGGCCTGGCCCTGGAGATATCCTTTGAGGAACAAACGCAACTCAGCCCCTTGGCTGGAAAGCTCCGGCTCAGGAGCAGGCTCTTGCCTGCAAAAGGAAAGATCCAGGCGCAGCAGCTCCTGCCCTGACCAGTGCAGCTCCAAGCGCAAGGGGAAACAAGCCAAAACCTCGTGTTGGCCAAGCCGTTGCATACTCGATCCTGTCCGCCCAGATTCAGCTCTGGAACCAATCTGGGATGCCCTGGGCAGCGTCCCAATGCTTGCCTTGCCACAAGTCCCATTCATCCATCTCCTCATGCAGAGCCTGTAAGGTACCTTGCTTATCCCGGGCCCAATCCGGGGCCAAGAGCTCTCCAGGCGCCGGGTCACCGGTGATCCGGTGTACTACAATGTCCGAGCGTAACAGGGCTATGGCTTGGCACAGCCACTTGACATAGGTCCTTTGCTCCAGGGGCTGATATCTGCCCTGCTGCCACCAGCCTGCCAAAGTGGTATTCTTGCAGACATAAAGACTGTGCAGCTTCACCCCGTGCACCGGCAACTGATTCAAAAACTCCACGCTTGCGAGCACATCCTGCAGATCCTCCCCAGGCAGACCCAAGACCAGATGGGCGCAGACCTTGAGCCCCAGCTCAGCTGCCAGGGTGCTGGCCTCTGCGAAATCCTTGCTTCCATGGCCTCTATTGATCAAGGCCAGGGTCCTGTCCTGGGCAGACTGCAACCCCAGTTCCAGCCAGATGTCCTGCAATTCAAGTGCTGCCAAAAGCTCTAATTTTTCCCTGTCCACACAATCCGGCCTGGTGCCTATACACACTCCCACCAGACCGGGCAGGTCTTTAAGCCCCTGCAAGGTCCTGGCCAATTCCCGAACAGGGGCATAGGTGTTGCTGTAGGACTGCAGATAGGCCCAGAAATGCCTGGCCTTGTATTTTCTTTGCAAAAAGGCAGACCACTTTGCATACTGCTCCTGCAAGGAGAGCCCTTGGGCAGCCCAGCCCGTGCCTGAGCCTTCCGGGTTGCAGAATATGCAACCTGAATCTGAGAGGGTGCCATCCCGGTTTGGGCAGCTGAAACCAGCATCCAGGGGCACTTTCTGCACCCTTTTCTGATAATGCTGACGTATATATCTAGACAAGGAATAGAAACGTGTTGTATGCATCACAGCCAGGTACCTAGGCTAACCTTGCCAGCAGGGCCAAGATTTTGCGCTTGTAAATCTGGTGGCAAGCCTGCTATAATATAATTTTCGCAATACAAACCCATGCCCTTTTATTGTGAAGCTTAGCACGCCCTTTTGAGGGATACAAGCCAGGCAGGGAATGCAGATAGAGGCAAGAATCAGGGAACACAATTCTAGACCAGGCTGAAGCGAGGTAGTATGGCCAACGTATTCAACAGAGTGCTAGGGGTCTTTTCCAATGACCTAGCCATAGATTTGGGCACAGCAAACACCTGTGTATATGTCAAGGGCAAAGGGGTGGTTATTAACGAACCTTCTGTGGTGGCTGTAAAAAAGGATAACAAGGGTACCAGCAAAGTTCTGGCTGTGGGCAACGAAGCCAAGCGCATGCTGGGCAGAACACCGGGGAATATTATAGCTGTGCGGCCCATGAAGGACGGTGTGATTGCTGACTTTGAGATCACTGAATCCATGCTGCGCTACTTCATTTCCCAGGTGCACAACAGCAGGAGGCTGGTAAGGCCCAGGATCATAATCTGCGTGCCTACGGGGATTACTCAGGTGGAGAAAAGGGCGGTCAAGGAATCGGCCCAAAGCGCAGGAGCCAGGGAGGTCTATCTGATAGAGGAGCCCATGGCCGCTGCCATAGGGGCGAATCTGCCCATCACAGAGCCTACCTCCAACATGGTGGTGGATATAGGCGGCGGCACTACTGAGGTGGCTGTGATCTCCCTGGCCGGAATAGTTTACAGCAAGTCCATCCGTCTTGGAGGCGACAAGATGGATGAATCCATCCTGCATCACATTAAGCGCAAATACAATCTGCTGATCGGCCTGGGCAACGCGGAAAAGATAAAGCAAAAGATAGGTTCTGCCTATCCAGGGGAATACGACCAGGAACAATTGGAAGTCAAGGGTCGAGATTTGGTTTCTGGGATCCCCCAACATCTGACCGTAAACACCGATGAGATCAGAAAGGCCATTTCCGAGGAGGTGGATAGCATTGTACAGGCGGTGCGCATGGCCCTGGAGCAAACCCCGCCTGAGCTGGCTGCGGACATCGTGGACCGAGGTATTGTCCTCACCGGCGGCGGAGCCCTGCTCAAGGGGCTGGATCAGCTGCTCAGGGAGGAAACCCAACTACCTATCACCCTGGTGGACGATCCTTTGTCCACTGTAGTGATAGGCTCAGGCAAGGTCCTGGACAACTTGGACATCCTCAAAGAAGTGACTATAGACTGATTTGCGCTTTTCCAAGCCCAAAAGCATAGTACTCGTTTTCCTGATCCCTGTAATCCTGTATCTGACCCTGTATACCTGGAATTGGAAGACCGGTCACCTGGACCAGCTCGCCAGTTATACAGGATTGGAGTTTGTGGGCTGGGTCTTAGCTCCTGGAAAATGGCTCCAGCACAAAACCCAGGATTTCTGGTCCAGGTATATTTACCTGCA
Source organism: uncultured Desulfohalobiaceae bacterium (assembly GCA_964494985.1). Lineage (GTDB taxonomy): Bacteria > Desulfobacterota > Desulfovibrionia > Desulfovibrionales > Desulfothermaceae > CAZBUB01. Next base: position 91,322 of record CAZBUB010000001.1, on the reverse strand, counting down.
GCAGGTAGAAAAAAAGAACCAAAACCTGGAGCAAAGGCTACAAGAGTTACACCTGCGCCTGGCAGAGCTCAGAAACCAGGCTGCAGAGGCTGAGCGGCTAAGAGCCCTTTTGGAGCTAAATCCTCCAGAGGATTGGGATTACCAGGCTGCCAGGATAATTGCCCATCGTACTGGCCCCAACTCTCTGCTCAAAACCTTCTTGATTAACAAGGGTACTCAGCAAGGGATACGCAAAGATATGCCAGTGGTGACTCCCAAGGGAGTAGTAGGCAGGGTGCGCCGAGCTAGTCTAAACTTTTCTACAGTGCTGCTGTTGACTGACCCCAACAGCCACATCCCGGTCTTGAGCCAGCAAACGCGCAACAACGCCATCATCCAGGGCCAAGGGCCAGACAAATCCCTGCAGGTAAAATATGTCGGCCAAAACGCTCCCCTTTTCAGCCGGGAACAGCTGGTCACCTCAGGTCTGGCCGGGATCTTTCCCAAGGGTCTGCCTGTGGCCAGAGTAGAACAAATCCGACACTCCGAGCTTTCGCTTTTCCAGCAAGTGCTGGCCAAGCCACTGGTGGAACTGCAAAACCTGGAAGAAGTCCTGCTTTTGAAGCAGAAGAACCAAGCCCTGGAGCAGGAAGAAGGGCAATAAGCATGGCCCCTGCACTGTTCTGGTTTTTGTATACTCTGCTCGCGATTTGGTTCCAGGCAATCTTTCCGGGTCCAGACCTATTTGCCCCAGCCTTGCTCCTCTTGCTACAGCAGCGAGACTTCCCCAGGCTGGGCTGGCTACTGCCCTTGTGGATCGTGATCCAGGAAGGAAGCGGCAGCATGTATTTCGGCACCTCCCTTCTTTGGTACGCAGGCCTGATCCTTGTTTTTCATTTTGCAAGAGTCCTGTTGGATACCAGGGGTTTCTTGTTCATATTTCTGATCTCAGTCTTTGCCGGATTTTGGCAGTATTTGTGCCTCCACCTGCTAAGCGGGCTCCAGGAATTGCAAGTGCCCAAGGGTCAGATACTGCAGCAGTCCTTGCAGACAATTGTGGCTGTGCCTTTGTTCTGGTCTTTGCTCCTGGGCCTTAAAAACCGGCTAGTTAGGGAAAAATATGTTTGACCAGCACAGGGAAAAGGAAAGCAAATCCAGGTTATTTTTACTACAGGCTTTGGTGCTGGCACTGTTTTGCATGATTGGCCTGCGGCTCTGGTATTTCCAGATTTACAAAGGGGACAGCTACGCAGAGAAGGCCAGGGAAAATATTGCCAGACAGCAGTCCATCCATGCGCCCAGGGGCTTGATCCGGGATAGAAACGGCACCTTACTGGCAGAGAATCTGCCTGCATATGGTCTGGCCATCATTAGAGAGGACTCCCCAGATATAGAGGCTGCCTTGCAGCAAGTCAGCCAATGGACCGGAGAGGACTACGCAGGGCTGCGCAAAAGATTTGAACAGGACAAACAGCAAGTTAAACCCTTTGCCAGACAGATACTGGTTCCCAACCTGGATTTCGAGGAGCTGGCCAAGATCGAATCCCAGCTCTTGGATTGGCCGGAACTGCGCATTGTTCCCAAACCTTTGCGAACCTACCCCCAAGACAAATTGCTGGCCCATGTTTTGGGTTATGTGGCCCAGGCCAATAAAAAAGAGTTAGAGGCAAATCCTGACCTGAGGTTAGCGGACAATGTGGGCAAGCATGGCCTGGAAAAGACCTTTGACAAGCAGCTGCGGGGCAGCAAGGGGCTCAAGCAGCTCCAAGTCAATGCCCAGGGCAGGACCCTTAAAGAGACAGTGCTCAAGGAGCCTGAGCCAGGACAAGACCTCAAACTGAGCATTGACCTCAAGCTGCAGGAGTTCGCTTGGCATCAACTCCAGGATCACTCTGGAGCCCTAATTGTTATGGATCCCGATCAGGGCAAGGTATTGGCCTTGGTCAGCAAGCCTGGGTTTGACAACAACCGCTTTGTGCATGGAATATCCAGCAAGCAGTGGAAGAAATTTCTCTCGAGTCCTGGTCATCCACTGCTCAACCGCTGTCTGCAAACGACCTACCCTCCAGCCTCGGTGTTCAAACTTGTCATAGCCGCAGCTGCTCTGGAACATGGGCAGATAAACCCAGATGATACTGTCTACTGCCCTGGACATTACCGAGTAGGCCGCAGGGTATTTCGATGCTGGAAAAAAGGCGGGCACGGCAGAGTAGATTTGCAGGAAGCCTTGAAACAATCCTGCGATGTGTACTTTTATAAACTCGGGGAAGAGCTGGGAGTGGAAAAAATAAGCAGCTTTGCCAAAGAATATGGATTTCACTCCCGCACCGGCATAGATATCCCCAATGAACATCCAGGGACAATCCCGGACCGGGAATGGAAGCTGCGCAGATTCGGTTCCAGATGGCAGGGGGGAGACACCGTCAATATGTCCATTGGTCAAGGCTACATCCAGGTAACTCCTTTACAGATTGCCAGGTATTTTGCTGCCCTGGTCAACGGGGGCAAACTCTATAAGCCTCAGCTTCTTCTGGATAAAAAACCCCAGCTCCAAGCCAGGCTCCCCTTGAATCAAAAGCAGCTCCAGATTCTGCAAGAGGCTATGGTGGCCACTGTGGAGCAGCCCCATGGTACGGCCTGGAGGCTGCGCACCCCTGGGGTCAAGATAGGGGGCAAGACAGGCACGGCCCAGGTCATGAGACTTTTGGAGGAGCACGAGGACAAAGATCAAGAGGAGATTCCATACAATTTCAGGCACCACGCCTGGATGGCCAGCTTTGCTCAAAAGGGCGAAGAAAACTATGTGGTGGTGGCCCTGGTGGAGCACGGCGGCATGGGCGGATCAACTGCAGGCCCCATTGTCAAATCTATTTATGACTACCTGTTCCTGCGGGAACAGGACAAGAGCCACTCCGAAAACTGACCCAGACTGGCAGGACAAGCGTATGTCTCCATTTGATCGCAGGCTATTCTCCCATTTCAACTGGACACTTTTATTCTTAGCCCTGCTTTTGACTGCCCTGGGTGTCTTGAACCTATACTCTGCAAGCTCCCTGCGCCTGGAAAATGGCATGTCCACTGTGTATTTCTACAAAAAACAGCTTTTTTGGGGCTCTGCAGGGCTGCTCGGCCTTGTTGTCTGCCTTGGCTTCGACTACCGGCATTTGAAGAGCCTGGTCTGGCCTTTGTTTTGCTTAAGCATTTTTCTCTTGATCTGGATACTCTTATTCGAGTCAGCAAGGTTCGGATCCAAGCGCTGGATATCCCTGAGCTTCATAAGCTTTCAGCCCACCGAGCTGGCCAAGCTGAGCGTGATCCTGCTCACTGCCTACTTCCTGGCCAAGATGCCTGGCAAATTGGACTTGGCCTCCTTGGGCAAACTCCTGGGATTGGTTCTCTTGCCCTGCATCCTGATTGTTTTGCAGCCAGACCTGGGTTCCAGCTTGAATATCCTGCTCATCTTCTTTGGCATGCTTTTGTACAAGGGCCTGCAAAAAAATGTCTACTTCTGCCTGGCAGCTGCTGTGCCAGTAGTAACCCCTCTGGGCTGGTTTTTCCTCAAAGACTACCAAAAACAACGTATCCTGAGCTTTTTAAATCCAGAAACCGATCCCTTGGGCTCAGGCTACAACATCCTCCAATCTCAGATAGCCATTGGCTCGGGCCAGTTCTGGGGCAAAGGGTTCCTGGAGGGCACCCAAAGCCAGCTCAGATTTTTGCCTGAGAAGCACACTGATTTTGTACTTGCTGTTTTTGGTGAGGAATGGGGTTTTGTGGGCTGCTTCTTTTTGCTGGTCCTGTTCTGCCTTTTTCTGCTGCAGGTCATGCAGGTAATACAAACATCCAAGGACAGCCTGGGCAGCTTCTTGTGTCTGGGCATATTCTTCTACTTCTACTGGCAAATCCTGATCAACTTGGCCATGGTTCTGGGCCTGACACCGGTGGTGGGCATCCCCTTGCCTTTTCTGAGCTACGGCGGCAGCTCCACAGTGCTTAACTTCTGTTTGTTGGGTCTGGTACTGAATGTGTCCATGCGCAGATTCATCTTTAAGCAATACTGAACCTGCCATAATGCTTATTGTTCCTGGCTCAAGCCTGAGTAGTCCTGAAATCAATATAAGCCCCTTGGCTTTGACAAGTTGATAGAGTAATATTGACAAGATTTAGATAATCATTACTGTTATCTTGTAAAGGATGAAGCCCAGGGCTTGATCTCAGCACACTTTTGAAGCATAGTAGAATTATTCTTAAAATTTAAACAAGGAGAAGTAGCAATGGCCAAACAACTGGAAATTTACAAGTGCAATGTTTGTGGGAACATTGTAGAAGTGCAGCATGGCGGAGCAGGGGAACTGGTTTGCTGTGGACAGCCCATGCAGCTGATCCAAGCCGGAACAGTGGACGCAGCCCAGGAAAAGCACGTTCCAGTCCTGGAAAAGACAGCCCAAGGCTACAAGGTCAAGGTTGGCTCAGTAGCCCATCCCATGGAGGAAAAGCACTACATCGAATGGGTAGAGCTCATAGCAGACGGCAAGGCCTACCGCCAGTTCCTTAACCCGGGAGAGCAACCAGAGGCTGAGTTCTGCATCCAGGCCGAGCAGATCACCGCCAGGGAGTACTGCAACATCCATGGGCTCTGGGAAGCCCAGGCCTAAAACTAAATCCAAAACAGGAGGAGCAAATGCAAAGATGGGTATGCGGAGTCTGCGGCTACATTTACGATCCAGAAGCAGGAGATCCGGACAATAACATTCCAGCCGGCACCAAGTTCGAGGACCTTCCTGATGACTGGGTCTGCCCTATCTGCGGAGCCAGCAAGGACGAGTTCTCCCCTGAATAAAAAACCTACAGGCCGGCTGCTGACCAGCAGCCGGCCTATTATGCCAGGAGAACAGGCGTGTCTGAACCAGCAAACCATGCGCTAAGCGGCAGGCGGATCAAAAATCATATTTATAAAATCTTGGGCCAGGAAGATTGGCAAGAGGAGCTGCACAGGCTGCAGGAAATCCCAGCCAAAAGGCTGATATCCCCCTTGTTCGGCACCCTGTGCTCGGGCTCGGATCAGCTTCGCTGGCACGGCATCTCCAGCTTCGGCATACTTTTGCCCAGGCTGATCCAAGAGCAAGGCCAGGAGGCAGCCAGGGTGGTCCAGCGCAGATTGACCTGGAGCCTCAACGATGAATCCGGGGGCATTGGCTGGGGAGCTCCGGAAGCCATAGGCGAGATCCTGGCCAACAGCGAGCAGTTGGCTTTAGAATACCACAAGATTTTGCTATCCTTCATTAATCCTGCCTTTGAGCCGGGCAACTATCTGGAATATACCCCCTTGCGCCGAGGGGCTTACTGGGGATTGGCCAGACTGGGCCAAACAAAACCTCAGCTGCTCGCCACCCACTTTGAGGAAATCCGCAATTGCCTGGAACAGGAGCAGGACGATCCCTTCATCCTGGCCTGCGCAGCATTGCTTATAGGCAGCCTGCAGCCCGAGCCAAAGGTGTTGCAGGGACTTTTGCACAGGATCCAGCGTATACCAGATATCTCCTTGCATTTTTACTGGAATCTGCAGCTGTTTGAACAACCCCTGCAGCAAATAGCTACCCTGGGCCTAGGAGAAAAAAGCAAAATACTCTCAGTTCCCCAGGTTTAGCCCCTTTTTTTCCATACAAACTGGCAACTGGTACCTGGAACCTGATACCTGATAACTGGTAACCAACAACTCTTCCAATACAAAGGCTAAAGCTTTAAAGCCTCTACATCCTTTCCAGCCCCTGTATCTCAAGCCTGCTTATGTCAGAAGACCAGGCTTTGTTCCAGCCATTGCCGAAAGCCTGTTGGAGCAAAAAGGCTAGAACCAAACTCCACTTCCAGCTCTACTGTCCAAACTCTGCTTGAGGCAAAACCCTCCAGCTTGACCGCATCCTTGGGTGTACAGATCACCTGGGCATTCAAGGTACTTGCCCTGTTCAGTATCCTGTGCCAGCTTTGGGGGTCTAAAAAAAAGTGGTCTCGAAAGGCAAAATGCTGCAAAGGGCAAAGACCCAGGCTGGAAGTCATGCTCTGCTCTACTCCTTGCGGATCCCCCACAGCACTCAACAAAATATAGTCTTCCTCCCACTTGTCAGGGCTCAGCCTAGAGCCATCTATCAGCCGCAGCATGGCTTTGATCCTGGGCACAAAACCAAAAATTGGCCTGCCCAGCCCACCCAGCCTCAAGCGCAACTTAGGTTCAAGCCTCTGAAATTCTTGGTAATCAGCTTTGAGCAAAAAAGCAGAGGCCCTCTTGAGAGCTTCCGAACCTTCCCTCCAGGGCCCCCTGGGTAAAACCCGACCCCAATCCTGTTCCAGATCCCTGGACCTGAACAGGACCAAATCTAAATCACGTTTGACTGCAAGGTGCTGAAAGCCGTCGTCCAGGATGCAAATGTCCGCGCTTCCCCGTGTAAAGAACCACTTCCCAGCCCTTTTGCGTTTGGGATCTACGGCTATATAGGCCTCTGGAAACAGCCTGGCCAGCATCAAGGGCTCATCCCCGCACTCTTTTGCCAGGGTATCCAGGGTGACCAGCAAGGGCAGCTCCTGTGGCCTGCCTTTATACCCCCTGCTCAGCAGCAGGGGCTGGAGACATTGTTGCCGTGCCCATTGCAACAGCCAGGCACAAACCTGGGTTTTGCCACTTCCGCCTGAGCAAATGTTGCCCACTGAAATACAGGGCACAGGAGGCTGCCAGGAACGCAGCCATCCCTTACTGTAGGCTGCCCTGCGCAGCCCCATTGCCCTAGAGTAAAATGCTGCAGGTGCTGACAATAAAGGATCGAGCCTCTTCTGCCACAGCTGCCAATTATCCTTATGTTTATCCATATCCAGCCACTTCTTTTTTCCGACAATCCGCAAACAGGCCCCAACGAGATGGACTTTCCAAAATCGATCTTGACATGGCTCATAAACTGCCCATTATAAGCACTATAAACATCATGGCCAGCTTTCCCCTAAAAGTGGCCTTTAAAACTCTCTGGAACAAGGAGGATAAAGCACATGATCCTGTATGATTTCCAATGCCAAGACTGCAATCTGCAATTCGAAGAGCTGCTCAGCAGCCGACAAGGGCTGTGCAATGTAACCTGTCCCCGGTGTCAGAGCAAGCAGGTGCGACAGCTGCCTTCTGCTGCCAAAGGCAAGACGGGCAGCTCCAAGTCCGCAGCTGATGCTGGAGCTTCTGGATGCAGCCCTGCTGCAGGATTTTCCTGAGCCTAAACCCTGGCCTTCTGGTTCAGAAGGCCTGGTTCAGGAATTTATTTGCCGCGCAAGACAGCCCCCTGCTCCTGCCCTGCTGTGATTTTGCCGTTATTTTCGTCATCAATACAAGCGAAATCAAGGAAACCTCCCATTTTGCCTGGAGCATTAAGGCAAAAAGTCAAAGAAACATATGTGCTCTGGCAAACAAAATCTGCTTAACTTCAGCCTGCAGGAGTTGCAAACACTCCTGCAGCAGATGGGTGAGCCGGCTTTCAGGGCCAGACAGATATGGCACTGGATATGGCAAAAGAATACCTGCAGCTTCCAGGACATGAGCAATGTCAGCAGGGCTCTCCGGCAGAGTTTGGAGCAGGACTTCAGCCTGCAGCTTCCTAAAGTGCAAAAGTGCCTGCACAGCCATGATGGCACAGTAAAGTTCCTGTTCGAATTAACTGATGGTCTTTTGATTGAGAGCGTGCTCATCCCAGAGCGCGACCACTACACCCTGTGTCTCTCCTCCCAGGCTGGCTGCAGCCTGGGCTGCACATTTTGCAGCACAGGACAAATGGGCCTGGGCCGCAACTTGAGCGCAGCAGAGATCCTGGGCCAGATCCTGCAGGCTCGAATATTCCTGCAGCAGCGCCAAGACACCGTTGTTTTGCGCAATATCGTCTTTATGGGCATGGGCGAGCCCCTGCTCAACTGGGAGCAGGTCCAAAAGAGTCTCCAGATAATCCGGGACCCCCTGGCCTTAGGCTTTTCCAGACGCAGAACCACTGTCTCCAGCGTGGGTGTGCCTGGCAGGCTGCAAGAGCTAACTGAAAGCAGACTGGCCTCTTTAGCCCTGTCTTTACATGCCCCAAACCAGGGCTTAAGGCAAATGCTGATGCCTGGGGCAGCCAGGATGTACCCTTTACCAGAGCTGCTTTATGATCTGCAAAAAATTGAGCTGCAGCCGAGAGAGAGGATCACCTTGGAGTACATACTCATCCAAGGTGTGAACGACAGTCTGCAACAGGCTAGGGAGCTGAACAGGATCCTCTCTGTTTTGCCTTGCAAACTGAACTTGATCGCCTATAACCCTGGACACGGGCTGCCATATGCAGCCCCAACCCAAGAGCAGGTCCTGGCCTTTGAACGCTTTTTATGGCAAAAAAATCAGACCGTGACCTTGCGCAAGAGCAAAGGCAGGGATATACAAGCCGCCTGTGGCCAATTAAAGAGTCGACACTGCACAACACATACGAAAACGAAGAACGCTGCCCCAAGCAAATAAACCGAGCCGCAACCAAGGAAGACACCATGCTGGAACCAGATTTTAAAAAGTCCGAGCAGGGCCTGCTGCCTGCTATAGTCCAGGATGTGCAGAGCCAGGAAGTGCTTATGTTGGCCTATATGAACAGGCAGGCCTGGGATCTGACCAGAGCCACAGGAAAGGCCCATTTCTACAGCCGCAGCAGAAACAAGATCTGGCAAAAAGGAGAAAGCTCTGGTCATGTTCAGAGAGTGCACTCCTTGCGCCTGGATTGCGACCAAGACACAATTTTGCTCCAGGTGGAGCAAATCGGCGGCGCAGCCTGCCACAAGGGCTACAAAAGCTGTTTTTTCCGGGAGCTTCAAGGCGACCAAGTTAAGGAATGCTCCCCTAAAATATTTGATCCCCAGGAGGTCTACAAATAAATGTCCCAAACAGATGTACTCAAGCTAGGTATCCCCAAAGGCTCCCTGCAGGATGCCACAATAAAACTTTTTGCCAACTCCGGATGGAAAATCAACCTCCACCATCGCAACTACTTCCCTGATATCAACGACCCCCATATCCAGTGCAGCCTTTGCCGAGCCCAGGAAATGCCTGTTTATGTAGGGGATGGGACTCTGGATATGGGCCTGACAGGAAAGGACTGGATCCTGGAGAACGAAGCCCAGGTGGTCACAGTCTCGGAAATGGTCTACTCCAAAAGCAGCAACCGTCCAGCGCGCTGGGTGCTGGCTGTAGCAGGTGATTCCCCATACAGGAGGCCAGAGGATCTAGCTGGAAAGAAGATCGCCACTGAACTGGAAAACTTTACCCGCAAATACTTCCAGAGTGCTGAAATCCCTGTAGATGTGGAGTTTTCCTGGGGTGCCACCGAGGCCAAAGTAGTCTCCGGGCTTGCAGATGCCATCGTGGAGGTCACAGAGACCGGCACCACCATCAAGGCCCATGGCCTGCGCATTATAGCAGAGCTTTTGCAGACCTCCACCCAGATCATCGCCAGTCCGCAAGCCTGGGAGACACCCTGGAAGCGAGAAAAGATCCAACAAATGACCACTTTACTCCAGGGCGCACTCAAGGCGGAGCGTATGGTGGGCCTAAAGATGAATGTCCAGAAAAAGGATCTGGACCAGGTGCTGCAGATCCTGCCCAGCCTGACCTCGCCCACTATGGCTGATCTCTACCATTCCGGCTGGATCTCCCTGGAAATTGTGGTGGAAGAGTCCACAGTCAGAGATCTCATTCCCAGACTCCAGAACATGGGTGCGGAAGGCATCATTGAATACCCCCTGAACAAGGTGATTTAGGATGCATAAGCCTGGATGGCTCTGTCGAGATATGTATGCTGATGCCGAAGCCGGACCTAGCTCCAATTGTTGCAGCTGGGGACTGTTGCTTTTGCTAAGTTTCATGCTCCTGGCCTGCGCCACAGGCAAAAGCAGCCAAAAATCTCCACCTCGGGACATTCAAGCCCATCTGGATCTGGCCAGCTCACACCTTACAGATGAAGAGCCCAGGAAAAGCCTGCGCCAGCTTTTGCCTTTGCAAGACAGGGCAGACTCATATCCTGAGTATCATTTCCTGCTGGGAGCTACATACTCCGCCATGGACAACTGCACCAAAGCCATCCAGCACCTAGAGGAAGCTGTACGGCTAAGGCCGGACTTTGGGGAAGCTTTCAACAACTTGGGCCAGGCCCAGGTGGCCTGCCAGGAATATTCCCGGGCTGAAAATTCTTTCCAGAAGGCCTTGGATCTGGACACCTACTTAACTCCAGAATATCCTGCCTACAATCTAAGCAAACTTTATCAAAAGCAAAGCCAGCAGAAAAAGGCCCTGAAATTCGCAAAAAAGGCTGTTGAGCTCAATTGGAGATATTTGCCAGCTTACAACCAGCTGGTAGATATCCATCTGCAGCGTGGCCAAAAGGAAAAGGCCACGGAATGGCTGCGCCAGGCGGCAGAGGCCTTCCCGGACAACGTAAGCCTTTTGTTCAGGCTGGCAGAAAATGAGCTCAGACTGGGCAATACAAAAAAGGCCAAGTTCTGGCTGCAACGTATCCTGGAGGTGGAAAAAGATTCCTCGACTGCCCAAATGGCCAGAGATTACCTGGACATCATCCAAGACTGAAAACCAGCACGCAGGTCTCCATGTCCTGGGTATAAACCCCTGGATATACGATTTTGCCGCCTTCAACCTCTGGTCCAGACCTGCCGGGCTCTTGATCTGCCTGGATCTGATGCGCTCCTCCGGGTGCAAAGTTGCCCTGCTGGATTGCCTGCATCCCACTTGGAGGGATATAAGCTGGCCAAAGGCCCAAAAATTTGGCACAGGACACTACCCTAAGACCCCCTTGCCAAAACCTTGGGTCCTGCAGGACGTTCCCAGGCGCTATAGCCGCTATGGGCTCCCCTTTTCAGCAGTAGACAATGCCCTGCGGCTGCTTCGGCCGAAGCCGGACCTGATTTTGCTGACCTCAGGGATGACCTACTGGTATCCCGGAGTCTTATGCATGGAGCGCCTGCTGCGCAGGATCTGGCCTAAAACTCCTCTGATCTTGGGCGGGCTCTACCCTACCCTTTGCCCTGAGCACGCCCAAAAACACAGCCTTTCGGATCTGGTCCTGCAGGGCCCCTTGGAGGAAAAAGAAAACTGGCAAAAGCTCTGGAGACTGACAGGCTGTAACCCAGGCCCGCAAGCCCCGACTTATGAACCAAACCCGGCCCAAGACCTGTATCCCCAAAAGGATTTTTCCATTATTCTTGGCTCCAGGGGGTGCCCTTTTGATTGCACCTACTGCGCAACCTCCCGCATTTATCCAGGCTTTGTCCAAAGCAGTCTGGAGCGGATCTGGGAAAGCTTTGTGCAAGAAATGAGCTTGGGAGTGCACGACTTTGCATTTTATGACGACGCACTTTTGTGTCAGCCCCAACAGTGGCTGATCCCATTCTTAGGCAAGATAGGCAGGATGCAGAAAAAACCCAGACTGCACACCCCTAATGCAATGCATGCCAGATATCTCCAGGGGAGGCTCCCCGCTTTCCTGCAAAAGGCAGGCCTTTGCACTGTACGCCTGGGCCTGGAGACGGCTGATTTTGCCAGACGAAAGGATGCCAAGCTCAACCAAAAACAATGGAGCCAGGCTGTAGAAAAACTTTTCCAGGCAGAGTTTAAGCCACAACAGGTTGGGGCCTACATCCTTTTTGGCCTGCCCGGACAGGATCCAGAGGAGATAGAGCAGGCCATACGCTTTGCCCAGGACTGCTGTGTGCAACCCATATTGGCCCATTACTCCCCTATTCCAGGCACCAAGCTTTTTGAACAGGCCAAGGAACACAGCCCCTATCCCTTGGCAGAAGAGCCGTTATGTCAAAACAGCTCTATCTGGCCCTGCTATCCAGGAGGTTTTTCCTGGGGGGAAAGACAAAAATGGCAAAGATTCCTGCAAGGCTCAATGTGTTGACCCGGAACCTGGAGCCTGTTAATAAACCACATCTTGCCCTAGTTCATTTCCAAGGCTGGGCCAAAAAGGAGAAGATAGCGTGAAGACATACATACAAAAAAACAACAATTTTCCTGGCCTGCCTGAAAGGCTGCAAGGCCTGGGAGAGCTAGCGGAAAACCTTTGGTGGTCTTGGAACCCCCAGGCCAGGATGCTATTTAAGATGCTGGACAGGCAAACCTGGAAAGAAAGTGGTCATAACCCTGATTTGATGCTCAAATCTATCCCCCAGGAGGTACTCAGCAGCGCAGCCCAGGACAAGCACTATCTGACCCACTATGACCTGGTTATGTACCATTTTCGCAGGTACATGCAGGAGCTTCAGATTCGGACTCCAGATAGTCCCGAGCAAGATAGGCCCTTGCCGATAGCATACTTTTCTGCAGAGTATGGCTTACACCATTCCCTGCCCTTCTATGCTGGAGGCTTGGGCTTTCTGGCTGGAGACCATCTCAAGGAATGCAGTGACCTGGGGGTGCCCTTGGTGGCTGTGGGGTTCATGTACCCGGCTGGCTATCTCTATCAGGTCCTGCGCCATGACGGCTGGCAGGAGAACTACACCCAAGAGGTGGACAAGGAGGCTGCTTCCATCAGCAGACTGCTTACAGGAAGCGGGGAACAGCTGCAGGTGCCAGTGCCCTTTATTAATCATACTCCGGTACAGGTGGGTATCTGGAAGGTGGCCGTGGGCAGGGTGCCCTTGTATCTCATGGATACTGACCTGGAAGTAAACGAACCATGGATCCGGGGCATCTCCCAGAGACTTTACACCAGCGACCACAAGCAGAGGCTTTTACAGGAGATCATCCTGGGCATTGGTGGCTCCAGGATGCTAAAGGCTTTAGGCCAGGACTATTGCCTGTTGCATTTAAACGAAGGCCATGCCGCCTTTGCCCTGTTGGAAAAGATCCGAGAGTTGGTGGAACAAGGCCAGGATTTCCAGCAGGCCCGAGAACAACTCAAGGAGATGAGTCTTTTCACTACCCACACACCTGTGCCTGCCGGGCATGATGTCTTTCCTTTCGAGCTGATCGAAAAGTATTTTGAGGCCTACTGGCCCAGACTGGGTCTGAGCAGGGAGGAATTCCTGGATTTAGGCCGGCATCCTGATAATCCCCAGGCCGGATTCAACATGACTGTCTTGGCCCTCAACCTCTCAGGCCAAGCCAATGCTGTAAGCAAAAAACACCGCCAGGTCACCAGACAAATGTGGCAATCCCTATGGCCTAGTCTGCCTCAAGAGGACATCCCAATAGACTACGTGACCAACGGAGTCCATTTACCTACCTGGCTGGAACCTAAAATCAGGCTGTTATTCAACAAACACTTCGGCCAAGGTTGGCTCAATGCCCATGACAATCCAGCAATCTGGGAGTTTATAGAGGAAATCCCGGATAAAGAGCTCTGGCAGACACATTACTGGCTCAAATTAAAGCTCTTTAACTACATCCGGCACCGAGCTAAATCCCGTTGGAGCTCGGGACAGACTGATCCCGGTCAGATCATGGCCCAGGGTACCATGCTGGACCCAGCAGTGCTCACCCTGGGCTTCGCCCGCAGGTTCGCCACCTATAAGCGAGCGGATTTGATCTTCTCCGACCTGGAGAGGCTGAAAGGCATTCTCAATCACCCCTGGCGGCCTGTACAGATCATTTTTGCCGGCAAGGCCCATCCAGCTGATGAAGCCGGACAAAGACTTATCCAGCGCATCTACCACCTAGCCCGAAGCCCTGAGCTAAGCGGCAGGATCGCTTTTGTGGAGAACTATAACGAGCAGCTTGCCCAGTATCTGGTGCATGGGGTGGATGTCTGGCTGAATAATCCGCAGCCCCCTTTGGAGGCCTGTGGCACCAGCGGAATGAAGGCAGCTATCAACGGAGTCCCCCATCTCAGCATTCCGGATGGCTGGTGGCTGGAAGGCTTCAACCGCAAGAACGGCTGGGCCTTTGGCCGGGAAGACCCCTCCCCTCATAGGGATCAGGAAGATGTAGAGGAACTATATCAACTCCTGGAGAGCAAGCTCATCCCTGCCTATTATCAGGCTGGCGAGGACGGCACCCCTTTTGAATGGGTCAGGATCATGAAGGAAACCATCAAGAGCGTAGCTCCTGCATTCTCCGCCCGCAGGATGGTTAAGGAATATTTCCATAAATTCTACCAGCACGCCCTGCAGACAGAAGTAAGAGATCCCTGGGTGCTTTAATGGGCAAACAAATGGAGCTGCCTCGGCTGGAAGTCCAAAATAAAAAACTGCTTGGACAGCAACAAACTGCTTTAACCCGGCAGCAACAAAAAACCATACTAAATCCTCAATAGGACCTTATGCGGCCGGAAAAAAGACAGCTTCGCAACTTCAGCATCATAGCCCATATAGATCACGGCAAATCCACCCTTGCAGATCGTCTCCTGGAGCTTACCGGTCTGGTCAGCGGTAGAGACAAGAAGGAGCAGTTCCTGGATCGCATGGATCTAGAACGAGAACGGGGCATCACCATCAAGTCCCAGACAGTGCGCTTGCCTTACAGGGCTGCAGACGGCGCAGACTATATCCTGAACTTGATAGACACCCCTGGCCACGTGGACTTCAACTACGAGGTTTCCAGGAGCCTGGCTGCCTGCGAAGGAGCCCTGCTCTTGGTAGACGCTTCCCAGGGAGTAGAGGCTCAGACCCTGGCCAATGTCTACCTGGCCCTGGATAACGACCTGGAAATCATTCCAGTTTTAAACAAGGTAGATCTTCCCGGAGCAGAACCTGAGCTGATCATTCAAGATATCGAGGAGGCCATCGGCCTGAACTGCGAGGACATCCTGCAGATCAGCGCTAAGACCGGACATAACACAGCACAGGTCCTGGAGAGGATTGTGCGCCAGATCCCCAAGCCCCAAGGCGAGCTGGACAAACCTTTAAAGGCCCTGATCTTTGACTCTTGGTATGATCCCTACCAGGGAGTAGTGGTCCTGTTCAGGATTTTTGACGGGTTCATGCAGCAGGGCCAGAAAATTATGATGTTCTCCAATCAGCGGGAGTTCGAGATCCACAGCCTAGGAGTCTTCTCCCCCAATCCTCAGCAGGTGGAGTGGTTAGGCCCCGGAGAAGTAGGTTTCATGTTCGCCAACATCAAGGACCTGAGCCAAGCTCGGGTGGGAGATACCATCACTTGGGGCTCCAGACCTGTGGGTCAGCCCTGTCCTGGCTTTAAAAAAATTCAGCCTATGGTCTTTTGTGGTCTATATCCTACAGAGCCAGCCAGGTATGACCCTCTTAAAAAGGCCCTGGAACGCCTGCAGCTCAATGACACTTCTTTTAGCTTTGATCCTGAAACCTCCCAAGCCTTGGGTTTTGGGTTCAGGTGCGGTTTTTTAGGCCTTTTGCACATGGATATCATCCAGGAGCGACTGGAGAGGGAATTCCAGGCCGAGCTCATCGCCACCGCGCCTTCAGTGATCTACCAGGCCTATAGAAAGGATGGTACGATGCAAAAGGTGGACAATCCCAGCCTGCTTCCGGACCCCCAGGATCTGGAGAGCATTGCAGAGCCTTATGTGCGCATGGAAATTCATGTGCCCAACGAATACGTGGGTAACGTGCTGACGTTATGCGAGGAGAAAAGGGGAGCACAAAAGGATCTTCGCTACCTGACCTCCTCCAGGGTGATCATTACCTACGAATTGCCCTTTGCAGAGATAGTCTTTGACTTCTTTGACCAGCTTAAATCCCTGACCCGAGGTTATGCCTCCCTGGATTACGAGCTTATAGGCTTTTTCCCTGCAGACTTAGTGCGTCTGGATATTTTGATCAACGCCGAACCAGTGGACTCCATGTCCTGTATTGTGCACCGGGAGAAGGCCTATTACCAGGGCAGGAAGCTGGCCCAGAAACTAAAGCAGCTGATACCCAGGCAGCTCTTTGAGGTTATCATCCAGGCCTGCATCGGACACAAAGTGGTGGCCAGGGAAAGGGTTGCGCCCCTGCGCAAGAATGTAACAGCCAAATGCTACGGCGGGGATATTACCAGAAAGCGCAAGCTTTTGGAGAAACAAAAGCAGGGCAAGCGTAGGATGAAGAAAATGGGCAACATAGAGCTGCCCCAGGAGGCTTTTCTGGCCGCCTTAAGTAAAGACGAGTCCTGAGACTGACCAAACCTAGAGGATAATCCATTGATGAGCCCCAACTGGAAAAAAACCTTTAAAGAGTACGCAGAGGCACTGCTCATTGCCCTTATTCTTGCCTTTTTGATCAGATCCTTTGCTGTACAGGCCTTTAAGATCCCTTCCGGCTCAATGCTGCCCACCCTGCAGATTGGGGACCATCTATTGGTGAACAAGTTTATCTATGGGGTGCGCCTGCCCTTTATAAATACTCTTGTGGTTCCTGTCTCAGAGCCCGAATTCCAGGACATTATCGTCTTCAAGTTCCCTGAAGACGAATCTAAAGACTTCATCAAACGGGTCATAGGAGTGCCCGGGGACAAGATAGAAATCAAAAACAAGCAGGTCATTCGCAACGGCCAGCCCCTGGAAGAGCCCTATGTACGTATCGCCAGCCCTCAGGCCAACCCCAACAAGGTCTCCAGACAAAGCTGGCCTCCGCACAGCTTCGATCCTGCATTCAGAGACAACCTGCCTCCTTTTGAGGTCCCTGAGGACAAGTACTTTGTCCTGGGCGACAACCGGGATGAATCTTATGATTCAAGATTTTGGGGCTTTGTGGACCAGGAACAAATCCTGGGCCAGGCCTGGATCATTTACTGGTCCTGGGAAGGGCTTGGTGAGATAAGATGGGGGCGTCTAGGCCAAACCGTGGAGTAGCTTATGCTGGCCAGGGTAGTAACCGCAGCGCTTTTAGGGATTGAGGCCTTTACCGTGCATCTGGAAACGGATCTGGCCAGGTCCGGAATGCCAGCATTCACTATGGTTGGTCTGGCTGAGGGTGCGGTCAAGGAGAGCAAAGAACGGGTATTTACTGCTCTAAAAAACAGTGGCTTTAAGTTGCCGCCCTCCAGAATCACCGTCAATCTGGCTCCAGCTGACATGCGCAAGGAAGGTAGCGGCTACGACTTGCCTCTGGCCTTGGGACTTTTGGCTGCTGCAGAGATCATCCCTGAATCTTGCTTAGAGGGCTACTATCTAAGCGGGGAGGTCTCTTTGAACGGTGAGCTAAAGCCGGTGCCAGGAGTGCTGCCCATGGCCCTCAAGGCCAGGGACGCTGGAGCCAGGGGGCTGATCATCCCTGAGGAGAATAAGGCTGAGGCTGGTGTTGTCCAGAATTTGAAGGTCTATCCCTTGAGCAGCCTGGCTCAATGCATACGCTTTTTAACCGGAGAAGAGCTTATCCAGCCCTACAAAAGTGATCTGGAGGAGCTATGGGCCAGGCGCTTGGAGTTCAGCCTGGACTTCAGCGAGGTCAAAGGCCAGGAGCACGCCAAACGGGCAGTGGAGATCGCTGCTGCAGGCGGGCATAATCTTCTTTTTATAGGGCCTCCCGGCAGCGGAAAGACCATGCTTGCCAAACGCATCCCCAGTGTACTCCCTTTGCTGGGATTTGAAGAGGCCCTGGAGGTGACCAAGGTCTACTCTGTGGCTGGACAGCTGAGCCCGGGCCAAGCCCTGATCACAGAGCGCCCTTTCAGGGCACCGCACCACACGATCTCTGATGCCGGACTGATTGGAGGAGGCCAGTACCCCAGGCCAGGGGAAGTCTCCCTTTCCCACCGCGGAGTGCTTTTTTTGGATGAGATGCCTGAATTCCGCAAACATGTCCTGGAACTCATGCGCCAGCCCTTGGAGGACGGCAATGTGACCATCTCCAGGGCTGCGATCTCTTTGCAATACCCTGCAGACTTTATGCTGGTAGCTGCAATGAACCCCTGTCCATGCGGCTATTTTACAGACGAAGAACACCTGTGCACTTGCAGCAGCAGACAGATCCAGCGCTATCGCTCCAGGCTCTCCGGGCCTTTGCTGGACAGGATCGACCTGCAGATCGAGGTCCCTGCCCTGAAGTACAAGGAGCTCAAGCAAAAGAAAAGCAGCAAGGATTCTGCCTCCATGCGCAACCGCATCCAAGCCGCGCGCAAGATCCAGGCCCTGCGCTACCAAAAGCTGCCCTGCACTACCAACAGCGAGCTTGGTGACAAATGGCTGCAAAGATACTGCACCCTGGGAGAGAGTGAGCACAACTTCCTGGAGCAGGCAGTGCAAAGGCTGGGCCTCTCAGCCCGGGCTTTCACCAGAATACTTAAGATCAGTAGGACTATTGCGGATCTGGAGGCCCAGGAAGCTCTTAGCGTGGACCACCTCGCAGAGGCCATTAACTACCGCTGCCTGGACCGGGAGGACAGGATTTAAATGGGCTGAACACAGCTACTCATCTCCAGGACACTGTCTGCAAGAGCAGCTCAGTTCGCTAAAGGCGTAAAAAATGCGCTCCTCCACCTGCCTTTTTTTCTCCTCCAAGACATATTCCCCAGCCCTTGCAGCCTCCTTTTGCAGATCTTCCCAGCTGGGAATGGCCTGGTAGTCGGTTCTGTTCAGGAGCTCTCCGTCAGAGACACCAAGCAGCAGGGCCTGATTGGTGTCCGTGATCACAGCCAGCCGGGCCGGTCCGTGGGGATGCAGTCTGGCTGCAGCCAGGCATTCCCGAATATAGGTCTCCACCTCGCCTGCGCAAAACATCAGGATCATCAAGGCCCTGCCTTCCTGGTCGTAGACTGTAAGATCCACTTCCCGCTCATAGCTTTGGCCTTGGACCTGAAAGGAGATGACTACCTTGGACTTGAGCCTCTGTTTTGGATACCCCTTGCGCTCCACGAGCATTCTGGCTATAGCCTGGCGAAAGTCTTCATATGTAGTGACTTGGATATCTTCTCCACTGAGGAAATCCCGGATGGTATAGCCTAAGCTTATTTCGTGCATACCCCCCCTGGGACCCACTTTGGGCCTTTAGTTGCTGAGCTCTTCACTTGCAAGATTTAAGCCTCGCAGACCAAGCTCTGCATAACAATCCAAATATTGCCTCGCTGACTGCGGCCAGGAAAAATCCTGGCCCATAGCTCGCTGTTGCATGGTATGCCAGAGATCTTTTTCCTCCCGCCAGAGATGCACAGCCTGTTTAATGCTGGCCAGCAAGGGCCTGGACTGAACAGGGCTGAAAACAAAGCCTGTGCACCCCTGATCTGGATAACTGCGTACGGTGTCCTTCAACCCGCCCACTGCCGAAGCTACAGGCAAAGTGCCGTAGCGCAGGCTATAGAGCTGGGTCAGCCCGCAGGGCTCATACCTGGAGGGCATCAGAAAAATGTCCGTTCCAGCCATAATCTGATGCGCCTCCTCTTCTGTATAGCCTATACAGGCTGCCAGCCTGCCAGGATATTCCTCCACCAGGTTGGCTAGCTTCGTTTCAAGCTCCAGGTCCCCTTCACCCAGGATAACCAGCCCCAGATCCAGCTGCATCAGCTGGGGCATAATCTCCAGTACCAGGTCAATACCCTTTTGCTCCCGCAGCCTGCCAATAAATCCCAGCAGAGGCAGATGGGACTGCAGACAATACTCCAAGCCCATCTTGTGCAACAGCTGACGTTTACATTCCTGTTTGCCACGTAAATCCGATAGGGAAAAATTCCTGGGCAGGTACCTGTCTCTGGCTGGATCCCAGGTCCTGTAATCCACGCCATTCAAAATACCCCTTATGTGGGAGGACCTCCTGCTGAGGATGCCCTCCAGCCCGCTGCCGAACTCAGGAGTCAGTATCTCCGTGGCGTAGCTGGGGCTGACTGTGCTGATCAGATCAGCATAGCCTATACCTGCCTTGAGCATATTGAAGGATCCGTAATGCTCTGCCCCATCCATGTGCCAGGCCTGCCTAGGCAGCCCTGATTCCCAAAACAGCCTGGCAGAGTATTGGCCCTGGAAAGCCAGATTATGCACGGTCAGCATAGAGCTGGTATTTTGCCAGAACGGTTCCTGTTGACGCATAAAGTGCAGGTAGGCCGGGATGAGAGCTGCCTGCCAATCATGCGCATGCAACACACTCGGAGGCACGTCCATGGTTCTCGCCCAGGCCAGGGCTGCCCTGGTAAAGAAAATAAACCTCTCGCAGTTATCGAAGTAGTCCCCTTGATATGTACAATAATAATGCTTACGATCAAAATACTCTGGCCTGTCTACAAAATAAATTGGTACTCCGTGATAATCAGCTCGGTAAATGTCTGCAGTAATGTCTGGCCAGGGATAGCCCACAGGGCATCTTTGATACAAAAGCCGGATCTGATAAGTGGCTGTGGCCAGCCTGCCGTATAACGGGGTGATCACTCCTACATCCAACCCCAGATTTTTCAGGGTCAAGGGCAAGATGCCCATAACATCACCCAATCCTCCGGTCTTGGAAAAGGGATAGGCCTCTGAGGCAATAATCAATACCTGCGGAGAGTACAGCATGGGCAGCTCTCAAAAAAATTGATGCAGTCTTTATAAAGATTCATAATAAATTTAATGGAGGCCTGTTGACAAGTCAAATCCTGACTTTTGAATGAAAGTCTGCGCCAGACCCTGCCAAAATCATATATTTCCCTTGACAGCTGCATCGCAGAGTTGTTATTTCTTCTAAACTTTTGCAGGCGCGTAGCTCAGGGGTAGAGCACTTGCTTGACGCGCAAGGGGTCAGGAGTTCAAATCTCCTCGCGCCTACCATCCTGATGAATAGCTCATCTTCACAGGGAGGCACGTGCCTCCCTGTTTCGTTTGGGCTCTATCTATTTGGAGGCAAAGCTTGCAAGCGGTGCGCGTACAAGACACAAGGATTGAGGCAGAGCAGGATCAGACCTGCAGGGATGTGCTGCAAAAGGCCCTGAGCAACAAGCAATTCAAAAAGGTAGTGGCCTGCAGGTGCGCAGACATGCTGCTGGACCTGCAACAATCCCTTCCCGTGGATTGCGACCAACTAGAGCCTATTTTCCAGAACTCAGAGCCTGGTCTGGACATCTTGCGCCACACCGCAGGCCATGTCATGGCCCAAGCAGTGAAAAAACTCTATCCCCAGGCTAAGATAGGCATGGGGCCTGCTATTGAAAATGGCTTCTACTATGATTTCGAATTCGAGCGCTCCTTTACTCCCCAGGACCTGGAGCAGATTGAACAGGAGATGCAAAGAATAATTGAAGCAGATCTGCCCTTGGAGCGCAGGACCCTTTCCCTGCAGGAGGCCAAGAGACTCTTCCTTTTTCAAAATGAGACATATAAGCTTGAGCTCTTGGAGGAGATGCAGGAATCAGAAGTCAGCATTTATACCCAGGGCAATTTTACTGACCTCTGTCGGGGTCCGCACCTGCCTTCCACCGGACATATCCAGGCTTTTAAACTGACCAGCGTGGCAGGTGCCTATTGGCGGGGGGACGAACAGCGGCCCATGCTGCAGCGCATTTATGGCACTGCCTGGCCCAGTCAAAAAGAGCTCAAACAGTACTTGCAGGAACTGGAGGAAGCCCAGAAGCGTGATCACCGCAAGCTGGGCAGCCAGCTGGACCTGTTCAGCTTCAGCGAGGAGGCCGGCCCCGGCATGCCCATTTTCCATCCCAAGGGCGCGCTGATCCGCAACATTCTGGAAGACTTCGAGACAAAGGAACACTTAAAAAGGGGATATCAGCTTGTGCGCGGCCCCCAGCTTTTGCGCAGTGAGCTTTGGCAGCGCTCCGGACATTACGACAACTACCGGGAGAACATGTACTTCACCGAAATAGACAACCAGGTCTACGGATTGAAGCCCATGAACTGCCTGGCCCACATGCTTGTCTACAAGTCCAGGCTGCGCAGCTACCGGGATCTGCCTATACGGCTTTTCGAGCTGGGCACTGTGCACAGGCACGAAAAATCAGGGGTTATGCATGGCCTGCTCAGGGTGCGCCAGTTCACCCAGGACGATGCGCACATCATCTGCAGGCCTGATCAACTGCAGCAGGAGATCCTGGGTGTTCTTAATTTTGTCCGGGATGTCATGCGGCTCTTTGGCTTTGAGTACGAGGTGGAGATCTCCACCAGGCCGGAAAAATCTATTGGCTCTGAGCAGGACTGGACACAGGCCATACAGGCCCTGCAAAAGGCGTTGGAAAGCGCTGGGCTGGAGTATGCAGTCTGCTCCGGTGAAGGCGCATTTTACGGTCCCAAGATTGACATCAAACTCAAAGATGCCTTAAATCGAAAATGGCAATGCGCCACTGTACAATGCGACTTCACCTTGCCGCACAGATTTGACCTCAACTACATCGGCCAAGATGGGGAAAAGCACAGGCCTGTCATGCTGCACAGGGTGATCCTGGGCGCAATTGAGCGCTTCCTGGGGGTCCTTTTGGAGCATTTTGCCGGCGCCCTGCCCACCTGGCTCAGTCCTGTCCAGGCCAGGCTCCTCAACATTACTGATGAGCAAAAGGAGTACTCCCAGGCTTGCGCAAAAAGGCTGCAGCAGGCAGGAATCAGGACTGAGATAGACCTGCGCAATGAGAAGCTGGGCTACAAAGTCCGGGAAGCCCAGCTAGAAAAGATACCTTACATACTCGTGGCAGGCAATCAGGAAAAGGAGCAGGGCCAATTAAACGTCAGATTGAGAGGCCAAAAGGACCAGGGCCAACTGGCAGTAGACCAGGTCATAGAAATGATAAAGCAAGACTGTAATGAACCTTTCAAACGAGGAGGAATGAGCTATAGCTTCTCCTACTAGCGCCCGCCGCAACCACCAGATCCGGGTACCAGAAGTCAGGGTGGTGAATGAAGATGGTGAGCAGCTGGGGGTCATGCCCACCAAGCAGGCCCTGCAGCTAGCAGAGGAGCATGGTGTGGACCTGGTGGAGGTCTCCCCAAAGGCCGTTCCACCTGTCTGCAGGCTGATGGATTACGGCAAATACCAGTATCAGCAGCGCAAAAGGCTCCAGGAAGCCAAGAAAAAACAAGTCCAGATCCAGCTCAAGGAAGTTAAGCTGCGCCCCAAAACAGATGAGCACGATCTACAGACCAAGCTGGATCATGTGCGCAAATTTCTGGCGAAAGGCGACAGATGCAAAATCACTCTGTTCTTTCGGGGCCGGGAAATTGTGTACAAAGATCAAGGCCAGGAGATCATGCAGAACATACTCCAGGAATTAAGTGACGTTGCCAAAGTGGAGCAGGCACCGAAATTTGAAGGCAGGGCCATGCACATGATTGTCACCCCTTTGCCCAAAAAGTAGGACCTGGTCCAGGAGAATAAAGGAGGATTTATGCCCAAAATCAAAACCCACAGGGGTGCGGCCAAGAGGTTCAAGACCACAGCCACAGGAAAACTGCAACGTAAAAAAGCCTATCACAGCCATATTCTGACCAAGAAATCGCCCAAAAGGAAAAGAGCCCTGCGGCAATCTACCTTGGTGGATGCTGCCAATGTCAAGCAGATCAAAAGGCTTATGCCCTACTCAAGCTCATAGCAAGGATAAGGCAGGAACATTGCCGGGTATTTTCAATTTTCCCTGCCTTGAAGCAGGCAGAAAAGGCAAAACATCCCAGTTAAGGAGACACAATTATGCGGGTCAAAAGAGGCAAGACCGCTCACAAAAAACACAAAAAATACTTAAAAATGGCCAAGGGCTACCGCGGCAGCAGGAGCACATTATTTCGCACAGCCAAGGAGGCTGTGGAACATGCCCTGTGCGATGCCTACAAGGACCGCAGGCTAAAAAAGCGGGACTACCGCAGGCTCTGGATCGTACGCATTAACGCCGCAGCCCGCATGCATGGCATGTCCTACAGCAAGTTCATGCAGGGCCTGCAACGTTCCGGTGTGGAGCTTAACCGCAAGGTACTTGCGGATCTAGCCTACAGTGACGAACAGGCCTTTTCCAGATTAGCGGAAATGGCCAAAGCCAAGGTGCAGTAAATTGGCCCTGAGCAAGGAAGAGTTTCTGCAGCAAGTGCACGAGGTAGGCTCCAAACTGGAGTCTGCACTGCCCCAGATCTCTTCCAGCCAGGAGCTGGAGGAGCTCAGGACTGATCTTCTGGGCAGAAAAGGCGATTTGGCCAAAATTATGGCCAGACTCAAGGAGCTGCCTGGGCAGGACAGACCAGAAGCCGGGCAAAAGGCCAACCAGGTCAAAAAAAAAGTGCAGGAGCTGCTTCAGGCCAAAAAGCAACAGCTGGAGCAGGAAGAGTCCTCCAGGCTGCAGAGCGGATTCGACCCTACTTTACCTGGCCGCAGGCCCAGGCTGGGATCCCTGCATCCTGTCACTCTGGTATTGCATCAGATATGTGATGTTTTTACCAGATTGGGCTTTGAGATAGTCACTGGCCCAGAGGTGGAGAGCGATTTTTACAACTTCGAGGCCTTGAATATTCCTCAAGATCACCCTGCCCGGGATATGCAGGACACCCTGTATATCCAGGGGGGCACGGTCCTGCGCACCCATACCTCTCCTTTACAGATCCGAACCATGCAAAACAGGCAGCCCCCCTTAGCTGCTGTAGCTCCAGGCAAGGTCTACCGCAGGGACGCGGATCTCACCCACTCTCCTATGTTTCACCAGATCGAGGGCTTTGTGGTGGACCAAGAAGTCAGCATGGCTGACTTGCGTGGTACCTTGACCTTGTTTGTGCAGCACATATTTGGCCCCCAGTGCAAAGTGCGCTTCAGGCCTAGCTACTTCCCCTTTACAGAGCCCAGTGCTGAGGTGGATATCAGCTGCGTTCTCTGTCATGGCAGCGGACAGCTCCAAGACCAGCCCTGCAGGGTTTGTAAGCAAACCGGCTGGGTGGAAATCCTAGGCTGCGGCATGATTGATCCTGAGGTGTTTGCTGCAGTGGACTATGACTCTGAGAAGTATACTGGCTTTGCCTTTGGCCTGGGAGTAGAAAGGGTAGCCATGCTGAAGTACGGTATCGACGATTTGCGCCTGTTCTTTAACAACGACCTGCGTTTTTTGACCCAGTTCAGGCAATTGCCAAGATTATAGACAAGGTTCTTGTGACAATGCTGCTTAGTGTAAATTGGCTTCAGGAATTCACTCCTTATCAAGGGACTGTACAGGAGCTTGCACACAGGTTGACCATGCTGGGCCTGGAAGTAGAGGAACAAATCCTTCCCTATGCCCACTTGCAGGGGATGCTCGTAGGTCAGATCACAGAATGTTGGACCCATCCCAAAGCAGACCAGCTCCAGCTCTGTAAAGTCAATCTGGGTCAGGGCCAAAAGGCGAACATTGTCTGCGGTGCCCCTAATGTTGCAGCCGGACAGCTGGTACCGGTTGCTCCTTCTGGAAGCACCTTGCCTGACGGCAGCCAGATTAAGGCCACCAAGATCAGGGGAGAGGAATCCCAAGGCATGATCCTTTCGGAAAAGGAGCTGGGCCTGGGGGAGGACCACAGCGGTATTATGGTTTTGGAACCCGAGCTGCATCCTGGCCAATCTTTGCTTCAGGCCATGAACTTGGAGGATGTGCTGCTGGACATCGGTCTAACCCCGAACAGGGGGGATTGCCTGAGCGTACTGGGTATAGCCAGGGAGGTTTCCGCAGCCTTTGGTCTCCCTTTGCATCTGCCAGAAACCTCTGTACAGGAAAGTTCTTCCAGCTGTCCTGATATGTTGCGGGTTCATATCCAGGAACCTGATCTATGTCCCCTGTACCAGGCCAGGATTCTTACTCAGCCAAAGCTTGGCCCCAGCCCGTTTTGGTTGCGCAAAAGGCTGCTTAGCCTCGGGCTGCGGCCGGTGAACAATATTGTGGACGTAACCAACTATGTACTTTTGGAACTGGGTCAGCCTTTGCACGCCTTTGACCGGGAGCTGCTTGCTGGAGACCTGATCCAAGTAGCCCGCTCCGGAGAAAAACAAAATTTCACGACCCTG
The DNA here is from genome assembly GCA_964494985.1 of uncultured Desulfohalobiaceae bacterium. Taxonomy (GTDB): domain Bacteria; phylum Desulfobacterota; class Desulfovibrionia; order Desulfovibrionales; family Desulfothermaceae; genus CAZBUB01. The sequence continues at coordinate 65,495 of CAZBUB010000001.1, read as the reverse complement.
GATGGACAAGAGCAGTGCCTGCTTCCAGAGGATCTTTTGATCTGGGACCAGGAAAAGCCCATTGCCTTAGCTGGCATCATGGGCGGAGCCAACACTGAGATCAGCCCCAATACCAGGGACGTAATTTTGGAATGCGCTATTTTCGATCCCATCCAGGTCCGCAAGACCTGCCGCAGGCTTGGTCTGAGCAGTGAATCCGCCTTTAGATTCGAAAGGGGGGTTGACCAAGTAGGCTCTAGGAATGCCCTGCAGCGGGCCTGTCACCTTTTGCAGAAGATATCCGGAGCCAAGCTTCTACAGGGGGAATGCAGACAGGAGCCCAGACCCTGGCAGAGCGTGCAGATTGAATTCAGACCCAGTCGGGCCAGCCAGCTTTTGGCCCTGGATCTGCAGAAGGAATTTTGCCAAAATACTTTGCAGGACTTGGGCTGCAGCATAGTCAAGGACCAAAACAGACCCTGGCTTGTGCAGCCGCCCAGCTACAGGCAGGACCTGACCCGGGAAGTGGATCTGATCGAAGAGATAGGCCGCTTTTACGGATTTGAACAAATAGCTTCCAGCTCCCCGAGCATTAAAAGACCGCTTTTCCAGGAAAAAAGTGACCAGGGGCAGGGACAGGCAGACTATGAGTTTTTGCACCAGATCAAGACCTGGGCCCAGGGCCAGGGCTTGCAGGAAGTGATCAACTACAGCTTCGTAGCTCAGAAGGATCTGGACAGACTAGGTCTGGACAGCCAAAGCAGCCTTCGCATCCAAAATCCCTTGAGCTCTGACCAAGACAGCCTGCGCTCTTTGCTTGCCCCTGGGCTCTTACACAGTCTCGCCTTGAATGCAGCCCAAGGCAATGCGCAACAACAGCTCTTTGAGCTGGCCCGATGCTTTGAGCCTGATCCGGGCTCTGAGACTAAAGCCAGGGAAAAGAATCTGCTCGGCCTAGCATTGCACGGCCTGCGCCAGCCAGAGAGATGGCCCTGGCCCAGACAAGAGGCTGATTTTGCCGAATTAAAGGGATTGTTGGAGCACCTCTTTGCCAGGCTGCTTCTGCCTGAATTTACGTGCAGTTTGCAGCAAGGGCATCCCTTTCTGGAGCCAGCGGTAGAAATCTGGCAGCAAGAAGCCCTGTTAGGGATCATGGGCAGGCTGAAACCCGCTCTAGCCAGAGAAAACAGACTCCGCTACGCTGTTTGGCTGGCTGAGCTGGATGTGGATCAGCTCTTTAGGCTGCAGGCTGCACAGGAGCTGGTATATCAGCCCTGGCCCAAATTCCCGCCTGTGGTCAGAGACATGACAATTGTGGCAGGATCTGATGTCAGCTATGAGCAGCTGCAAAACAAGATTCAGGAAGCAGGCAGCCCAATCCTGCATGAGTTCCAACTCCAGGATCTTTACCAGCCCCAGGGCAGCGCAAAGCGCAATCTGACCTTGCGGCTTATTTACAGACATCAGGAACGGACTCTGACAGATAAAGAGGTGGACCAGGAGCATGCCAGGCTTGGAGATCTCCTGCTTCAGGATCTGCCGGTTAGCTTTCCCTAAGATGCCGAATATGGCGGCTGCGCAAAGCAAAACCTACAAGATAGGCCAGGCAGCCAGGATCCTCGAGCTGGAGCCTTATGTGCTGCGCTTTTGGGAATCCGAGTTTCCCCAACTGGACCCCATCCGCACCCCTAAAGGCCAAAGGCTGTACTCAGAGGAGCATCTGGCTTTGCTCAGGCGGATCAAGCATTTGCTCTATACACAAGGCTTGACTATTGAAGGTGCCAAGCGCAAGCTACAGGAAAACAGCAAATGGTGGGACCTGATGCAGGAGCTGCAAAAGGAGCTGCAGGAGATCAGATCCATGCTCCAGGATTGATCCTGGATTTGCAAAGGCATCCCCGCTGGACTGAGAACCAAAAAAAGGCAAAAAATCATGCAGTATTCAAGACGCATTGAAAAAGTACAGCCCTCAGCCACCTTAAGCATCAACGCCAAGGCCCAGGACCTCAAGGCCCAGGGTCATGAAATCCTTAACCTGGCTGCAGGTGAGCCAGACTTCCAGCCCCCGCAGCATGTGCTGCAGGCAGTGCACCAGGCTGTAGACCAGGTCAAGACCAGATACACCGCCGTGCCAGGCAAACCTGAGCTATTGCAGGCTGTTGCGGATTACTTCCAAAATTTTTACCAGCTAGAGGCCAAGCCAGAGATGGCCACTGTCTGCAACGGAGGTAAACAGGCTCTGTACAATCTTTTCCAGGTCCTGCTCAATCCTGGGGATGAGGTTTTGATCCCTGCACCTTACTGGGTCAGCTATCCTGAGATGATCAAACTGGCTGACGGGGAGCCCATTATAGTACCCACCTCCCCAGAGAACAGCTTTCTCCTCCAGCTAGAGGACTTGCAAGAGAGCCTGGGGCCCAAAAGCAAGGCCCTGGTCCTAAATAGCCCATCCAACCCAACCGGCTGCCACTACAGCCAACAGGAGCTGGACAGGATCCTCGAATTCGCCTTAGAACAAGGCCTTTTTGTGATTTCTGACGAGGTCTATGACCAGCTGGTCTATCCTCCAGCCCAGGCCAACACTGCAGCAGGCTGGCTCAACTCCCATCCAAGCCAGGTGGCAGTGGTTAACGGACTTTCCAAAAGCTTTGCCCTTACAGGGTGGCGTATAGGTTTCGTGCTTACAGACCCAGGCTTATGTAAGCTCTTAAATAGGCTGCAGGGCCAGTCCACATCCAATGTCTGCGTTCTGGCCCAGGAGGCAGCCCTGGCAGCCCTGAAAGGTTCCTTTGACTTTTTAATAGAACAAAAACGACTTTTGGCCCAGAGAAGGGATCTAGCCCTGGAGAAAATCCAAAGCTGGGCAGGGGTACACTGCCCCAGGCCTGACGGAGCCTTTTACCTTTTCCCCAGAATGCAGGGCTGCTTCACTGGCCAGATCCAAAACTCCACTCAGCTTTGCAGCTATCTCCTGGAGGAGGCCGGTGTAGCCACGGTTCCAGGAATCGCCTTTGGGGACGACCGCTGTCTGCGCTTTTCCTACGCCACTGACCAAGAGACCCTGCGCAAAGGGCTTAACTTGGTGGAGGCGGCACTGCAAAGGCTTTGATTCTAAATGATATGGGCAGCATATACCTTATCAATATCACCGGGCAAAACAGGCCAGGGCTTTTGGAGTCCTTATGCAGCTCAGTGCAGGACTATTCAGTGGAGCTGCTGGACATCTCCCAGGCAGTAATCCACGCCAGCCTGTCCCTGTCTTTGCTTTTGCATTTCTCTGATTCCCAGCAAAGCAAATCTGTTCTCAAGGAGCTCCTGTATCAGGCCCACAATCTGAACCTGGATTTGGAGTTCTCAACCATAGAGCCTGGGGAATACCAGAATTGGACCAGGCAGGCAGATCACAAAACCTATATCTTGACTCTGCTGGGGCGTAGCCTGAACATAGAGCACCTGTTTCGCATCTCCAGCCTGGTCCGTGACAACCAGCTGGATATTGCTCAGATAGAGAGGCTCTCCGACCGCAGGCCATTAACCCAGGCAGGCGAACAAGACCTGACCTGCATAGAGATGGAGCTTACCGGAAATCCCAGGGACTTGAGCAGAATGCGCTCTGAGTTTTTGGCCCTGTCCAGGCAGTATCCAGTGGACATCGGCCTGCAGGAGGACACCCCCTATCGCAGACACAGAAGGCTCATCGCCTTTGATATGGACTCCACTTTGATCCAGTCCGAGGTCATAGATGAGCTCGCCTACCAGGCCGGGGTTGGACCAGAGGTACAAGAGATCACCACAAAGGCCATGCAGGGAGAGCTGGATTTTAAGCAGAGCTTGCAAAAGCGGGTATCCCTTTTAGCTGGGCTGGATTGTTCTGTACTGGACAAGGTAGCCAAAGAGCTGACCCTGACCCAGGGTGCACTGAGACTGATTCAGAACCTTAAGATCTTGGGCTACAAAATAGCTATTATCTCTGGAGGGTTTACGTATTTCGGGCTTTATTTGCAAAACATGCTGGGAATCGACTACTTGTTCGCCAATGAGCTGGAGATAGAAGGCAACAGGCTGACCGGCAGAATCAAGGGAGAGGTGGTAGACGGGCAGAAAAAGGCTGAGCTCCTGCAGCACCTGGCAAAACAGGAAAACATCTCCCTTGAGCAGGTCATTGCTGTTGGTGACGGGGCCAATGACCTGCCCATGCTCAATCTGGCCGGATTGGGGATTGCCTTTCATGCCAAGCCCATGGTCAGGCAGGGTGCCAAACAGGCTATCAGCAACGTGGGCCTGGATGCTGTGCTCTACTTCCTGGGTCTGAAAGACAAGGAGGCCATAGCCTGAGCCTTACTCTTCCTCAATTTTGCGCCAGTACCTGCAGCCCTTGCCAGAGCAGGCCAGATATGCCCCTCTGGTTTTGCTGCTTTTGTGCACCAGGACGTGACCTTCGCACTCAGGGCATTTCTCATTTGCTGGATAGTTCCAGACCGCATATGTGCAATCAGGATACTGGTTGCAAGCATAGAATATCCTGCCCCGTTTGGAGCTCTTCTCCACCAGCTCACCGGGACAATCTTTGACTGGACACTTGACCCCTGTGCTGTATGGCTTGGCCTGCTTGCACTTGGGATAGTTGCTGCAGGCTATGAACCTGCTTCCGGTCCGAGAGCGCTTCAACACCAAATCTGAACCGCACTGCTCGCAGGTGCCCATTTTTTTGAGCTCCTGGGGCTGGTTTTCCACCATCTCGATCTTGCCGGACTCATCCCTGCTGAAATTGCTGGTGTAGGTGCAATCCGGATAGCCGCTGCAGGCTAGGAACTCCCCGTTACGGCCAAACTTGATAAGCATGGCCTTACCGCATTCAGGACACTTCAGGCCACTGTCCAATCCTGTTTTGACCTGGGACATCTCCTTTTGGGCTTTTTCCAGGACTGGATTGAACTCCTGGCTAAAATCCTTGAGCAAATGCACCCAATTCTGCCTGCCTAAGGCCACCTGATCCAGATCCTGTTCCATTCTTGCGGTAAAGCCCACCTCCATCAGCTTCTGGAAATGCCCAGAGAGCAAATCGCTGACAGTAAAGCCCAGCTCTGTAGGAACAAACTGTCTTTTCTCCTGGCGCACATATTCCCTATCCAAAAGGGTAGAGATGATCTGGGCGTAGGTGGATGGCCGGCCTATGCCCTTCTCCTCCAGGCTGCGCACCAGGGAAGCCTCAGTAAACCTGGCAGGAGGCTGGGTGAACTTTTGCTCCTTTTGCAGCTGCACAAGATTCAGACTCTGGCCTTCCTCCAGCTTGGGCAACTCATTTTCCTTCTGGGCATCCTCTGGAGTATAGACCTTAAGAAAACCCGGAAATATCAATCTCTCCCCCTTGCTGCGCCACAAGGTCCTGCCTGCGCGGATTAAAAACACGGTATCCCAGAAAGTGGCCGGGGCCATCTGGGAGGCTACGAAGCGCTGCCAAATCAACCTGTATAAACGCAGCAGGTCCCGGCTCAGATAAGGGGCAGCATCCTCAGGGGTCAAGGAAACGTCCACGGGTCTTATAGCCTCATGGGCTTCCTGGGCACCAGATCTGCTCTTGTAGGCTTTGGGCTTTTTAGGGTAGTAATCCTGGCCCAGATTCCCTTGGATCCATCTTTTTGCCGCCTCCCTGGCCTCCTGGGCCACACGCACCGAATCCGTACGCATGTAAGTGATCAGGGCTGTAGTACCCCTATTTCCAAGCTCGAGACCCTCGTAGAGTTTCTGGGCCAGAGTCATGGTCTTTTTTGCGGAAAAGCCCAGCTTGTTACTGGCCTCCTGCTGCAGGCTGGAAGTGATAAACGGAGGCTTGGGCTGTCGCTGGCGCTTCTTTTCCTGCACTGTCTCCAGCCAGAACTCCTGACCCACAACCTCCTGTTCCAATGCCTCCGCCTTTTCCTGGTTGTCAATCTGCGGCTTTTTTTCCTGAACCTTCCATAGCTCTGCGCTGAATGCTGGAGGTTGCCCTCCTTCAAGCTCTGCCTTGAACACCCAATATTCCTGGGGCACAAAGCCCTGCCTCTCCCTTTCCCGTTCCACTATCAGGCGCAGGGCCACGGACTGAACCCTGCCTGCGGAGATGCCTCGCTTGACCTTATTCCAAAGCAATGGGGAGATTTTGTAGCCCACCAGTCGATCCAGAATACGCCTGGCCTGTTGGGAGACAAACAGGTTATGGTCCAGGTCCCTGGGATTCTCTAGGGCCTGCTGCACTGCAGAGGAAGTTATCTCGTTGAACTGAATCCTCTTGATATTAGGATTCTTGTCTTGCAACAACTCAGCCACGTGCCAGGCAATAGCCTCTCCTTCCCGATCCGGATCTGGAGCCAGGTAAACATTCCTGGCCTTGGCTGCAGCCGACTGCAGCTGCTGCACCACCTTCTTCTTTCCAGAAACTATCTGGTACTCAGGGGCAAACTCATTTTTTTCGTCCACTCCGATGGCATTTGGAGGCAGATCCCGGACATGGCCCACAGAAGCCTCGACCAGATACTGCTGGCCCAAAAACTTCTTGATGGTCTTGACTTTGGCTGGTGACTCGACAATGATCAAATCCTTGTTCATAATATCTTGGTTTGTCCCACCCTGAGCAGGCCTGGGGTTTGTCTCCATGAACAGGAGAATTAAAAAGGCTTGCAGCTGGCTAAGCTGGCGAGTTGCTGAATTCAAAAATAAAAACTAACCAGCCAGGAACAAATGTGCAAGGAAATTTTTGCCTTGAGCGATCCTGGCCCTTCGCATAAAGAAATGCCTAATTCACAACCACAGATTGCGAAGTTTGGGATAGTGGCCATCATAGGTCCTCCCAATGCTGGCAAATCCACCTTGCTCAACACCTTGCTGGGCCAAAAGCTGGCCATTGTTACTCCCAAGCCTCAGACCACAAGGAACCGCATCAGCGGTATTCTGAGCCAGGATGAGGCCCAGGCGGTATTTTTGGATACCCCTGGCTTGCATAAAAGCTCCCAAGCCCTGAACAGACACCTGGTACAAAGCGCATGGCAAGCCTTGACTGAGGCGGATCTTGTGCTTTTAGTCCTGGATGCTGCCCGCTGCGCCGTAAACAAGCGCAGGCTGCAAGAAGATCTGGAGGAGGTCCAGGCTTGCAGGGAGCTTCAGAGCATACAACTGGCTGTGGTGTTGAACAAGACAGATCAGCTCAAGGACAAGCAACTTCTGTTACCACTCATGGACTGCCTAGGACAGATCTGGCCCCAGGCTGTTCTCTTCCCTGCCAGTGCCCTGCAGAATCAGGGCACCCAGGAAATTTTGAAACATATTCTGCAGATTTTGCCCCCAGGCCCTGCCTTGTACCCCGAGGACCAGCTCTCCACTTTGCCCCTTCGCTTTCTAGCCACGGAGATCATCAGGGAGAAGCTCTTTTTGTTTTTGCAGCAGGAGCTGCCCTACTCCATGGCTGTCCAAATCGAGAAATGGCTGGAGGATGAGCCAAGCAGATTCGTTGTGATCCATGCTGTCATTTATGTTTCCAGGGCCGCGCACAAGCCCATGGTTATCGGCCATAAAGGCCAGATGCTCAAAAAGGTGGGCAGAGAGGCCAGACTGGAGCTGGAAAACGTTTTGGGCCAACAGGTACATCTGGAGCTTTGGGTTAAGATCAGGCCGGATTGGATCAAGGACCAGAGGTCTTTGCAGGAACTCATCCCCAGGACCTAGGCCTGGGGAATATTCGTAATATAAACGACACCGAGCAGATCATGACAGATTTCGGATTAATCCGCCGCTGGCAGGAAATCAAAAATGAAATCCGGGCTATTGCCCAGCAATCTGGCAGGAATCCAGACCAGGTTCAGCTGCTTGCAGTCTCCAAAGGCCATCCTGGGCTTTCTATTCAAACCTTGGCCCAGCAGGGACAGCTAGAATTTGGAGAAAGCTATGCCCAGGAAGCCCTGGAAAAGATGGATTCCCTGCAGCTTCCCAGAATCCGCTGGCACTTTATAGGCAGGCTGCAAAGCAACAAGGCCAAATACTTGGCAGGCAGGTTTGCCCTGATCCACTCCCTGGATCGTATCAAGGTGGCCCAGGCATTGCATGCCAGGTGCCAAAGCTTAAAAAAAACACAAGATGTCCTAATCCAGGTCAACATTGCATCCGATAAGAGTAAGGCTGGCTTGGATACAAAACAGGTGTATGAACTGGCCCAGGAGCTGGAGCAAATGCAGTTCCTGCAGCTGCAGGGACTGATGTGCATGCCCCCATTTTATGAGGATCCAGAGCAGGCCAAAGAAGATTTTGCCCGAATGCGCAAGCTCAAGCAGAACCTGGAGGCTCACCTGGGCAGGAGCTTACCCCATCTATCCATGGGAATGAGCCACGACTACCAGCAGGCGATCCAGGAAGGCGCTACCCTGATCAGAATAGGGACCAGGATTTTTGGCCCTAGAAAGTACAACAGCTAAGAGCAGACTCGCTATGGATCTGGCCACTATCATCGGGATACTGCTGTCTTTTGGACTGGTCATCACCGCCATTGTCATGGGCGGTAGCCCCTTGGTGTATATCTCCCTGCCTTCAGCCCTTATTGTTTTGGGGGGCACCATAGGTGCCACGCTAGTCAACTATCCCCTGCGCAATGTCCTGGGGGTTCTGGGAGTAATCAAAAACACCTTCTTTTATAAAAACCAGGAACCTGCTCAGATCATAGAACAATTCCTGCAGTTTGCCTACAAAGCCCGCAGAGAGGGCATTCTCGCCCTAGAGCCTGCCTTAAAGGAGATAGACGACCTCTATCTGCGCAAGGGATTGCAGCTCACTGTAGACGGCCTAGAGCCAGAAGCTATCCAGGAGATCCTGGAGAAAGAGATAAACTATTTAGAGGACCGTCACGAACTTGGCGCAGACATTATGGCTGCCATGGGAGGCTTTTCTCCTGCCATGGGCATGATTGGCACCGTCATAGGCCTGATTCGCATGCTGCAGACTATGGAGGATCCCAGCACCATTGGCCCAGCTATGGCCCTGGCCCTGTTGACCACCTTCTATGGAGCCCTGCTGGCCAACCTGGTCTTCAACCCCATGTCAGGCAAACTCCGGGCCAGAAGTAAGGAGGAGATTCTGGTCAAGGAGATCATCCTGGAGGGCATTCTTTCTATCTCCAGGGGGGAAAATCCCAGGATCATCGAGGAGAAGCTCAATAGCTATCTGCCCCCTAAGCAGCGCAAGGAATAATAAAATTGTCTGCAGTAGCCTAGGCAAAGCATATGGCTAGAAAAGGTGGCAAAGACAAAAAGGACAAGAAAGGTGGAAGTCAACCAGCCTGGCTGATCACTTTCTCGGATATGATGACCCTGCTTTTGACCTTCTTTATCCTGCTGTTGAGCATGGCTGCCCTCAAGGATGAACGTAAAGAGGTTCTGGTTCTGGGCTCCATCTCCAAGACCTTTGGCATGGGTCAAGAAACCATGAGCATTCTGGGGCAAAAACCCAGACCCATGTATCTCGAACCTGGGGCAATTCGGGGCGAGGACCCAGACAACCTCTCTGCCTTGAAAGATTTGCTTTGGGAGGAACAGGGCCAGGATCTGGAGTTTCAATCCAATGCCTTTGTCCAGATTTTGAGCATAAACTCCGCTACCCTCTTCCAACCTGGCAGCAGCCAGCTCACTCAAGAAGGCAGCGATCTCCTTGCAGAAATTGCGCCCCATCTGGAAGGCCTGCCTTTTCCTGTACTCTTGGCTGGTCACACCTCTATGCTGGCGGACGAGCTCAATATCGACTACCTCTACCGGAATTTTTCCAGGCAGGAAGATCCCTCCTGGGATCTTTCCTTGCAGCGGGTGCAAAGCGTATACCGTTTCTTCCTGGAGCAGGGCCTGGAACCGGAGGGCCTGCAGCTGGAGGCATATGGCAGACACAACCCCAAGTTCAGCAATCAAAGCAGCAGGGGAAGAGAAAAAAATCGCAGGGTGGATATTATCCTGGACAAGCGCAATTACATAGGCCACGTGCCCAACAAGCTGCGCAAAGGACCTCAACTTTTCCAAAACAGACAGGACTCGTTTGAATACCAAGAATTCAAGTTTGATCTGGACCAGCCTTAGATCTAGCTCTGGGCCTGACCAGATAGCAAAAAGAGCATATGGCCAGAAACAGAGACAAAAAAGAAGCCAAAGGCGGCGTTTCTAGAGAAAGCTGGCTGGTCACATTCTCTGATCTGGTAACCCTGCTGTTGACCTTTTTTGTGCTCTTGCTCAGCATGTCCACTCTGGACATCAAGATTATCACTGTGGCCTTCACTGACTTCCAAGCCAAAGTTGATTTTCTGCGCTCCCAGGACGCAGCTAAGGTAGAGACCCAAATCGAGCTGGTTACAGAGATGTTAAATAACCCGAGTGAGCTTTTGCAAAAAAAGGACAGGTTCAAGGACCTGCTCTTTCCTGATGAGGTCTTGCCCCAGGAAGTCTTGCGTAGTACCCTGGAAGAAAACCTGGAAATCCTGGAACGGCCAGAAGGTGTGGCCCTGGTTTTGAATGACCAGATACTCTTTGAGCCAGGCTCCAGTCAACTCCTGGAGCCTGCCCAGGATATCCTGACCAGAATTGCTCAAATGATCCTGGCCACATCTGCGCCAGTAAATATCTCGGGCCATACGGACAACACCACCGGACCTGGAGTGGACAATTACCGTCTCTCGGCGAGAAGAGCCTTGGCAGTCCTGGAGTTATTTTTGAACCAGCGAATTGAGCCAGACAGATTTTCAGTGTCTGGCTACGGTCCGGATAGGCCTATAGCCAGTAATCAAACATCTGAAGGCAGACAAAAAAACCGCAGGGTAGAAATACTGTTTAAAACAAAGCCCCATGTGCAAACGTATCTCTAAGCTTTGGGCTTTCCAGCCCGACTCAGCATTCTTGACACAGCAAACTTAAGATACCATAAATTTTCCAAGCAACAATAAAGCAAGGAGCATTAAGGTGGCTAAAGCCAAAAACCAAAAACAGGAACCAAGCCAGGAGCCTGAAAAAAAGAAGCGCAGCAAGCTCAAGATGCTGTTGCTCGCGCTTGCTGTAATTGTTCTTTTGGCAGGCCTTGGTGGAGCTGGATACTGGGGCTATAATACATTTTTAGCTTCGAGCCAAAACGGCCAATCGAGCTCAGCTGAGGAGCAAGGAGGCGAGCAGAAAGAAAGAGATTCAGATAGCACAGAGCTTGTATCCTTACCCACTTTGCTGGTCAACCTAGCTGATCCCTTAGGCAAAAGATATGTCAAAGTCAGTATAGACCTTGAGGTAGAAGACAAGAAAGCTGAAAGTCGTATTCAAGACAATAAGTCCAGAATCAAAGACACTTTGATCTTGCTGTTATCCAGCAAGACTTTTTCGGATCTGTCCAAGATGGAAGACAAGCTAGCCCTAAAAGGAGAGATAGTGGAGCGTATAAATCAGATTCTGGAAAAATCCGTTGTGCAGGAAGTTTATTTTACAGAATTTGTAATCCAGTAATTTTGCATGAAATACGGTTTGTATAAAGAACATCTATCAGTCACCAGTGACATGCGGCCTGAGTCTATAAGCCTACTGACAACTTTTTTGCCTGGTTGTGCCTGATCCAGGCACGAAAGTTGTATTCCCTTGGTAAATATTTCTTTAGCTCAAGGTTTTGACAGGCTATGAATAAAATACTTAACCAAGACGAAGTGGATGCCCTGTTAAGGGGTCTGCAAGGCGAGGAAATAGAGACAGAATCTGAGGCCCTAGTGGAGGACGACTCCGGGGTCATCTCCTTTGACCTTGCCAACCAGGACCGGATTATCCGGGGCAGAATGCCTGTGCTAGAGATCATCAACGACAGGTTTGCCAGGCAGCTTTCCGGAAATTTGGGCACCTTGATTCGCAAACGTTTGGATGTGAACCCCACTTCCGTGGACATGACCAAGTTTGGGGAGTTCATGCGCTCTCTGCCTGTACCTACCAGCATCAATCTTTTTAGAATGAGCCCGCTGCGAGGAAACGGCTTATTCATCATTGACACTCGCTTAGTTTTTTCCTTTGTGGAGAACTTTTTTGGAGGTGCAGGCAGCCAGCCCAAGGTGGAAGGCAGGGATTTTACACCTATTGAGCAAGCAATAATCAAAAAGGTGGTTGTCACAGCCCTCAACGAGTTGGAAACAGCATGGCAGCCAGTGCATGACGTACACATCGAATTCCAGCGCTCAGAAATAAATCCCCAGTTCGCCTCCATCATCCCACCCAGCGACGTAGTGGTGGTGGTTTCCTTTGAGGTGGAGCTGGAAAATGCCATCGGCAATCTGCTTATAGCCTTGCCCTACGCCACAATAGAGCCAATTCGTTCCAAGCTTTATGCTTCTTATCAGTCAGAACGTCTGGAAATTGACCAGGCCTGGCTCTCCAGGCTCAAGGACAGACTCTTGCAGACCCCGCTGGAAATGGTGGTCAATCTGGGCTCAACGCAACTTACGCCCAGGCAGCTTTTGAATCTGGAGGTAGGGGACACCATCCTGCTTGATACAGATCAAGACGAAGAGCTAAGGGCGGATGTGGAGGGCATTCCCAAATTTTATGGCCAGCCAGGTCAGCGCAAGGGCAACAAGGCCTTTATCATTTCTAAGGAGGTTTCAGAAGGCAACGAACCTTAACTTACATTGCTCCAGCGCCGTATGCTGAGCAAAAAGATTTGGCAAAACTGATTGAGACTGATCAAACAAAATGCACAAAGGAACGTGATATGGCCAAAGATAAAGATCAAAAAAACGATGTGGACCAGGATAAGCTTGCAGAAGAATGGGCAGCTGCTTTAGCTGAACAGGAAGGACAGGACCAGGAAAAATCCAATGACACCCAGCCTGACCTGGACCAGGAATGGGCCCAGGCATTTGCTGAGGAAGAGGAGGAGCGTTTACAGGAAGAAAAAAAGTCCAAGCCTGACCCTGGGCGTGTCCAGGACTATCAGTTCCAAGAGCTGGACAATGAGCCTCAAAAATCAACGCAGAAAGCAAAAAGGGACATGGAATTTATTCTGGATATCCCTTTGCATGTTTCTGCTGAGCTGGGCAGAAGCAAGCTTTTGATCAATGATCTGCTTCAACTGGGTCAAGGTTCAGTCATTGAGCTGGATAAACTCGCAGGTGAACCCTTGGAAGTGCTCGTGAACGGCAAACTGGTGGCCCGAGGGGAAGCAGTGGTCATTAACGAAAAATTCGGGGTCAGGCTCACAGATATCATCAGCCCTATGGAAAGGGTGAAGCAACTTGGCTGAGAACGGAATGTCTGACTTATCACTGGGGCTGGCCAGCCTGAAGGTGGCTGGAAGCCTGTTTTTGCTCCTGGGCCTGCTGTTGCTTGGCTTCTATCTCCTCAAGCGCTATGGCCCTAATGCTGGCCTGCGTTTTGCCGCTGGAGAGCAGATGAAAGTTCTGGGCCAGGTAAGCCTGGGGCCTAAAAGGCAATTGGTGTTGGTCCGATTTTTGAATAGATTGCTTTTGTTAGGGGTTACTGAGACAAATATTCAACTCCTGGCAGAAGCACATGATGAACACGAAAATCAAAATCACTTCGCATCCCAGCTCCAAAAAGCTGCTGACCCTGACTCTGACCCTGCTGTTTCTTTTAATCCTGAGCATAGATCCTCTAAACGGAGCTAATGGTCCCACAGTTCCTACGCTAAGCATGGAGATGAGCGCAGGCGAGGCTGACCCCGGACAGGTGTCCGTAGCCTTGGAAATCCTGTTTTTGCTCACCGTGCTCTCTTTGGCCCCTGCCATCATTTTGACGGTAACCTCCTTTACCAGGATCATCATAGTTTTTTCCTTTCTGCGTCAGGCCTTGGGCACACAGCAGATGCCCCCCAACCAAATCCTGATCAGCCTGGCCATTTTCATGACATTTGTCATCATGTTTCCTTTGGGCCAGGAGATTAACGACCAAGCCCTGCAGCCTTACTTACAGGAAGACATAGGGTTTCAAGAGGCCCTGTCCAATGCAGAACAGCCTTTGCGAGGATTTTTATTCCAGAACACCAGGGAGAAAGATCTTTCCCTGTTCTACTCCATAGCCAAGATTGAGGCCCCGGACAACAGAGAAGAAGTACCGACCCTGCTCTTGGTTCCGGCCTTCATGATCAGCGAGCTCAAAACTGGTTTTGAGATCGGATTTTTGATCTATGTGCCTTTTTTGATCATAGATATGGTGGTGGCCAGCATTCTGCTTTCCATGGGTATGATGATGCTGCCCCCTATTATGATCTCCCTGCCATTCAAGGCCCTTTTGTTTGTCATGGTGGACGGCTGGAACCTGCTGGTGGGGTCCCTGGTGAACAGCTTTAGCTAACTCAAGGAGCAGCCCATGAGCCCGGAGTTTGTAGTGGGCTTTGCCCGGGAAGCCATAGAAACCGCATTAATGATCTCCCTGCCCCTTTTGGGCGTGGGTCTGGTGGTGGGCGTGACCATCAGCATCCTGCAGGCTGCCACCCAGATCCAGGAAATGACGCTGACCTTTGTGCCTAAGATCCTGGCTATCTTTATAACCTTGATGATCACCTTCCCCTGGTTGATGGAAAAAATGCTCAGCTTTACCCGGGAGCTGATATTAAATATCCCCAACTACATCAACTAGTGCTTAGAAGCCTAGACATTTGCGAGGCTGCGTCTGAGAAGCTCTCCCATGACGATGGCCCCGGCCTGAGCCACATTGAGGGAGTCTAAGTTCCCGAACATAGGGATGCGTAAGCCACAGGCACACCTCTTTCTTACCCCTGGCCTGACTCCTTTTTCTTCATTGCCCAGAACCAGCACAGCAGGTAATTCCAGGGTGGCAGCATACAGCTCCCGGCAGTCTGAATCAGTGCCTGTATAGTAGCAGTACACCTTTTCAGCTTGACATAGTTCCAAAAATCTGGCCAAGTTAGTTACACGTGCCATAGGCAGCCTACTCAGAGCTCCAGCTGCAGACTTTTCTGCCCTGGCCCCAGGAAAGGCTGTCCTGTTTTTGGGCAGTATCAGCCCGGCACCACCCAGGGCCAGCATGGTTCTGGCCAAGACACCCAGATTTCCTGAATCTTGGACCTGATCCAGGGCAA
Source organism: uncultured Desulfohalobiaceae bacterium (assembly GCA_964494985.1). Taxonomy (GTDB): domain Bacteria; phylum Desulfobacterota; class Desulfovibrionia; order Desulfovibrionales; family Desulfothermaceae; genus CAZBUB01. The sequence continues at coordinate 50,441 of CAZBUB010000001.1, read as the reverse complement.
GGATAAGGGGCAGTTTGGCTGTATGCAGCTTTTGCAGAAGGGTCTCTGAACTATAGAAACCGGGCTGGAAGACACGGGCCAGGACCCCTTGATGCTTTATATTTCCTGCAGTCCGGTCTAAAGCAGGCTTATCCACGAATTGGAATCTGATTTTTTTGCTCCTGCACAGCTCCAGGAGATGGCCCAATTCTTTGTCTTTGCCTTTTTGGAGCCAGATGATATCCACTTTATCCCCGGCTTGGGCCAAGTATTCCAAAACGCTTTTTTTACCTGCCACAATGCTTTGCTGATGGTGCTCTTGCGTATTCATCTTAATGCGTTCTCCACAACTGGGGATTTGGCAGTTGAAACTGGTTTGGTCAACAAAATTTGTAAATATTCACAGATTCCTTAGCGGTCCATAAGTATATTCGGGCAGCGTCCATAGTGAACAAATCCCGAAATGCCATAAAATCTGAGCTAAAAATGGAACTATGACAAATAAACCTGCTTTTTCAAAAACATTGCTGCCTTTCGCCTTGACAGCCCTGCTTGGCTTGCTTTTTTCCTGCAGCCATGTCTCCCAAAAAAAACCAGAGACAGACCAGAGCCCTACTACGGCAATTCAAAAGGAGCTTTTGCAGTTGCCTTCCCCAAAGGCTGAGCAGGGCCAGGACAAAAAAGTCTCTGCCCAGGACTTCAAGGGAAGGAAATCCCTGCAGAATCTAGATTCAGAAATAGTCCAACCCTTGGAGCCTGAACTACAAAAGCCCTTTGCTGAGCAGCTCTTTGATCCCATTTTAACTCCCTCACAAGAAAAGGCCCTGCGCACCGAACCAGAGATAAGCTTTGAGCTGGATCTGCGCGAAACCCGGGTGGTAGAGCAATATATCCAGAATTATACACAGAAAAACAAGGACATGTTTCAGGCCTGGCTCAAGCGCGCAGAGAAATATCTCCCATATATCCGCAAGGTTTTCACAGACAAGGGACTGCCCCAGGACCTGGTCTTATTGCCTTTTGCAGAAAGCGGATTCAACCCCAGAGCCTATTCTAAGTCCGGTGCTGCAGGGCTCTGGCAATTCATGCCAGGCACAGCGCGCACATTTGATTTGGATGTGGACTGGTGGATTGACGAGCGCAGAGATCCCTATAAGTCCACACATGCTGCTGCTGATTATCTGAATATGCTTTATACTCAGTTTGGGGATTGGTATTTGGTGCTGGCTGCATACAATGCAGGCCAAGGCAGGGTATCCAGGGCTATCAGCCGCAGCGGGCAGGAATGTTTCTTCGATCTCCAGGAACGTAAACACCTGCCCCAGGAAACCAGGAACTATGTACCCAAGTTCATGGCCATTTTGAAGATAATGCGCAGTCTGGAGAGTCTGGGTTTTCAATCAGTAAGTTGGGATGCACCAGCCCAGGAGCATTCCCTGGAATTGCCCCCGGGCTCTGATCTTCAGGCCCTGGCCTCTGCTACCGGCCTGGAATGGTCCAAATTTTTAGATTTAAATCCAGCTTTCAGGCGTTCTGCAAGCCCGCCGGACCGCAAATCCAAGGTGTACCTGCCCCAAGAGCTTTTGGCTCAGGCCAGGGAACATCTGCAGGATCCTTCTGCCACCCCGTATTCAGGTCTACGAAGATATCAGGTCAGCTCAGGGGATTCCTGGTGGAGCATTTCCAGACGCTTTGACGTGCCCATCAAAGAACTCAAAAGAATGAACCAGACCCAATCCAACACGCTCCAGCCGGGACAGTCTGTGCTCATTCCTGCCAAAGCCCAGTCAGATGAACATCTGGCCCAGGGCAAGGATTTCACTGGCAGCTATACCGTGCAAAAAGGGGACAGCCTGTGGAAAATTGCCCACAGCGCAGGTACTAGCGTAAAAGAGCTGCAGGCTGCCAACAATCTGCAGCAAGGACATATAAAGCCTGGCCAGAAACTGCGCATTCCGGCAAGCAAAAAAGAAAGGACCAGACAAATTGCCCAGCGCAGGGCAAATTACACTGTGCACAAAGGAGACAGCCTCTGGTCCCTGGCCCGCAAGTTCGGGGTCAGCCAGCAGACCCTGATCCAGGCCAACGGGCTGCTGAATCAGTCTAGGCTGCAGGTAGGAGAAAGACTGTATATCCCTGATCTAGGTCAGGAAAGGGAGCAACAGGCCAAAGATAAAGCCAGCGCAGCCCATGCAGAGCTGATCAATTATCAGGTGCAAAAAGGGGACAATCTCTGGGAGATAGCTCGCAAATTCGGGGTCAGCACCAAACAGCTCTTGACCTGGAATGAGATGAGTCCTGGCTCCAACATATACCCCGGGGACCAGCTCAAGATCTACCTGGAGTAACATTGCAAAAGCAGCTCGGTCAGTAAGTTTCAGCCATGTGGGGATGTCGCCTTACAGGGCTGCCAATAGCAGCTTCCAGGTTTCTCCCCATAGGCATAGCCCTCAACTCACTCAGCCTCCTGCCTTTAACCTAGATGAGGCCTTAGGAGTTCCCTGGCCTGTCTTACATCAAACTCCAGTCCACTCCAGAGGCGGAACTGGGCCCGGGCCTGATGCAGGAACATTTCCAGCCCGGAAATGGTCTGGCAGCCGACCCCTCTAGCCTCCTGCATCAGCCTGGTGTCCAGGGGGTTGTAGACCAGGTCGTAGACCCAGACAAAACCCTGCAGATCCTGGGCAGAAACAGGTGTCTCCCCTTGTTTGGGCCCAGACATGCCCACAGGCGTGGCATTGACCAACAGCTGTGCCAGGCTCTGTTTTTTTTCTCCCCAGGACACAGATTTAATGCCGAAGGTGCTTTCCAGCTCCTGCAGCCTCTCCTGGTTGCGGGAGGAGACAATGATCCGGTCCAGTCCCAAGTCCTGCAGGGCCACAATACAGGCCCGTGCTGCACCGCCGCTTCCCAAGATCAAAGCGGATTCCAGCCCAGGGGCCAAATCCCTGAGTGGAGCGGCAAAGCCTGCACAATCAGTATTATCCCCGCAAAGCTCATCTTGACTCCAGTATAAGGTATTTACAGCTCCTGTTTTTTGCGCTGCCTGGCTACAGCGATCCAGGGCTGAGAACACGCTCCTTTTGTGCGGGATGGTGACACTGAGACCGTATATAGGTAATATGCGCACGGCTGCCAAGAATGTGTCCAAGTCCCGCCCGAGTACTGACCAGGACATATACACCCAAGGCAAATTTTCTTGCTCAAAGGCCCAGTTGTGCAAAAGTGGCCCCAGGGAATGGCCTACTGGATTGCCTAATAAGCCCAGAAGGCGCTCTGGGGCAAAGACTTTTTCCTGCATGCCAGCTCCTCGTTCAGACAGGCACCTGTGCTCAAGCTGCCAGACTGGAGACATGCTCCGCCCCAGCCTCCAGTGCCTGCCTATTCTTGGGTATCAAGTGCTGGTTGCGGCTGGAGATAACCTCCTGCAGGCTATCTTGAACAGCCTGCAGCCCAACTGCGCCCACTGCCTGCACCCAGGCGCCCAGGATGACCATATTGGCCATCCGAGTATCCCCCAGCTCGTTGGCCAGCTGATTTGCTGGCACTGCCCAGGCTTCTTGTTCTGGAAGCAGCTCCGGGCTAGTTTGAATGATAGAGGAGTTATAGATCAGCTTTCCCTGGGGCAACAGCCTCGGTGCAAACTTCTCTAGGGAAGGCTGGTTCATCACAATGAGACTTGTAGGCTGGTATATGATGGGAGAGCCTATCTCCTCATCGTTCAGGACCACGGTACAATTCGCAGTTCCTCCGCGCATCTCCACGCCGTAGACAGGCATATAGGTCACCTGCAAGTCCATATTCATCCCAGCGTAGGCCAGGAGATTGCCGATCAGCATCACTCCCTGCCCCCCAAATCCGGCAATGATCACGTCCTGGTACAAGATAGATCCCTGTTGGTTATGGGTTTCGAGTTATGTCCTTGAATGTCTGCAAAGGAAAATACTGCACAAGCTCTTCTCCGATCCTTTGGTTGGCCTGAATCGGAGACATATGCCAGTTGGTGGGGCAGGCGGAGAGCAATTCCACAAACCCCAGGCCCAAACCCTGGATCTGAGCCTGGAAGGCCTTTTGCAGAGCCTTTTTAGCCTGTTTGATATGCTTGATGCTGTCCACAGCCACCCGCGCGGAGTAGGCGGTGCCTTCCAGGGAGGCCAGGATCTCTGCCATGCGGAGGGGTGCCCCGTCCCTTTCTTGCTTTCTTCCTCCAGGGGAAGTGGTGGTGTTTTGGCCCACCATGGTGGTGGGTGCCATTTGGCCTCCGGTCATGCCGTATACGGTATTGTTGACAAAGATCACACAGACCTTTTCTCCCCGATTGGCGCAGTACATGATCTCAGACAGGCCTATGGCTGCAAGGTCCCCATCTCCCTGATAGGTGAACACAATGTTTTCTGGGTTAGCCCGTTTAACTCCGGTGGCCACAGCTGCTGCCCTGCCGTGGGGGGCTTCCACAGCATCCAGGCTAAGATAGTTGTAGATAAACACTGAGCAGCCTACCGAGCCCACACAAATGGTTCTTTCCTGCAGGCCCATATTATCCAGGCATTCGCCCAAAAGCCTGTGGATTATCCCGTGATGGCACCCCGGGCAAAAGTGCATGGGCTGATCCGTCATGATCTCCGGCGGGGAAAAAACCAGCTTTTCTTCTTCTGTATACATATCAAACACCCTTATTTGTCAGTTGAAGCCAAACCTTTGCTATATCCGCCTTGAATTTATTCACCGTCTCCTGTGCCCGGATAAGCTTTACCAAGGAAGAACCCCAGGACCTGGTGAACAGTTACCTTTTAAAATCAAAACTGTGAGCCTTATTTATTCTCGGGCTGGAGTTAGCTCCCTGCTAATTTGTAACTGATAACTGTTTTCAACACAATCCCTAGACTAATGAGCCCTGGGCAAAAGCTCTTGGATCGGGCCTTCAAAATCCTCTGGCTTGGAGAGCTGGCCAGGCAGATTGCTGTAAAACTCCGAGTCTGCGTATCTGCGCACAGCCAGGCGCACATCCTCAACCATCTGCCCAGCATTGTTTTCAATAGTAATGAATTTTTTGCCCTGGGCTGCCAGTTTTTGCAGCTCCTGTTCAGGAAAGGGGAAGAGAGTTATTGGTCGAAACAGGCCTACCTTCTGGCCCTGTTTACGCAGCCTGCGCACAGTACTCTTCACAATCCTCCCGATGGAGCCGAAAGCAACAGCAACCACCTGAGCATCCTCGGTCTGATACTCCTCAAAACGCACTTCCTGCTGCATAGCCTTATACTTCTCCTGTAGGCGGCGATTATGCCCTGCCAGGGAACCTTCAGCCAGATAAAGGGACTTGATTAACCTGGGGTCACGGCCCTTAGCTCCGGACAGACGCCACTCCTTGGCCAAATCCGGGTCTATTGTCCTTTGGGCCCAGTCCAAAACTGGCTCCTTCATCTGGCCCAATATGGCATCACCCAGGATCAATACCGGATTTCTGTACTTAAAAGCCAGGTCAAAGGCCAGGATCGTCAGATCATAGCCTTCCTGGCAGGTAGCCGGGGCCAGGACTAAAGTCCGATAATCCCCATGTCCTCCACCTTTGGTGGCCTGAAAATAGTCCCCTTGAGAAGGGTCGATGCTTCCCAGGCCTGGTCCGCCCCTGCAGATGTTCACAATGACCGCAGGCAGCTGGCTGCCTGCCATATAAGATATCGCCTCCTGCTTTAGGGAAATCCCAGGACTGGAGGAAGAGGTCATGGCTTTCTTGCCGCATGCTGCTGCACCCAGCAACATATTGGCCGCCCCTATCTCGCTTTCCGCCTGGATGAACTCCCCGCCGCTTTCCACCAGAGCTTTGGAGAGGTATTCCGGAATATCGCTCTGGGGGGTAATGGGATAGGCAAAATAGCACTGGCAACCTGCAGCCATAGCCCCCATGGCAATAGCCTCGTTGCCCTTAAGAAGTTTTTTCTGAGCCTTATCTGTTCTAAGCGACATCTTTTTGTACCTTTTTTTCCTTGGGCTTTCTATATACAGTCAGCACGCAATCCGGGCAGATCTCCGCGCAAAATGCGCAGCCTTTGCACTGTTGTTCCTTGCCTGGGGCAACCTGGACCACCTTATAACCCTGGGAGTTCAACTCCTGGGACTGGACCAAAATCTCCTCCGGACAGACCAAGGTGCACAGCAGGCACCCCTTGCATCTTTCCTGTCGGATTACCACTCTACCCATATACATCCCTCGCTTAAATATGCCCTTTAAATAAAAGATATCCCCTGACTTGACAAGCAAGCCAGGACACCTTTCCCAGTACAAGTGAGCTTATAGTATCAACATACAGTCCCCATAGGAGAAGAACCTGTAGCCCTTTTGCACCGCCTGTTGATAGGCGGAGAGAATGTGCTGCCTTCCGGCAAAGGCTGAAACCATAAGCAGCAAAGAAGATTTGGGCAAATGAAAGTTAGTCAGCATCTGCTGGACCACTCGAAACTCAAATCCGGGGTAAATAAAGAGATCACTCCAACCAGAGAAGGGCTCTATCCTGCCTCGATATTCCATCACACTTTCCAAAGCCCGCACTGTGGTTGTGCCTACAGCCAACAATGGCCTGCCCTCCTGCCTGGCTGCCTCTATCTTGTCCGCTTCCCTGGGCTCTATCTCCACATACTCTGCATGCATGCTGTGCTTGCGCACATCCTGACATCTCAGGGGGCTGAAGGTCCCGTAGCTTACATATAAATTGATATCTGCCCAGGAAAGGCCTTGTTCCTGCAGGCTGTGCATAACCTGTTCATCAAAGTGCAAGCCTGCAGTAGGGGCTGCCACTGAACCAGTCTTGGCCTGGCTGGCATACACAGTTTGATAGCGCTCATAGTCGCTGTCCTGGGCCTGTCGCTTGATATATGGAGGCAGCGGCAATTGGGCCAGTTTATACAAAAGATATTGAATATCCCCTTGCCAGAAGAGATTGGCCTCCACCTGCCCCTGGGAATTCTTATGCAGGACTTCCAGCTGGAGCTGTGATGAAAATTCAATTCTCTGTCCCTGGGCTAAGCCCTTGCCTGGCCTTAGCAGACCTTCTACCCTAGCCTGATTCCAGCCCGCCTGCAGTGGATTTGCCTCCAGCATGGCCAAGGGGGTGGTCAACAAAAACTCTACCCTACCCCTGGTTTTGGTCTTTTGACCCAGCAGGCGGGCAGGGAAAACCCGGCTTACATTCCTGACCAACAAGGTCCCTGGGGACAAAAGTTGGGGCAAATCAACAAATCTCAAGTCTTTGGTCTGTCCTGATGCCCTATCCAAAACCAGAAGTCTGGAGGCGCTTCTTTGCTGCAAGGGCTGCTGGGCTATCAACTCCTGTGGCAAATCAAAGTTGTAACTGGAGAGATCAAACTCTTGTTGCATAAATCCTTTGCCAAAACCTAGGCTTGCTGAAAGCGGTCCCGGGGCTTATGCTCTGGAAATTGACTTCTGGCAGTGGACATGATTAATATCCTGTGCAGCCCTTTAGTTCTTTGGGCCCTTTGTAGTGGAAGCAAAGCTTCAATAATAGCAGCAAATGATATAGAAAACAACAGCTGTCCGGGCAGACCATATGCTTTGCTTTGAGCCAAGCAGCCCAGGCTGTGCAACCAACGAACTCATCCATGCATTTGGATTACATAAACTTTCCCCACTTAGCAGGCAAAAGGGTGCATTTAGGTGTCACTGGCAGCATAGCAGCCTACAAGTCTTTGGAGCTGTTAAGACTGCTCAGGCGCTTAGGGCTGCAGATCAGTGTCACCTTGACTTCAGCTGCCCAAGAGTTTATCCAGCCCCTGAGCTTTTCTGCCCTAGGAGCTGACCCGGTTTTTAGCTCAATGTTCAATACCACAAATCCAGTCTATGCCCACTTGACCCCTGGCCAAGAGGCCCAAGCCCTGCTTGTGGCCCCAGCCACAGCGAATTCCTTGGCCAAAATGGCCTGGGGCCTGGCGGACGACATGCTTTCCTGTCAGGTGCTTTCCTTCCCAGGCCCAGTACTTGCCGCCCCGGCTATGAATCCCAACCTCTGGCTTGCCCAGGCCACGCAGGACAATGTGGCGTGCTTAAGGCGCAGAAGGATCTTGATCCTAGAGCCTGATTGCGGGGAGGTAGCCTGCCAGGATCAAGGCCAAGGCAGGCTACCAGATTTGGAAGAGATTCTCTTTTGCCTGTTGCGGGCAATTACTCCAGCTAAATTGCAGGGCAGGCGAATACTTATCAGCATGGGGCCTACCAGGGAATTCTGGGATCCTGTGCGCTTTTGGTCCAATCCTTCCAGCGGCAAAATGGGGGCTGCCTTGGCTATCGCTGCCTGGATACAAGGAGCTGAGGTTTATTGTGTCTGCGGTCCCCACCAACAGGTGCTACCTCAGGGAGTCAAGCAATACCCAATAGAGACCGCAAGGCAGATGCATGAAGCCTGCCTGGAGCTTTGGCCTGATATGGACATTGGCTGTCTGGCAGCAGCTGTCTGTGATTTCAGGCCGAAATCTTGCAGGGAGCAAAAGTTTAAAAAAGCCTGCCTTGAGGATCAGGCCCTGCAGGTTGAATTTGCGCAAAACCCTGATATCTTGATGAATTTAGGCAGGAAAAAGGTTCACGGACAGAGGCTTATTGGTTTTGCTGCTGAAACAGACCCTGATCTGGAAGACTTGGCCAGGGACAAGCTGAAAAAAAAGAACCTAGATCTGATAGTGGCCAACCAGATAGGATCTCCGGATTCAGGCTTTTGCAGCCCCACTAACCGGGCCCTTTTCCTGGACCAGGAAAAGGCCCAGGAACTACCCTTGCTAAGCAAGGGGGAAGTGGCCTGGAGGATATGGGAGCGGATTACCGAGCTCTAGACCTGCCCCTGCAGCTTCGTAACTGGCGCAAATGCGGTCTTCGGTTTATTTTGGCCTCCAAAGCCGGCCAAGAGCTCGAGGACAGCTCCGCAAATGAGTGCCCTGGCCTGCAGCTTCCTGAGCCATGGCACAGGGTTTGGAGCAATATCTCCAGTCTGCGTTGTCCTTTGATTTGGACCTATTTCGAGCTCGGACCGGACCTGCTAGAACCTACCCACAACCAGCGCCTGGAGCTTTTCTCCAAGATATGCGGGCAGTTGGAGATTCCCAACCAATGGATAGCCTTTTGGCCTCTGGCTGAGAAGGGATCCAGGGACATAAATCCCAGAGCAGAGATCTTCTGGCAGGGTGTAGCTTGGATCAAGCCCTCTTATCTGGCAGTGTTCGGACAAAAGGCCATGCAAGTCCTCTATCCGGACAAGGCTGGGCAGTATGGATTCTATCTGCATCTCAACCCTGCAGTTTTGTATCTCCCTGGCCCAGAGGACATGCTTCCGGACAACAGACAAGCCAAGGCCTTTGTCTGGCAGATGTTGCTCAAGCTGCAGAAAAAGATTCTGCAAGGATAACCTCGGTACCAAAAATTTCCCAGGCATAACCAAGCATGGAAAAGAAATGTATTATCAGTCACCAGTTCGGGCACAGGCACCCTAATAACTGCATTCTGCAAGAGATTTTCTCCACAAACCTTGCACCTGATAAACAGCAAGGGCTTCGCTCTGCACAGAATTTACTCAGACAAAAGCCTTTATAAGGAAAAGAACATGAAAGTACTCGTTACTGGAGCAGCAGGATTTATTGGATTCCATTTCTGCCTGGCCCTTCTACGCCAGGATATTGAGGTCGTGGGCCTGGACAATCTGCACCCCTACTACTCTGTACAGCTCAAAAAGGACAGATTGAAAATCCTGAAGGACTTTACGCATTTTCATTTTACCCAATTGGCCCTGGAGGACGAACAGGGTCTGTCAAAGCTTTTCCAGGAGCACTGCCCAACCCATGTGGTCAACCTTGCTGCCCAGGCTGGGGTCAGACACAGCCTGACGCACCCCCAGGACTACATCCAGGGAAATATTGTTGGCTTTGGCCATCTTCTAGAATGCTGCAGATGGCATGCTGTAAAGCATTTGGTGTTTGCTTCTTCCAGCTCTGTATATGGCCTGAACACCAAGATGCCCTTTAGCGTACACCACAACGTAGATCACCCCATCAGCCTATATGCTGCCAGCAAGAAGTCCAATGAGCTTATGGCCCACTGCTATAGCTATTTGTATCAGATTCCCTGCACCGGGCTCAGGTTCTTCACAGTTTATGGACCTTGGGGCAGGCCGGACATGGCTCTTTTCCTGTTTACCCAGAGTATCTTGCAAGGCGAGCCTATCGCTGTTTACAACTACGGCCACATGAAAAGGGATTTTACCTATATTGACGATATTGTGCAGGGGCTATTGCGAGTGCTGAATAAAATCCCAGAGCCCAATTCACAATGGAGCGGTGATAACCCAGACCCTGCCAGCAGCCCTGCTGCCTACAGACTCTATAATATCGGAAACAATAACAGTGTGGAGCTAGAACGTTTCATCCAGATTTTGGAGGAATGCCTGGGCCAAAAGGCGATAAAGGACTACCAGCCCCTGCAACCTGGAGATGTGCCCAATACTTACGCAGACGTGGATGATTTGGAACAAGATGTGGGCTTTCGGCCCTCCACCCCAATAGAAAATGGCATAGCCAGATTTTGGCAATGGTATAAACAGTATTACCAGATATAAAAGAGTTTAAAAGGTAATATCCTATGCTTTTCAGGGAACTTAAGCAGGAAATGGACCAGGTCTTCACCAGAATCAAGCAGGACAGCACAGAGGGCACTTTGCCAGCCCTGGATGATGTAAAACGCTTTGCCCAACTTTGTTTCAGAATGCAGAGCCAGGCTCCAGAGTCCTGGGAGCTCGAAGCTGACGATTTCCAGCATCTGGCCAAGGAGCTTTTACAAAGCGTGAAGAAACAAAATATCCAGGAAGCAGTCTTCTTGATTTCTTCCCTGCAGGAAGCCCAGACGTATTGCCATCGCACATTTGGTTCCAGTGAGGGCCCGGACTGGCAATCTTAATTTAGCAGCAGCAGTCTTCCGGAGCCCTGCAGCACCAGGAACAGCAACGAGCTTTGGCAGTTTTGCAGGCCAAGTGCACTTGCTGATTATAGTCTGCAAAGAACACGCTGGGACAGGAACCAACAGGGGAATCGCGCGACCTGGATGCATCTGCAGCCCCAGGTGAAAAGCTGCATTCTGCCTTTATTCCAACCTTTACCCTGCATAAGTCCTTTGCAAAAACATAAAATCAAGGTAATTATTCTCCACCTGCTGTGCTCGAAAGTTGGGAAATGATAAGGCCCGGGCCACTGGTTAAGGTGTTGTCCCTCTAATGAACAGTCACAAATCATGATAGGAAACATGGGCTTTCAGAAAACTATTGCCATTGCCAACCAAAAAGGTGGAGTGGGCAAGACCACAACTGCAATAAATTTGGCGGCCTCACTTGCGGCTATGGAAAAACGTGTATTGCTCGTGGACTGTGACCCCCAAGCCAATGCCAGCAGTGGTTTGAACATCACTGCCCTGAGTGGAAAACAGGACTTATACCAAGCCCTGTTCCAACCTGAGTTGGCCAGGGGCATGATCCAGAACACCTGCCTTGATTTTTTGGATATTCTGCCTGCCACCCAAGACCTGGTGGCAGCGGATCTGGAACTGGTACAAAAAATCGGCAGAGAATACTATTTGCGTGAGGTACTGGAACAGATCCGATCAGATTACAGCTTTGTCCTTTTGGACTGCCCCCCTTCCTTGGGCCTGATCACTGTGAATGCGCTTTGTGCAGCAGGTAGCCTGTTGATTCCCTTACAATGCGAGTACTACGCTCTGGAAGGTATTGCCAGGCTGATGCAGACCCTGGACATAGTGCGCAAACGGCTCAACCCTGAGCTGCAGCTGCTGGGAGTGGTCTTGACCATGTTTGACCGCAGAAACAACCTCTCCCACCAAGTTGTCCAGGAAGTACGCCAATACTTCGGCTCCCAGGTCTTTCAAAACGTGATCCCCAGAAATGTGCGCCTTTCAGAAGCCCCCAGCCATGGACTTCCAGTCTTGTGCTACGACTATAAGTCGAAAGGCGCCTTGGCCTATCTCGATCTAGGCAGGGAGCTGTTGGGTCTTTTTAAAGACTGAGCTTGGCTTGTTTGGAAAATGGGTAACAATGATAAGTTATCGGTTTTCAGAGGGGAGGCCGATTCTGCCCTGATCGCCGATTTGCAGTGACTGATAACCATGAACCCATAACTGCTTTCCACACAAGCATCACACCAGGATCAGGCAGGATGCTTGTCAGAATCTGAGCAGGTATTCAAGCCGCTGCAGTCTATTTTTTTGCTGATTGGGCCTGGACCTGAACGTAGTCCTTAAAATGCTTCTTGATGATCCTAGCCTGGCAGTTCAGGCACTCAAAGCTCACCAATCCCCCGAGACTGGCTGCTTTAAGCAAAAATTTGCGTGGTGAGTCCTTCTGCCAGTCCTGGGTCTGGTTTCCACAAATCTCACAGGAGACCTCCTTGCTTACAGGATATTTAAAATCCCAGTGCTGCAGGAGCAACTCCCAATCCTGCAAAGGTTCTTGCAAGCTCTGCCTAGTGTCTTGACTTTCCTGTTGTAGTCTATCCATGGCCTGCTCAAGGATGGGCACCACCTGTGCCTCCACTTCTGTCCAGAGACTGGGACTGATCAGAAGTCCCAAAAAAGAGCCCCGGGCATCATAAAGGTCCTGAAGCAGATCCCCTTTGTTCCACATGTTTTCAATCTCCTCTTTTTCAGTTATAGTCAAAAAGGGCAGACAGCACAAAAACAATCTATCAGGAGAAATAGAAATAATGCCAGCTTCTCCAAAGGGGCTGGGCAGGGGCCTGGAGGCCCTGTTCGCAGAGTCCAGCCAACCAGACAGCAGCAAGGCTGAAGTACAGCTGCAGATTCTGCATATAGATTCCTTGCAGCCCAACCCAGATCAGCCCAGAAAGACCATCCCTGAAGAATCTCTACAGGAACTGGCCCAGTCCATCAAGGCCCAGGGGTTGCTGCAGCCGATTTTGGCCAGCAGCCAACCCCGCGAATCCAAATACCAGATTATAGCCGGAGAACGAAGATGGAGGGCCTGCAGGCTTGCGGGGATGACCCAGGTGCCGGTCATCTTATCCAGCCTGGATTCCACTCAAGCCCTGCTCCTAGGTCTTATTGAAAACCTGCAGCGTGAAGACTTAAATCCTATGGAGGAAGCCCAGGCCATAAGCCATTTACAATACTCCTTGGAGCTTACCCAGGCAGAGATTGCGCTTAGGTTAGGAAAATCCAGATCAGCTGTCGCCAATACATTGCGCCTTTTGCAATTAGAGCCAGAGATTCAGGAAGCTCTACAAAGCAGGGAGATCACCACTGGCCAGGCCAGAAGCCTGCTTGCGGTTCAGGATCCCTCGCTGCGTCTGGCTCTGTTTACTGCAGTAAAATACCATGATCTCTCAGTAAGAGAGTTGGAAAAGGCGGCTGCCCACTGCAGAGATCATGGCTGTCTACCCAGACATTTAAAATCAGGATCCAGCCCTAAATCCACCCCCAAAAAATCAGATCCTGAATTTAAAAGCTACAAAAAGCAGTTACAACAGGAATTTTCCCACTTGTACCCAGCGCGGGTCAATATCCAAGGGGCCTGGGATCAGGGACAGATTTCATTTAAATACGCTTCCCAGCAGGAGCTGAGGCAATTGTTGCGCAAGTTAGGCCTACCAGAGGAGTTGGTTTCACGTGAAACAAACGAACGATACGACCAATAAGGAACTGCAAAGCATTCCCCTGGCCAATACTTCAATTGCGGAGCTTTTGCGGTTAGCGCAAAGGCTGGAGCAGAGCAGAGTCCTGGTAGCTGGGGACATTATGCTGGATCACTATCAATACGGTAGTGCTGAGAGAATCTCCCCTGAGGCTCCAGTGCCTGTGGTCAAGATAGAACAAGAAGAGTACAAATTGGGTGGAGCTGGCAACGTTGCCCAAAACTTGCAAGCCTTAGGCGCCAAGCCTGTATTATTGACCCAGGCAGGCCAGGATCTCGAAGCTGAGCAGCTAAAACAACTTTTACGCAACAACGAAATCCAGCACGAGCTTTTGCAGAGCAAATGCTGGCGTACCACAGTCAAGACCAGGATTCTGGCCCAGGGCCAACAAGTGGTCAGGGTGGACAAGGAGTATCAGCCTCTCGCCCGCAAACAGGAGAAGGAACTCAGCGCTTTGCTTTTGCAGAAACTGGACCAATGTCCAACTATGATCCTGTCTGATTATGGCAAGGGATGCATCAGTCCTGGTTTGCTCAAGGAATTATCAGACCGAGCCCCAAAACACGCCAGGGTGCTCTTGGACCCCAAAGAAAAGAACTATGCCTTCTACCCTGGCTTTTTCCTTATGACTCCCAATCGCAAGGAGGCCTCTTGGTTTAGCAAACTGGCTCTGACTGACCAAGAAGAGATCCTGGCTGCTGGGGATCACATCCTGGCTGCGAAGGGGTGCAAAAATCTGCTGATTACCCTGGGACCTGCTGGCATGGTCCTGTTCAACAAAGAGGGCCCTGTATACAAAATTCCTGCTGTTCCCCAGAAGGTCTTTGATGTTACTGGTGCTGGGGATACAGTAATTGCTATTCTGGCTGCAGCCTTGGATGTGGGGGGCAATCTTTTGCAGAGCTGCCTGCTGGCCAATGCCGCAGCAGGCTTGGTTGTTGGTCAGGTAGGCACTGCATGGGTCAACGCCCAAGATCTGCAACGTCAGCTGCAAAAGACTGCCCAACAAATCGAGCTGGAAAAATGGAGGTAACTGTTCACTAGGTCCAGGGCTTCTTCCTCGGTAAATCTTATCCGGGCACAGCAGATGGTGAATAAATACTAATATTGAACTGATAACCTTTTTGCCCTGAGTGATCAGAGCAAGACCTGGAAATGTTCCCAACACAAAAAATGATTTCCAAATCAACCTCTACGACAGCTCTGCTTGCAAGGCTGGTCCCAACAACCTGGTAAGTAGGTATATGCAGCAGTCACCAAGCACACAGTCTGCCAGCAGTTTGCAGGAAAAGCTCGATAGTATCCGTAAGATTACAGCGATACTCTCCAGCTCTCATCTAGGCCTGCAGGACAAAATGTGCAAAAGCCTTGCGCTCCTACTGCCTAGATTAAAGGCAGGTCAGGGCTCGATCATGCTCAAAGAGCGTTATGCTGCAAATACATTTACGATTGCTGCAAGCACAAGACAGGAGCTCATTGGTCAAAGCATTCAGCTGGAAACAGGCTCTGTTTCTGAATATGTTTTGCACAGCAACAAACCATTGCTGGTACAGGACATCGATCAGGACAGCAGGTTTATCCAGCGCAGAAAGCGCTACGTAACTGGCTCCTTTTTGGCCGTGCCACTTTTTTCTGACCATGAGCAGGAGCTTATAGGGATTATCAATGCCTCTGACAGGCTGGATGAAATGCATTTCCAGCCTACTGATCTTGAGTTGCTTATTGATTATGCATCCTGGCTCACGCCATGGGTGCAGAACTCACTTATCCTGGAGAAATTGCGCCAGGAAAGGGATAAATATCAAAGCCTAAGCCGCGAGCTGGAGCTGAAGCAAAAGGAGCTTTTGATCAGCTCCCAGGAGCGATCAGAGTTGGTAGAAATGGTGGTGCATGACTTCAAGAGCCCTTTGTCTGCAATCATTTCTAATTTGGACCTTTTGCAATACCTAGGCCTGGAGGACAAAGAGAAGTCTTTTGCTGAGACTGCCAGGAAAGGAGCGGAAAACCTGTTGGAGATGATCAATGAATTTTTGCAGATGGCCAGGCTGGATTCCTGGCAAAAGCAGGGCCAGAGCCTGGAAAGCATTTGTATGCAAGAGGTCCTAGCCCAGGTACAAAAAGAGCATGCAGCCCTATTGCAGGAGAAAGAAATCAGAGTTGAGGATCAAACAGAGCCAATGCTAAGTGTCATAGCAGACAAAGGCCTGCTTAAGCATCTTTTGCAGAATCTGCTCTCCAATGCCATCAAATACACACAAGGCCAAATCCTGATTTGGAATAAGCTGACCCGTGCCAGACGCAATCTCGACCCTTATCCATATGTAGCAACTATCTGTATCCAGGATAATGGACCAGGGGTACCAGAAGAGATAAAGTCTTCCATATTCCAAAAATTTAGTAGAAGGGAGAACGAAGATATCGATACCAGGATCCAGGGCAGCGGCATTGGGTTATTTATCTGCTACAGGATCGTGACCATGCTCCAGGGAGATATCTGGGTAGAGGATGTGCAGCCTCACGGCAGCAGATTCTGCTTTACTTTGTTCAGCAGCCAGGAGTAAGGAAAATGGACAAAAGCAAGCCAGTATTGGTCGTAGACGATATCCAGGCTGTTGTTCAAACTGTAATCAATATCCTGGAAGTGCTGGGGTTTGATAATTTCCTTCAGGCCCAAAACGGGGAGCAGGCCCAACAGATTTTACAAGCTCATCCAGACACCGGCTTGATTATTAGTGACTGGAAAATGCCCAAACTCAATGGCTTGGATTTTTTGCGTTGGGTCAGGAAAAGTCAAAACTTTGCTTGGCTGCCCTTTATTTTCATCACCTCGAAATCCGAAACCGAGGACGTAGCTCTGGCCTGCGATTTTGGTGTCACCAGCTATATTGTCAAGCCTGTAACTATCCAGTCCCTGCAAGAAAAACTTCATGAGCTCGAATCAGGAAACCCTGAGCTGTTGTTGCAAAAAGCCCTGCAAGAAGCTCATGATCTTTTACAGCAAAAAAAAGCAGAGGATGCAGAGCAGATCCTGCTGCAGCTTGAACAGCAGCACCCTGTGCTTTGGCCCAGAATCAAAGTGGAACAGGGAGCACTGAAGCTGGATTCTGGGGATCCTAAGCAAGCCCAAAGTATTATCAATCAAGGCCTTCAGGCCAATCCTGACATTTCTAAGGGATGGTGCCTATTGGCCCGTATACATATGGAAAGCTCGAATTTGGAACTTGCCCAGGAATGCATGCAAAAGGCCTTGAACATCAGCCCTGAGAACGCAGAGTTCCATTTTCAGCAGGCCAGAATCTGCTTGGCCCAGGGCAAAGTAGAGACTGCCAGAAAAAGTTTTCAACGGGCTTTGAACATAGAACCGAACAACCAGGAGCTTAAAGAAAGGGTTTGGAACGCATATCTAGAAAAGGAGCTGGTGGATCAAGTGGATTTGGATTTCGGCCCTTTTTTATTTGACTACTTAGGCGTGCGCACTATCAACAATCAAGGCGTGGCCCTCAGCAAACAGGGCCGTTTTAAAGAAGCCATTAGGCTCTACCACCGGGGGCTTAGGCTTTACGATCAAAGCGCGCACCTGCTTTACAACCTGGCCATAGCCTATGTGAATAACCAAGAAATTGATAAGTCCCAGAAATATCTTCAAAAAGCAGTAAGTTTGGATCCTGAGTTTAAACAGGCTGAAGAATTGCTGCATAAATTGCAGAAAACACAAACAAAGAGCAAATAACTTTGTTGCACGTGAAACACCTTTCCCATGCCTTTAATAGAAACTGGGTGCTGAAGGACATCAGCTTTGAGGTTCATCAAGGGGAATTTGTATATCTGACCGGGCCTTCTGGCGCAGGCAAAACCACTTTGCTGCGAATCCTGCATGGGGCTTTGCCCTTGCAAAGGGGACAGGCAGAAGTGGCAGGTTTACAGCTCAATGGCATCAGGCCCAGGCACTTGCCCAGGCTAAGACGAGAGGTGAGCGTTGTCTTCCAGGACTTTAAGGTCCTCAGTGACAGGAGCGTATACCAGAATATCGCCCTACCCCTGGAAGTAAGGGGCATGACTGGGCCACAAAAAAAACGAAGGGTGAGTGCAGTACAGCGGGCCCTTGGCTTAAGCGGCAAGTCTGAGATCAAATGCAAGGAGCTTTCAGGAGGGGAACAACAAAGAGTGGCCATTGCCAGGGCGGTGGTCACGAACCCCAAACTGCTTTTGGCTGACGAGCCTACAGGCAACTTGGATGAGGAGCTGTCGTTCAGATTGCTCCAGATCCTTAAGCAGTTCAAAATGCACGGGACCACTGTGCTCCTGGCCACACACAATAAGCACTTGCTACAGGCTATGCCAAAGGCCAGAATTCTTGGCTTGATTCAGGGCAGGTTGCACTTAATGCAAGGACAGGAAAACGACAAAGCATGCTCATCAGACTGATCATCAAAGGCATTAAGGATTTAGGCCACAACAAATGGGAGCAGCTTTTAAGCCTTGCAGCTGTAACCCTGGTCATCTTCCTGGGAGGAATGTTCTTGCTTGCGATGCATAACGTGCAGCGCTACGTGCTGCAAAACCAGGGAGAGATAAATTTTGAAGTCTACTGGGAAAAGGCCCGGGACCAGGAAACATTGCAAGAGATCAAAGGGCAATGGCAGAAGCTGCAAGACAAAAACAATCTGACCCGTATGGATACCTATACACCAAACCAAGGCCTAAAAGTGCTGCAGGAGAAGCTGGCCCAGGATCTCGATCTGGGTCAGAACAAAAATCCCATCCCGCCCACAGCTATTCTGGGCTTTCGCTTGGAGTCTTCCCAGCCAGAGAAGGAGGCCAAACAGATTTACCAGGAGCTCACAGAGCTGCCTCTGGTAGAAGAAGTCAAGTTTAATCCATTGCAACTGGACCTGGCCAGTTCCTGGACCAGACTGGCCAAGCAAGTACTCTGGCCTTTTGTGATTTTCCTGACCCTCCTGGTTGGCCTGATCCTGGGTAACACTTTTAAGCTGGCCCAAATGAACCGCAGGGAAGAAATTGAAATCCTGCAGTTGGTGGGGGCAGCCAACTGGTATATCCAGCTGCCCCAGCTGGTAGGAGGTGCTGTACAAGCACTGCTGGGCACTGGCCTGGCCCTGGGTTTGTTGCGATTGACCCAAAGCACCCTGGACAGCATTTTGAATCAGGCCCCGCTTTGGCTGGAGGTGAAATTTCTAAGCCCGGCCCAGGTGTTAACCATGCTGATTGTGCTCTGCGCCACAGGCATCATCAGCAGCTGGGTGGCAGTGCGCAATTAAAGGCAAAAGGAGGAATGACGTACAATGCGTAGCAACTCGATGAAATCAGGACTGGAAAAGAGCGCGCACCGCTCTTTACTCTATGCCTTGGGTCTTAGCCGAGAGGAGATGCAAAAGCCATTGATCGGCGTGGTCAACTCAGCAAATTCTGTGGTTCCGGGCCATATCCATTTGGATAGGATTTCCCAGGCGGTTCAGGCTGGCATCCGTATGCAGGGCGGGGTACCTATGGAATTTCCAGTGATAGGTGTCTGCGACGGCTTGGCCATGAATCACGCAGGAATGCGCATGAGTCTTCCCAGCAGGGAAGCCATTGCGGACAGCATCGAGATTATGGCTACCGCCCACCCTTTTGATGCCCTGGTTTGTATCCCCAACTGCGACAAGATAGTTCCAGCCATGCTCATGGCTATGCTCAGGCTGAATCTGCCCTCCATATGTATTAGCGGAGGCCCTATGCTGGCAGGGAAACACCAGGGTCGCAAGGTGGACTTGATCAGCGTATTTGAAGCTGTAGGCCGAGTCAAAAGGGGAGCTATCCCAGAGCAGGAACTGCAGGAACTGGAAGAATGCGCCTGTCCAGGCTGTGGCAGCTGCTCGGGTATGTTCACCGCGAATTCCATGAATTGCTTAGCTGAGGCTATTGGCCTGGCCCTGCCTGGTAACGGAACCATTCCTGCTGTGCATGCGGCCAGAACCAGACTGGCAAAGCTTGCTGGGCAGCAGATCATGGAGCTCTGGCAAAGGGATATCAAACCCAGGGATATAGTGACTGAAAAAAGTGTCCAAAACGCAGTCAGCGTGGACATGGCCTTGGGCTGCTCCACCAATACTGTCTTGCATCTGCCAGCCATATTCGCTGAAGCTGGCCTGGACTTGAGCCTGGAACTCTTTGATAGAATCAGCCAAAAAACACCAAATCTCTGCAAACTCTCACCTGCCGGAGGGCATCATCTTGAGGATCTGCACCAGGCGGGCGGGATTCCTGCATTGCTGGCCGAGCTGCAAAAGGCAGGCCTGATCTATGCAGATTGTTTGAGTGTTACCGGTCAAAACCTGAAAGAGAATCTTCAACAAAGCCAAGCCAGGATCTTAGACTATGAAGTAATCCGGAGTCTGGAAAATCCCTACAGCCCGAGAGGGGGGATTGCTATTTTGTATGGCAATCTGGCACCAGAAGGCTGCGTGGTCAAAGAAGCTGCTGTGGATGTGAACATGCTGGTCAGACAGGGTCCGGCCAGGATTTTCGATGCAGAAGAGGATGCTGTGCAGGCCATACTGGATGGCAATATCCAGGCCGGGGATATAGTGGTGGTTCGTTATGAAGGCCCTAAGGGTGGTCCAGGTATGCGGGAGATGCTCTCCCCCACCGCAGCAATCGCAGGTATGGGTCTCGACCGGGAGGTAGCCCTCATCACAGACGGAAGATTCAGTGGTGGAAGCAGGGGAGCCGCCATTGGCCATGTTTCCCCCGAGGCTGCCCAGGGCGGAAATATAGCTCTGCTCCAAGAGGGGGATCAGATCAGTATCAATATCCCGGAGAGGAAACTGGATGTACTGCTGAGCCAGCAGGATTTGCAAGCCAGGGGGAGCTCCTTCCAGCCAAAGAAAAAAGAGATAGCTTCTGCATTCCTGCGCAGATACGCAGCCAACGTAACCTCTGCAGCCCATGGGGCTGTGCTCCGCCAGAGCTGATCCACACTGCCTGGGGGATGAACATAAATGGGTGCATCATGCTAAGAGAGCAAGCAATCTTGGATCAGGATTTGGATCCCAGGGACCTGGATGCACCTCCTGCCCTGGAGGCAGGGAAAAAACTAGTTTTGGAGATGATTGCCCAATGGCCTAGGCGCAAGCAGCATTTTTTGCAGGTAGGTTGTGGCAGCGGCTACTTCCTACACGCCTTTTTTGAATCCGGCTTCCAGATCACTGGTACTGACAGCTCCAGGGAAATGCTGCAAAAGACCAGGGCCAGACTTGGCGCCAGGGTTGATCTGCATCTCGCCCAACCTGAACATTTGCACTTCGAGGACAAGGAATTCGATTACTGTGCGCTGATCAATGTCCTGGAGTTCAGCCCTGAACCAGAACAAGTTCTGCTAGAAGCCTGCAGAGTTACCAAAAAAAGGATGTTGATACTCTTTTTGAATCGATGCTCTGCCTTCTATCTGACCCGACAGCTGCGCCTGCCTTTTGCCTTTAACAAATACGGCAGTCTTCAACAGGCCCAGTGGCGAAACTGGGGGGAAATAAAGCATATGGTACGTTGCAACCTGGGCCCCAGGCCTATGCGAGCGGCTTCTGTCTTGCCAGGGCCAAAATTTTCCTGGAAAAAAACGAGCTGGCTTCATTTGACCCTGCCTCTAGGCGCAATCTGTGCGGCAGAGCTGGACATCTCCAAGGAGAAGTTGGGTACCCCTATCCTAGCCTGGAAGACTGTACCTAAGGCCTCTTAAAAAAACATCCCGGCTCTACAGCAGAAACACCTCTGCTCTGCTCCCTTTTTCCAGACCCTCCAGCCCAGCAGGGATGCGCAAAAGACCCTGGGCCTGGAGCATGGTCCGCAACAAACCGGACTTGCCTAGCACAGGCACTGCCAGATCAAAGCCCTCTTCCCTGGGCTGAAGATTTACCCGCACATAGTCCTCCCTGCCTTGCTTAGAAAAAATGTTCCTGGCCAAACGAGCTGGCTTTTTGACCTGCAGCCCTCCAGGTTTCAGCACTGTATCCTGGCCGCTAATATGCTGCAGCAAAGGCAAGACCAAAATACAGAGGACAACCTGAACAGAAGTAACCTGACCTGGCAGGCCCAAAATGGTCTTTTTGCCTTGTCTGGCCAAAATGGTGGGCTTGCCCGGACTGATAGCCACTCCGTGCACCAGAACTTCGCAGTCCGGCAGGGACTCCAGGGCCTGGATAGTCAAATCCCTGTAGCCCACAGAGCTGCCCCCGGAAAGGAGCACCACGTCAAACTCCTGCAGGGCCTGCTGCAATGCCCTTTCCAGCTCCTCCAGATTATCCGGAACAATACCCAGGGCTTGACTTGGAAAACCTGCTGTCTGCAGCCAGGCCTGGATGGAATAGGTGTTCACATCTCTGATTTGTCCTGGCCCAGGGGTATCGGTGACTGGCACCAATTCATCGCCAGTGGAGATAATGCCCAGATTTGGTCTGCGCACGACTTCCACCTTGCTCAGGCCTAAAGAGCATAGCAGAGCCAAATCCTGGGGTCTGAGTCTGTGTCCTGCAGTCAGGATTTTGCCCCCCTGGGTGCAGTCCTCTCCCTTTTGAAGCATATTCTCTCCAGGGGCCACAGGCCTGCGCACCTCGACCTCTTCCTGGCCAATTTCCTGGGCATATTCCTGCATCAGGACACTGTCCGCGCCCAGAGGTAAGACAGCCCCGGTGACGATTGGCGAACATTGTCCTGGCCAGAGCTCAAATCCAGGCCAAACTCCAATGCGCACTGCCTCAGTCTTTTCAAGATACTGAGGGTTTGCCTCGCTGCTGCCAAAGGTGTCTGCTGCCTGCACTGCATAACCATCCATTGCCGCCCTGGCAAAGGCAGGCAAATCCTCAGGCGCATATACCTCTTGAGCCAGGATTCGCTGCAAGCTATAGGGAGTGTCCAGCATCTCTGTCCCCTGAACTTTGTCCAGGCTTGAAGCTGTCTGCAAAAAATCTTGCACAGATAGAACATGAAAAAATTCTTCAACCATTTAGTTCTCCCAGACAATTTCCACCCTGCCTGGAGTATAGCCTTTAAGGCTGGAGAGCATACCCTGCAAAGTGGACTGGATAATATTTTGTACAAAAGGATTCATCGCTAAGGGGTGACCATTGACTCTGATCTCAAGCTCAGAGCTTGAAGCATTGCATTCTTCAGGCAGAGCATGACCTGCAACTATCTCCCTGGCCAATTGACTACAATCCTCACGGCCGCAATGACCACAATCCAAGCCAGGCAAAAAGAAACCCTTTTCTAAAACCAATTCAGCGAGTTCCTTGACCTGGTTCAACACAGGCAGACCCAGCGCAAAATCATGCCCCCAGGCAGCCAATGCCAGCTCGGCCCCCAGCTCATTTACCTCAGATGACTCCTTCGGCAAAAGCACCCTGGGCAAATTGCCCAAAGTCTTGCCCCCTTCCACTACGAGCACATCAGCCTGCAAAATAGGCAAAAGATCCGGCAGGGATTTTGGCGTGGACCAAAGCACGCTGCATTCTTCTTCACTAATCGCTGCACTCACATAACAGGATTGGGCTATCTTTGCAGTATCAGAGTCCTCTCTGTCCAGTCGGTGGTGGCTGAACTTTACTCCTGCCACTTTGTAGCCCAACTGCCTTAGCTCTGAGCATAATCGCAAGGCCAGGGAGGTCTTGCCCGAATTTTTGTAACCGACGAGAGAAACGGCTTTCACAGCTAGCCCTCCTTCATACATTGATTCACTGTACTTAAGACTTCTGCAATACTCAGGGACAATTTTTTTGTTGCACAGTAATTATTCACCATTTGCTGTGCTCGCAATTTGGGAAATAGTAAGGCCAAGATCCGGGAACTCGGCCAACAGGGCTCAAAATGTTTGAGCGACTTAGAATGCGTTAATCAAAGCTATGCAATCCTTTTCAAACTAAGAGTCAACCATGATCGCGCAAAATCTTCAGGAGGGCCAAAACCAGGATTTTGATTTACGCATTCTTTGGAGCGAGTTTTTTGCGTCCTGTTGGCCGAATCCCCAAACCTCTAGGTAAGGTGTTGTTACTATGGTAAACAGTTACGTTGCATATCTCGTAATGCTGTCGGAGAGCCACAATAGTCCAGCTTAGGGCTTTTGACAATATTTACGGCATGGACTAATTATGCGGATTGCGCTTAGAGCAAAAGCCCAGCGGGAAAAGGATCTCAAAAAAATGGCTCCAATCACCAAAATCACCGGCTTTCAGGATTTGATTGATAAGCAGGCCCAAGCCTACACCCATATGGAGGATAAGGCTCGCCACGTCTTTACCAGATATGGCTTCCAGGAGCTGCGCATCCCTGTCCTGGAGCGCACAGAACTTTTTGCCAGGGGCATAGGTCAGGACACAGACGTGGTGCAAAAGGAAATGTATAGTTTCCAGGACCGTAAAGGCAGGTCCTTGACCCTGCGTCCTGAAGCCACTGCAGGCGTGGTCCGGGCCTATATAGAGAACAAGCTCTACAGCAGGGAAGCTGTGAGTAAGTTATTCACTATCGGACCCATGTTTCGCTACGAACGTCCCCAAAAGGGCAGGTCCAGGCAATTTCATCAGGTCAACGCAGAGCTGCTGGGCAGCAGTGCCCCGCAGGCTGATGCAGAGATTCTTCTTATGCTCTGGAGCTACCTTAAGGAGCTGCAGTTGCCAGGATTGAATCTAGAGTTGAACTCCTTGGGCTGCAGGGAGTGCAGAGCCGAATACAGCCAAACGCTGGGAGCTTTTTTGCAGGACACTAACCCGGAAGAGCTATGCCAGGACTGTAGAACTAGAATGCACAACAACCCCTTGCGGCTTTTCGACTGCAAGCAGCAAGGGTGCGCCAGGGTATTGGAACAAGCCCCACTGATTGGGGATCACCTCTGTTCTGGCTGCCAGGAACACTACCAGGAGCTGCAAAATATTCTGAAGCAGGTAGGGGTGCCCTTTATCCAAAACAAGAACCTGGTTCGTGGCCTGGACTATTACCAGCGCACCGCTTTTGAGGTTACCTCCCAGGGTATTGGGGCCCAAGCCTCGGTTGCTGGAGGGGGGCGTTACGACAGCCTGGTCAAGGACCTGGGAGGCCCAGATATACCAGGCATCGGCTTTGCGTGCGGCCTGGAGCGTCTGGCCCTGCTCTTGCCGGAACAAAAATCTCCTCTGCCTGACTTTTATCTCGCTGTTTTGGATGAAAATGCCCTTAGTTTGGGCCAGGAGCTGGCCCAGGCGCTGCGCAGCCAAGGCCTTAGCGGAGAGGTGAGTCTGAAGGCCAAAAGCCTGAAGAGTCAGCTCAGAAACGCGCACAAGCTCCAAGCTCAAAAGTGCCTGATACTAGGTTCAGAGGAGCTGCAGGAGCAGACCTTGCAGGTCAAGGACATGCAAAGCGGAAAGCAAATCAAGGTAGCTCTGCATCAGCCTGAAAAAGCATTTTTTTGAACCGGCACTGTAATTTGTCACTACCTGCTGTGCTTGAAAGCAGGGAAATGATAAGGCCACTGGATAAGATGTTGTTGCTAAGGTAAACAGTTACCCGACACTTACTGTGAGGGTTAAAAGTTTGTATGCAAAACTATGAGGCCTGCAGGGAGCCTAAAAATTGTATCATACACACAAAAAAAATAAGCCAAGGAATTTACAATGGATAAGCAGCAGGATGCATCCTTAGGGGTAATCCAGGATCTGGCAGGCTGGAAACGCAGCCACGACTGCGCTTCCCTCGGGCTCCAAGAGCTTGAGCAAGAAGTCTGCCTCATGGGCTGGGTCCAATACCGCAGGGATCACGGCGGACTCATCTTCATCGATCTCAGGGACCAGCAGGGGCTGACCCAGGTGGTATTCTCCCCTGAAGAAAATGCAACAGCCCACGCCCAGGCACATGTGCTCCGGCCAGAATATGTGCTGGCAGTCAAGGGCAGGGTCAGGGAAAGGCCCCAGGGCATGCAGAATACCAGACTCAAGACAGGGGATATCGAGGTGGTGGTATTGGACTGGAAGCTTTTGAACACTTCCCAGACCCCGCCCTTTCCTGTTGAGGACCGCTTGGACGCCTCTGAAAACCTGCGTCTGAAGTACAGGTACCTGGACATGCGCCGGGACAGGATGCAACAAAACTTCCAGCTCAGGCACAGGGCAGCCCAGAGCGCCCGGCAGTATCTGGATCAAGCTGGCTTTCTGGAGATCGAGACCCCAGTACTGACCAAAA
The DNA here is from genome assembly GCA_964494985.1 of uncultured Desulfohalobiaceae bacterium. GTDB lineage: Bacteria > Desulfobacterota > Desulfovibrionia > Desulfovibrionales > Desulfothermaceae > CAZBUB01. The sequence goes on along the minus strand of CAZBUB010000001.1, from coordinate 24,560 downwards.
GTACCCCAGAGGGGGCCAGGGACTTTCTGGTACCCAGCAGGCAGAATCAAGGGGAATTCTTTGCCCTGCCCCAAAGCCCGCAGCTTTTCAAGCAGTTGTTGATGGTCTCCGGCATGGACCGCTACTACCAAATAGTACGCTGTTTCAGGGACGAGGACCTGCGAGCGGACCGGCAGCCTGAGTTCACGCAGATAGATCTGGAGATGGCTTTTGTCCAGGAAGAGCAGATCCTGGATATTGCAGAAGGTATGCTCTGTGCCATTTTCCAAGCTTGCCTGGGCAGGGAGTTGCCAAGGCCCTTTCCGCGCATAGCCTACGCCCAGGCCATGCAGCGTTATGGCCTGGACCGGCCTGACACCCGCTTTGATTTGTCCCTGCAGGAGGTCACAGACCTGGTGCAGGGTTCTGGATTCAACCTTTTCGCCCAGGCTGAGATGGTCAAGGCCTTGCGATTGCCTCAGGGAGCTGGATTAAGCAGGAAAGAAATCGACGATCTTACCGAGTTCGTCAAGATCTATGGGGCAGGTGGCCTGGCCTGGATCAAAGTCAAGCCGGACGAATGGCAATCTCCAATCGCCAAGTTCTTGAGCCAGGAAGAAGTACAAGGGATGCAGCAGAGGTTACAGCTGGAGATCGGGGATATTGTCTTCTTCCAGGCTGGAAACTCGGACATGGTCAACCAGAGTCTGGGTCAGCTGAGGCTTAAATTGGCTGAAAAATTTGCCCTGATCCCTAAAGATGCTTATAATCCTATTTGGGTAACTGATTTTCCACTTCTGGAATGGGACCAGGAGGAAAAAAGATGGGTAGCCTGTCACCATCCATTTACAGCGCCCAGGGAAGCGGATCTGAAGCTTCTGCCCTCGCAGCCTCAAAAGGTCCTGGCCAGAGCCTATGACCTGGTGCTCAACGGAAACGAGATCGGCGGCGGCTCTATACGCATCCATAGACCCGAGCTGCAGTTACAAATGTTTGAGGCCCTGGGTTTGGATTTTGAAGCAGCAAAAAATCAATTCGGTTTTCTGCTGGAGGCTCTGCAATACGGAGCACCTCCCCACGGAGGAATAGCCTTTGGCTTTGACCGGCTGGTGATGCTGCTGTCTGGGGCCAAATCTATCAGGGAGGTCATAGCCTTTCCCAAGACCCAAAAAGGAACTTGTCTGTTGACCCAGGCCCCGACTCAAGTCAGCCAAGGACAGCTGAGGGAATTGGGACTCTCCCTGCGGCGGAAAAAATAAAGGACAAAACCATGTTGCGCGAGATCATTACTTTTCCGGATCCAAGACTCAGACAAAAGGTACAAAAGATCCAGGAGCCCAACCAGGAGATCCGGGACCTGGCCCAGGATATGGCAGAGACCATGTATGAAAATCAGGGAATCGGGTTGGCCGCACCACAAGTGGGGGAGGTGCTCGGTCTGATTACTGTAGATATCAGTGGTCCTGAAACCAGGGATTCCCTGTTGGTTATGCTCAACCCCAGGATAGTCCATCTCCAGGGCAGTACTCAAAGCGAAGAGGCTTGTCTGAGCCTGCCTGCGTTTAAGACGAACGTGCGAAGGGCCCAACAAATCACAGTCCAAGGCTTGGATTTGCAGGGCAAGGAACTGGAAATACAAGCTGAGGATTTGTTGGCCATCTGTCTGCAGCACGAGATTGACCATTTGCATGGAATAACCCTGCTGGATCACGCCAGCGTCCTAAAACGCAGCATGTACCAAAAAAAGGTCAAAAAATGGGTACAAACCGCATAAACAAGCCCTTGCGGGCTGTCTTCTGCGGAACTCCCAGCTTTGCAGCCCAAATCCTCTCCAACCTATTGTCTATGCCAGAGGTTAACCTGCAGGCAGTGCTTACCCAACCGGACAAAAAAAAAGGACGGGGACAAAAAAAGATCCAGCCTAGTCCGGTCAAAGAGCTGGCCCAGGAAAAGAATCTGGCAGTGCTGCAGCCAGAATCACTCAAAGAAGACCAGACACTGGCCAGATTGAAAGGTCTGGCTCCGGATATTATCCTGGTAGCAGCCTATGGGTTGCTGCTGCCCAGACAGATCCTGGACCTGCCCCCCTGGGGGGCGATCAATGTGCACGCCTCACTTTTGCCCAAGTACCGGGGGGCGGCCCCGATTCAAAGGGCCCTGCAAAACGGAGAGCAGGCTACTGGAGTGAGCATAATGCAGATGACCCCGGGGTTGGACTGTGGCCCTATCCTCAGGCAAAAGGCCCTGGCTATAGGAATCCAGGATACCACCCAGAGCCTGGAGCAGGAGCTGGCCAGGATGGGGGCCGAGCTTTTGCAGGAGACGATAAAGGGCCTTTTGCAGCAAGAGCTTGTCCCAGTAGAGCAGGAAGAATCCCTGGCCAGCTATGCCCCTTTGCTGCGTAAACAAGAAGGTTACATCCATTGGCAGCTCAGCGCTTGGGAGGTGCACAACCATATCCGGGCCATGCAGCCCTGGCCAGGGGCCTTTTTTGACTGTGCTCTGCCCGGACGCAGCCGAGAGCTGCGTCTGAGTGTTTATCCCGGAGAAATTGGCCCTGAGTTGGAACAAGGCCAGCAGCCTGGCAGCATCCTCGGCCTGCAGGGAGAATATCTGGCTATAGCTTGCAACGACAGGGCCTACCTGGTCCCCTGGATAAAGCCGGCAGGGGGGAGGATTCTTTCTGCCCGTGATTTCTGTCACGGCTACCTCAAAACCTGAGGTTATAAGAGTTGACGATTTAAAGGAGTTCTGTTGCAGCTGGCACTCAACTTGGCTGCAGGGACACATAGGCCAAACAGATGCGCTCCAGTCTGGACAAAGCTTATCAAAGCCTGGAAAAAGACATCCAAAAGTCCTTTTCTGCACGCAAACGTCTATTTATCGGCCTGCTCAGTGGAACCTCCATACTCATAGTCCTGGCCCTGGCCCTGCTCTGGGTCATCCCTATCATCGGACTGCAGAACATCCACCCTTGGGCCCCTTGGTTGCTGGGCCTTTTCTTCTTGAGCCTGATCATACTAGTGCTTTGGTCCAGCCTGGCTCTAGTGCTGAACATCCAGTTCAAAACACCTCTGCTCTTCTCCAGGAAAATAAGGGGAGTAAGCATCAAAATATTTCTGCCTTTGATGATTGCCGTGGGCAGGCTGTTCGGCATCTCCAAGGAAAAAGTCCGCGCCTCGTTTATCCGGGTCAATAACGAGATTGTGCGCAATGAGGGCAGCAGATACTCCCCCCAGGAGATCCTGCTCCTAATGCCCCACTGCCTGCAAAACAGCAGATGCAGGCACCGCTTGACCTACAACATCTACAACTGCAAGCGCTGCGGCGAGTGTCCTATTGCCGGCCTCCTGGAGCTGAGTGAAACCTACCGCATCAAGCTGGCAATTGCCACTGGAGGGACCATTGCCCGCAGGATAGTGGTTCAGAACAGGCCCAGGCTTATCCTGGCGGTGGCTTGCGAGCGGGACCTGGCAGCAGGCATTCAGGACACCTATCCCCTGCCGGTGTTTGGTATATTGAATGAACGACCCTACGGACCCTGCCTGGATACCCAGGTCAGGCTGGAACACCTCAAATGGGCAATTGAGCTGTTTATTCAGCCTGAGTTCTCCAAAGCCGCACAGGAATCAAAAAGCCAAGAGTGCTTGCAGCATGCCCAGCAGGCATAATAATGGCTCTGGATCTCCCCGTCTGGCTGCCCTGAAAATTGTGCAAAGAACCCTCCAGGGCCAGGATCTGCAGTCAGCCCTGAATACCGGGCTTTCCTCCTTCAAGCTGTCAGCCGAGGACGCAGCTCTGTGCACCAGGATATGCTACTGCTATCTGCGCCTGAAAGGCAGACTGGAATTTATCCTCAAAGAGCTTAGCAACAAAAAGCTTGCCAAACAATCTTCCATGCTCAAGTACATCCTGGGCTTGGGCCTTTTCGAGCTTTTGTACCTGGCCAGGGTGCCTGACTACGCCACAGTCTCCTGGTATGTTCAATACTGCAAAAAGAGACTGTCTCCCAACCTGGCACCTATGGTGAATGCAGTGCTGCGCAGGGCGGCCAGGGAGAAGGAGCAGCTCCTGGAACCAAATTTCTTCCGCCAGGGCAATCCCAGCCAGGAAGAGCTCCTGGCCAGGTACTACTCCTGTCCATTGTGGCTGGCCGGGCTTTGGCTGCACACCCTTGGCCGGGAAAGCTGCGAAAAACTTTTGACAGAGTCGCTGCAGCCACCATTTGTAGGCCTGCGCGTGAATCAGACCCTGCCGGAGTCCGAACAGGTCCTAGATCTGCTGCAGCAGGACAGTGCCCTGGTCCGCAGGCAGGGCTTTGGTCTGGCCCTGGAACGGGCGCCTGGCTCAGTGCCCCACTTGGAGGAACAGGGTCTGCTCAGCAGGCAGAGCCTGGCCAGCCAGCTGGCGCTTATGCAGCTTGAGCCAGCAAACTGGCCTTTGCCTGTCTGGGATGCCTGTGCTGGACACGGGGGCAAGACTGGGCTGCTTTTGGAAAACGGGATCCACAGCCTCTGGGTCAGCGATCTTAGTTTGAGCAGGCTCAAACAGGCCAAGCTTGAGCTTCAGCGCCTGCATCTGCCCCCCAGACCTATGTTTGCTGCTGACGTTGCCCAGCCTGCACCCCTGGGCCAAACTCCGGGCACATTGCTTTTGGACGTCCCATGCTCTGGGCTAGGGGTGCTCAGCAGAAGGCCAGACATCAAGTGGAAGCTGCGGAAAAAAGAGCTCAAGACACTGATCAGGCTCCAGGCCAGGATGCTCAGCCAAGCCGCCAGAATCCTGCCCCCGGGAGGCAAGCTGATTTACCTGACCTGCACCGTGAACCCCAGGGAGAATCAGGAGCAGATTCAGAAACTGCTGCAAAGCGGTTGCTGGGAGCTTGCCAGGGAGTGCCCGCCGGACCTGGATTCTGGGCTGCGGGAGTACTTCTATGCAGCCTGCCTGCGCAGGCTCTAGATCCTGGCCTCTCTCCAGTCAAAACATTGTCTGCAAAACAAGAGCTTTTGTATGGAAAACTTGATCTCCAGCAACAGCATTCTCCAAAAAGGGCGACCGCCGGTCGCCCTCCTGCCTGTGGTAAGGTAGAGATCATTAGGGTTGCGGTTTCTGCTTTGCCGCTAACTGCAGACATCCAGTTTGATCCAGCAAGAAACTGGCGGGTGGGGTGAATAATCATTCGACCTCTTGTACCCGGACGGACACAAGGTCCGCCCCTACGGCTGCTTTCCCAATTGTGGTTCAAGGGGCGCAGCTTGTCTTCGCCCACAAGGCCGAGCAAAGCGAGGCATAATTTGTATGAAAATGACGGTATAAGGAGCTGATTTTATGTGACCAGACAGATACGCCCGGAATGCACCGTAGGGGCAGACCTTGTGTCTGCCCACATTTTTCACGCATCGTTGTGCCCGCTATGGCCTGGGAGGTATTTATTTACAATCAAGAATAGTTCTGATAATTTTAATCATAAGTTAACATGAAAAGACAAGGAAGCATTATGAGCAGTCCCAAGAAACAGGCCCAGCAGCAGCTTTCCATACAGCAAGCTGCCCAAGTTCTGCGGGAAACTGCCCAGGCCCTGGAACAGGGTCAGGTCAACCTCCAGGATTTGCAACTGGATTGGGAGAGCATCTCTAAGCTGGAGCTGAAACTCCGCAACAGACAGGGCCAGATAGAGCTCAAGACCAAGGTCAAAACTGACAGCAGCAAAAATCAGGGCCAGGACCAGCAAGGGGCAGACCAGGATCCTGCTCCAGCCCAGAAAAAATTCAAGCCTCTCAAGAAGGAAATCGCGCAAATATTCGACAGGATAAAAGCTAGAGGCCAGCAAAACGAGCTGCCCGAGCTGCAGGACACCCAGTATCTGTTCTCCCTGGCTGACGAAATGTGCCATTTCGACGCTACAAACAGCAAGGAATACACCAGCTTCCGGGATAAGACCCACAGGCTGAGTCAGGCAGTAGAAGACGGGCAGGCAGAGCAGGCCGAAGTCCTGATCCAGGAATTGGCCCAGGCTCAAAAGCAATGTCACGCCAAGTTCAAGTAAGCATACCAGCCCGGTTCAGGGACTGCCCTGCCCTACTCCTGGCGGTAATAGGCCGGATCCACCCCGGTCCTGCGTAACAGCTTCTGCAGGGCCACCCTGCTCAGGCCTGCCAGTTTGGCTGCCTGGGAGACATTGCCATTGGTCTTTTCAAGCAGCTGCTGGGCATATTCCGCACTGAACCTTTGCAGGACCCGATCTTTGGCCTGGGAGTAGGGCTCAATCCCTGAATATGGGTTTTGGGCCAGACTCCAGGCTTGCTTTTCCCCTTGTCCCTGGCCCTCAACTGCTGCAATATCCTGGGCAGTGATTTCCGAGCCTGCGCTGAATATTATGGTCCTGCGCACGAAATTTTGTAGCTGGCGCACATTGCCAGGCCAGTTTTTCTGCATCATGAATTCCAGAGCCTGGGGTGCAAACTGCTTATACTCCACGCCTAGCTCCCTGCAGACCTCCCTGCCGAAGTGGTCAGCCAACAAAGGGATATCCTCTTTGACCTCCTCCAGGCTGGGAGTTTTAATGCTGACCACATTTAGCCGATAGAAAAGATCCTCCCTGAAGCTCCTGTCCTGCAGTTTTTGCTCCAGATCCTGATTAGTGGTGGACAGGATGCGTACATCAACGCTGATCTGTCTCTCGCTGCCCAGGGGCCTGATTTCCTGCTCCTGCAAGACCCTGAGCAGCTTGGTCTGCACAGATACTGGGATGTCTGCTATCTCGTCCAGGAGCAGGGTGGAGCCGTGGGCCTGCACAAACAGACCTTTCTGATCCTGCAAGGCCCCGGTAAAAGCCCCTTTCCTGTGTCCGAAGAGCTCGCTTTCAAGAAGATTTTCTGGTATAGCAGGACAATTCACAGTAACCAGACTGCGGCTGCCCCTTTTGCTCAGATCATGGATGGCCCTGGCCACCAGCTCCTTGCCTGTACCGCTTTCTCCCCTGATCAAGACGGTATAGTCTGTATGTGCGATGGAGCGGATGCCTTCGAATAGCTTCTGCATAGGCCTGGATTGGCCGACCAGGCTTCTGAAGCCGGATTTCTCAGACAGATGCCTGCGCAGATTGAGGTTTTCCCTGATCAGCTGGCTGCGTTCTAGGCCTTTGCGCAATAGTCTGAGCAGGTCCTGCATCTCAAAGGGCTTGCTGATGAAATCATAGGCCCCCTGCTTGATGGACTGTACAGCGATCTCGATGCTGCCATAGGCAGTCATCATGATCACTGTGATCCAGGGATCCAGCTGCTTGATCCTTTGCAAAAGCTCCAGGCCGTCCATGTCCGGCATACGGATGTCCAGAAGCACCAGATCAAAGCCCTGCTCCTGAAGCAAGCGCAAAGCCTGCGCAGAGTGCGAGGAAACCTCCACCTCTACATCCTGCAGCTCAAAGCTGAGCAACCTCTGCAGGCCCTGAAGCATGTCCTGTTCGTCATCCACTATGAGCAACTGCTGCTTGGCCATATCGTTTTCCTATGAGTTAAGAGGCAGATAGACTGTGAATCTGGTCCAGTCCCCCTTTTCGCTCTCCAGGGCTATCTCCCCGCCGTGATCCTGGACAATGCCGTAGCTCACAGCCAGGCCCAGGCCTGTACCCTCGCCAGTGCGCTTGGTGCTGAAGAAGGGATCGAATATCTTGTTCTGGATACCCTGCTCCACTCCTGGCCCGTTATCCCAGATGGATATCCACACCCTACCCTGGCCAGACTCCAGACCGGAGGAGATCTGGATCAGACCCTGGCTGCCCACAGCTTGCTGGGCATTCAGCAAGAGGTTGACCAGGACCTGTTTGATCTTGTCTGCATTGAGCTTGAGCTGGGGCAAGTCCTGATCCAGGTCCAGCTCCAGCTGGATCTGATTCTTCTTCAGTTGGTGCCTGAGCATCTGGACCACTTCCTGGATGATCCTCTTAATCTGCACAGGCTCCTTGAAACTCTCCTGCCTCCTGGAGAATTGCAACAGATCCATGACAATATTCTTGCAGTTGATGGCCTGCTTCTCTATGACCTCCAGATCCTGTTGCCCCTGGGGCAAGTCCTGAAGCTGCCTCTTTAACAGATCTACATAGCACAGGATTATCCCCAGGGGATTATTGATCTCGTGGGCTACGCCAGAAGCCAGCTGCCCCAAAGCCACCAGCTTCTCGGTATGCTGAATCTTCTTTTCCACCTTCTTTTGCTCGGAGACTTCCCGGGCGTAGCGGATCACGCTCTGCACCTCCCCTGTCTCGTCCAGGATGGGATAAAAATGCACCTGGAATATCTCCCCTGAAGAGCAAGCAATCTCCTCGCTGCTTGCACAGGCGCTTTGCACCACCCGGCCCAGGACGCAGTTGGGGCAAAGCTGCATCAGCCCAGCGTGCACCTCGAAGCAGGGCAAATCCTGGACATCCTCAAAATGGACTCCATAGCGGTGCAGATATGCCTGATTGACCATTTTGATTCGTCCCTCCCGATCCAGGAGCATCAGCAAATCCGTGATGCCGTCGAACACGGTCTGCAAAAGCTCCTTATTCTGCATCAGCCTTTGCAGATCCCGCAGACTCTCCACTGCAATTCCCACCTGCCTGCCCACTGACAGCAAAAGCTCCTGCTGCTCCTGGGTTACCAGAGTGTCCTCCAGGCCTAAAAAGCTAAGCACCCCAAGTACTCTGCCCCTGCAGGCCATGGGGATATTCAGAAAGCTGATCTCTTTCGAATCAGACGCACTGCTCAGTCTGCCTGCCAGGGCTTGACAGATAGAGGAGCTCAAATCCTGTCCTTGCTGCTGCCAGCTCTGCCTGCACTCCTCCTGCACTGATACAGCCAAAGGCAGCTGCAGGGCGTTTTGCTGGTACTGCAGCTCCAGAAGAGAATCATCTTCCTGAAAGATGTACACCCCAGCGCCCCGGGCAGGAATGAGCTCCAGGCTCTGTTGCAGGACCCTGCGCCAGACATCGCCAAGGCCCTTGGCCTGGGTGGTCAGCTCAGAAATTCGGTTCAGAGTCTTAAGCTCCCTGTTCCTGGCCTTGACCTTCTCCTGCAGTTGCCTTTCAGACTCCTGCAGGGCCTGCGTCCTCATGGCCACCTTCTGCTCCAGGTTCTGGGTGTACCGCTTAAGCTCCTGACTAGTGCTCTTCAGATGCTCGGACATGGTTTCCGCAGCTTGGTTCAGCTGCTCCAGCTCGTCCCCCTTTGCATTAGACTCCAGCCTAGGCAGGAAGTCCTCCAGGGTCTTATCCTCAATGATTTCCTTAAACAGGCTTAGCACCCCACGCATGTTGTGGACCACTACCCGTTGAAATATTAGTGCCACTGCCAGGAAGAAGAGCAACAGCCCGGAAAACAGCACAAAGAACACTGAGGTGGCGCTTTCCTTGATGGCTGCCAGGGCCTTTTGCACCGGAAAGCCCACTGCCACCACCCCTGCCAGGTCTCCGGGCTCGTTTCCGAAGCCCCTTTCTTCCCCGTATCGCTGCAAAAGCTCCTTAGGGGCGTCATCTGGCTCTCCGTGGCAGCTCATGCAGGACTCTCTGAAGTAGACCGGCTTAAAGCGCATGAATTGCTCCTGGCCCTGGACCTGGAGTATGCCCTGCCAGCTCTGCTGTTCAGGGTCCTCCTGGAATTTCTCCAGCATAGATATCTCCAGCTCGTTGGCCTCTGAATCAGGATTACGGGCATTTTCCGCCACTCTTCTGTACTCGTATTCCGGCAGAACCTGGCTGAAATTCTCCATCACAGCCCGGCTCACGTAAGAGGTGGACATGGCCTGCAGCATGAAAAAATCCTGTCCGAACTCCTCATACATCCTGGGCCGCAGGTCCTCGCGTATATAGGCCCTGCTGGACTCCACAGCAGCCATGACCAACTGGGTCTTTTGATAAGCCTGTTCCTGCAGCTGCCTCTTCTCCAGCTCATAGATGAGATAGGCGCTCATGAAGCTGATCAGAAGTAAAACCAGGGCAGTGCCTATGAAAAACTTGGCCCTGAAGCCCAGGGCATCTCCAAACATTGCCGCGTTACGCAGCTTGCCTCTTTGTTGTTGCTCAGCCTGTGTGGTTTCGGAGCTCATAACTTGACTGCCCTCCCTTTTGTCTGTCCCAGGCCGGCCAGCCCTAGCACACCCTGCCCCTGACTGCAATCCCAGCTTTACAGTTTCTGCAAACCAAAGTTTACACCTACTTCAAGTTGGTGCACAAAACTGGCAGACCTGACAATCCAAGATACTGAAATACATGTTTTTTAAAATTGCTAATTCCTGACAGATCTTGGTACAGTTTTTGCTTGTGAGCTGAGGCACAAAAAAGATTGCAGGAAGTGTGCTTGTCTGTCGCAGCAAAAACTTAAGTGCACGATGCACAAGTCACAAAGCTCAGGCTGACCGGCATTGAGCCATGTCTGCAGTCACCATCGCGGGGCGGTAAGCAAAGGCAAGGAGTTTGTTCAAATCTGAAAACCAGCAAGCTAGGGAGGTATCTTGGAAATGAATGAAGCCAGACAGAAACAGGGAATTGATTGGAGTGTACTCTGGCGCACCGAGGACTGGGGGGCGGTCTGGATAGGCATCTTTTTGCTTGCCCTGTGCATCGCCCACGCCCTGCCCTTTGTACAGCTGCCTGGGTCCTGGGGTGGAGATGTAGGCCCGGTGAGCGAAACCTGGCCCACCTACGGCATAATGGGCATCCTGGGCACCGTGGTCTTTGTGTATATTATCAATGCAGTGGCCCTGTATTTTCAAAACGAGAACATTAAGAAATACACCGCTGGCTTTGTCGGAGTCATCATCCTCTCCTTGGTGGCTTATTTCATAGGCAAGCACGACTTCCTTTCCCATTATGGCTTCAACCAGGTCATTTGGGCCCTGGTGCTGGGCCTGATTGTAAGTAACTTCTTTGCCAAACTGGCCCCGCCGGACGGGGCGCTTCGCTATGCAGCCCGCACTGAGCAGTACATCAAGACCGGCCTGGTGCTTTTGGGCGCACGCATCATGTTCGACAAGCTCATGCTCTTGGGCGCCTACGGCCTGGGCGTGGCCTGGACCGTGACTCCCATAGTTATTGTCTTTATGTTCTGGTTCGCGCTGAAAGTGCTCAAGATGCACGAGGAAAAAGAGTTCGCCATCACCATTGCCTCAGCCACCTCTGTCTGTGGCGTGTCCGCAGCCATTGCCGCAGGCGCGGCAGCCAAGGCCAAGAAGGAGCACATCAGTGTGGCCATAGGGGTGACCCTGATTTTTACTGTGCTCATGATGGTGGTCATGCCTGCAGCAATTGCTGCCTCAGGCATGAACGCGCACGTGGGCGGAGCCTGGATCGGTGGTACCATCGACTCTACCGGCGCGGTGGTGGCTGCCGGAGCCATGCTTGGAGACCAGCCCATGGAGATCGCTGCGGTGATCAAGATGATCCAAAATGTGATGATCGGCGTGATCGCCTTTGCAGTGGCTGTGTTCTGGGTGCTCTACTTCGAGCGCGGCCAAAGGGATAAGTCTGAAATGCAGAGCGCGCCCAAAGAGATCTGGATCCGGCTGCCCAAGTTCGTTCTGGGCTTTGTTTTCGCCTCTTTGGTGTTCACTTTCTTCCTCTCTGGCGACTATCGGGATCAAGCCCTGGATCTGACGAACAGCTGGCGGGGCCTGTTCTTTGTCCTGGCCTTTGTCAGCATCGGCCTGGAATCCAACTTCAAGGAGATGGCTAGAGTCCTGGAGGGAGGCAAACCTTTGATCCTGTACATCGTGGGTCAAAGCATGAACCTGGTCTTGACCTACATAGCAGCCTACATCCTGTTCAGCGGCCAGTTCCTGCCGCCTGCTTACTAGCAGGATCCAGACCAGGAGGCACAAGGGCAGGGTCTCCCCCCTTCCCTGCCCTTGTGCCATCAACGTGCAGCCCGAGCTCTTTTCCGGGCATAACACTAACTTCAAGGCTACTGCCGCAGGCATTTATTTTCGCCGCATCAAGGTTGAGGCTTTCAAGATATGGGTAATCAGAACTCGAGCAAAAAATACCGTGACATCAGCCAGGAAGAGTTGCACTTCGTGCGCACTCTGGCCACTCACATCCGGGCCAAGACCCCGCAGCCCTTTTGGCACTGGCTGATCCCCTTCAAGTTTGCCCTGGAGATGCTCGCCAAGAGCAGGATGACAGACGAGCTCTCCAAAAATGTCTTCCAGGCCAGGCAATTGGCACTGGATTCAGCCTATGCCCTGCAGGAGGGCAAGGACAGGACAAGCGTGCTGCAGGATCTGGAAGCCAATCTGCAGAAGTGGCTGCAGGGCCAGAACCTGTATACCCAGGGGATCCTGGACAAGCAGCTGCAGTTGGCAGAACAATTCATGGAGCACTATTGCAGGCTGCTTCAGGCCCAGGGCAGGGGCTACCAGGAATTGGTCAGAAACGCTTATCTGCAGCCCCAGGCGTACCAGGATGTCCTGCAGCGCATAAGCGACCTGGAAAAGGACATTGACCAGGAAGTCCTGCAAATCGCCGATTCCAGAGTCTCTGACTCCAGCAAGCTGGAGCAGAACATCCAGGCCAAGCAGGAGGCATTGCAGGAAACCAGGGCCAGGGAAGTGCGAAGGATCTTCAAATAAGGGGGCAGCTTGCATTCTAGACTGGACAGGAACTTCAGGGTAATTCTGGATCGGGAGCAGAGATTCGCCAAGTCCGTGGCCTTTGAGTCCATAGACCGACCTGAGCTCACCGCCTGGCTGATCATCGCCCCCTTGTACATTATTTACTGGCTCTACCGGGCCAGAAAGTATAAAAGGTCCATAGAATCCTTTCACAAAAGCTTTCTGGTGCACAAAAAATGGGCCCTGGAAAGGGCCTACGAGATGGCTGAGCAGGGCACTTCTGCTAAGGAGCTTTTGCAGCGTTTCCTGGAGCAGGCTGGGCATTTGGCAGACAATCCCAAGCTACAGCAAAGCGTACAACAGGAGCTAGCCACTTTACTGCAGCACTACTACCGTCTGCTTAACGCCACGGGCAACGATTACGCCCAGCTGGTACGCAGCGCCTACCCTACCCAGGAGGAGTTCCAGGAGGTTGTAGACAGCCTCCTACAGACGGAAAAGAATGAAAGCCAGGCTGCCCTGGAGGGCATGCAGGATGTGGACCTGGAAAGCGCGTCCGAGGTGAGCAGCAAAATGCTGGAAGCCAGCAGCAGGCTGCGCAACAGGGATGTGCAGAACATTTTCGGCTCAAGCTAGACTGACTGGATCCAGAGCACTCACTGTATTAGTGCCGCGTCATATGTGCATTATGCGGTT
>CAZBUB010000001.1:0-11200 GCA_964494985.1 uncultured Desulfohalobiaceae bacterium | reverse complement strand
CTGGATCCAGAGCACTCACTGTATTAGTGCCGCGTCATATGTGCATTATGCGGTTATCGGTACGAAAATTTTCTTTCTCTGATTCCCCTCCCTGCCGCCTGTCTTCCAGGCGGGAGGGAGGGGCCAGGGGAGGGTGCTCTTGATGCGAGATATCACATGAGTCAGGGCACTATAGAAGCAAAATGGCAAACAGCCCCTATAGCATACAGGGGCAACCAAACAAGCAGGAGGTAGAAAAGGTATGTCCAAGGAATCTGCTAAGGCATTTATGGATAGGATAGCTCAGGACCAGGACTTCGCTCAGAAGTGCTCGGACTGCAGCAACATTGACGAGACCATGAACCTGGCCAAGCAAGAAGGCTACGATTTTACAGAACAAGAGATCAAGCAGGCCAAGGAAGAGGCCCCTGGCAGCGAGGCTGACAATGTGGCTGTCCGCGTCCTGAACAAGTGCCTGCTGCCGCCCTACAGGTGCGACTAGGCCTTAAGCCTTTCCGGGCTGCGCATTTTGCGCAGCCCGGATTTGATGCAAAAGCTTGCCCTCGCGACCCAACCCTGAACAGGCTATCGATTTAGCAGAAAAAAATGTACAAAAAAGTTTTGCTGACTATCCTTTTTTTGTCCCTTTGCGCTCCTGCCCTGGCCAATCCTATCTGCGACAAGGGCAGGGAACAAGCTAGATCTGACGCTATAGACTTTTTGAAGCAAAAGTACCCGGACAGGTATACTCAAGTTCGGCCCCTTTTGAAGCACATGATGCAGGACTACCAGACCATCTGCGAGCTGCCTGAGGATCCCAGGAGCCTGCAGGTCTTAAAGGAACTGGAAAAGGACTATCCTGACTTTATTGTTATCCTCAGGAAGTACAAGGCCAGGACCGGCTTCTGCCCTGAAGGCGAAGATCCAGAGCAGGATTGCCCAAGCCTAGAGGATGGGGAGAAAATGAAAGACGACTCCGGCAGGAAGGACGTCTACATCCCCAGCTGGGTCTGGTAGCCTTACAGCTGGGTGTCTATCCTGTTCTTTGCACACCTAAAGCACATCTCCAGGTCCAATTTTCGCCTGAACCTCCTGTATTCCCGGCCATACCAGATCCTTTTCAAATCCTGCTGGGCTATATTCCCGTAATCTGTCTGCTGCAGAGGGTACTCCCGACCCTGATGCCTGTACACAGCATAAGGCCCGGCCGGAATCTGGGTGAACACGCAAGGCGTAACCCTGCCTTCCGGGCTTAGGCAAAATGCCCTTCGCACGTTCTCAGTACACTCCCCAGGCTCCTGGAAAGGATTATATAGGTGCGCAAACACCTTGCCCTGCAGCTTTTGGCTGTTAAAAAGCTCTGCCATTTGCTGCTTTAGCTCACTGTATTCCTGAAGGCTGTCCGCAAGCTGGGCCTGACTCTCCAACTCCAAGTTCAAGGGCAGGCTCAGGCTGGAGATCACCACATGCTCTATCCCCAGATCCAGGAACAGGCCAGGAAGCTGATCAAGATCTTCCAGGCCATGGCGAAGCAGCATATAGGCCAGGTGCAAACCTGGCTTATCACTACCCTGCTGGGCCTTGATTCTGTGCAAATCCTCTATAGCCCTGGTCACCTGTCTGAAGCTGGTGCCCTGCCTGATGCGGTCATTTTCCTGGGCATTCGCCCCTGCCAGGGACAGGGCCAGGACATCCAGGCCCTCATCCACCAGCCTCTTCAGGGTATCAGAGTCCAATAGGTTGGCGTTGCTGGTGCAGCCGGCCAGAAAGCCCTTTTCCTTGACCAGCCCCAGCATCCGCCAGAAATCTGGATGCAGGAAGGGCTCCCCCCAGCCCTGCAGATAGATCAAATCCACATTCTTCAATCCTGAGACAAACCTGGAAAAGAGCTCAAACTCCATGTGCCTGGCCTGCCAGCTGGAGCGATACACCCGGCTGGGGCAGTAGATGCAGCCAGCATTACAATGAGTTGTGATGCCCACCTGGATCCAGTCCAGACCAGGTGCGGGGAGACAAAGCTTCAGCATTGCCACAAGGTCTCCATAAGTCTTTGAATATTCAATTCTAGTTCAGAAGGTTCTCTGCTCCATTGAGCTTTCTTCCTACTTTACAAAAATTTGTTTCGAGGCTAAGACATTAAGGAACGTAACTTGTCTCCAATTGAAACAAAAAAACACGCTGCTTAGCTATGACCAACATGGACATCATCCCACAAATACATGATTTGTTCAATTTTCCAGTTTCTCTGAAAAAAATGTTGGATGAGATCCCTTTATCTATTGTCATCCTGGACAATCACCGAAAGATCATATTTATAAACAAGGCCTTTTCAGCACTGACTGGGTATTCATTGCAGGAAGCCTATGGCATTGCCTGCCATAATATCATCCGAAGCCAGATCTGCATCAAAGAATGTCCAATCCCGCATCTATCCCAGGAATCTGAACCTGCTTGTGTACAAACAGATATAATTAACCGGAACCGCGAGCTGATCCCAACCAGGATCACTTTTGCCCCTTTGGTCGATGCTTACGGAAGTCTCACTGGGCATCTTGAAACCATAGAAGATATTCGAGCCCTGCAATATCGAACTAATGGCAATTCTCAGGCCTTTGGTTTTTCGGGTATAATTGGCAAAAGCCCCCAGATGGAAAAAGTTTTTCAGATGCTGCCCTTAATAGCCCAAAATGACTCCTCTGTGATGATTACAGGAGAGACAGGCACAGGTAAAGATCTGGTAGCAGAAGCCATTCACGAAGCCTCTAATCGAGCCAAAGGCCCTTTTGTCAAAATCAACTGTGGCGCACTCCCGGAATCACTCCTTGAGTCAGAGCTGTTTGGACATCAAAAAGGGGCATTTACAGGCGCTGTGGAGAACAAACCTGGACGGTTCCGCCTAGCTCACAATGGAACTCTCTACCTTACAGAAATTGCAGATCTTCCCTTTGCACTCCAGGTTAAGCTCCTTACCTTCCTGGATGATCGAATTATTTATCCATTAGGGAGCACCAAGGGCTTTGAAGTCAATGTTCGAGTTATTGCTGGAACTCACCAAGATTTAGAACATATGGTGCAGAATGGGACCTTTAGAAAAGACTTGCTCTTTCGTCTCAACGTAGTAAGAATGAAATTGCCTCCTCTGCGAGACAGGGTAGATGATATTCATTTATTAATCGATCATTTCTTAAACATATTTTCCGATGATTTTGATAAACACATAAAGGGTCTTTCCCAGGATACCTTGCAACTACTTAAATCTTACACTTATCCAGGTAACGTTCGCGAGCTACGTAATATTATAGAATACTGTGTTAATGTTTGCCAAGGAGAGTATATTGAAGTCCAAGATTTGCCCTCTTATTTGCTAGAATTTCCTGAAACTCACAAAAATTTCCATGAAAATATATCGCAAAACACAACACAAACCAGCGAGTTTGAGACCGATACCTCTAAAGAAATGCAACCTCTAGCTACATGGGCAGAAACAGAAAAACAAATGATTTTAAATGCATTAATCAAAGCAGGTGGCAAGCGCCAAAAGGCTGCTGAGATTCTTGGGTGGGGACGAAGCACATTGTGGAGAAAAATCAAGCAATACGAAATCGATTAATATGCAGAATAAAATCCTTATCCCATTATATGGCTCAGAAGTTGCTCCCAGATTTGATTTGTCTGCGGAAGCGATGATTATCATATTAGATGAACGGAGTAAAAAACAAGAAGAAAGATTGGTAGTTCTCTCCAGGGCCTCAGCTGAGAGAATGTGTCATTTAATATTGACAGAGGGTGTAAAGACAGTCATTTGTGGTGGAATTAAAGAAGAATATTATCAATACCTGATCTGGAAAAGAATTCAAGTTATAGATGCAGTGATTGGACCATGGGAGACCGCACTAGAAAAGTACATCAAAGATACATTGTCTCCAGGAGATATTTTCCAGATTACTCAAGAAAAACATTCTTGAATAAAGCAACAGCTTATTGGCAAAACATGAAATCATATCTCTCTCAACTGCTTAAAAATTTGCAATTACCACAACGATATCAGCAATTACAGAGAAATATTTTTATTGTAATGCTATTTATTACTATAACCCCTTTGACATTAATGGCACTAATCAATGCAATATTGTATCAACAAAACATTAAGTCAGAAGAAATTAAACCTATAAGATCTATTTCCAGCAAAGCTACTCATTCATTTGAGCTGTTCATAGAAGAAAGGCTCTCTGCAATAAAGTTCATTGCATCGAGCTATTCATTTGGGTCCTTATCAGAACAAAAAACTATGCATCGTGTATTCAGTATATTACAGGAGAATTATGGTGGATTTGTCGATTTAGGCCTTATTAACAACAATGGCATACAGGTTAGCTATGCTGGACCTTATGATTTATTGGACAAAAATTATGCTCGCCAGGATTGGTTACAGAAAGTACATATTGAAGGACAATTTGTAAGCGATGTGTTTATGGGTTTCCGTGAGCAACCGCATATTGCATTAGCTGTGGAACACTTGACAAAACAAGGTAAATCATGGGTTCTACGAGCTACCATGGATACTCAAAAATTTGAGAAAATTATTGATGCAGTAAATGTCCCTGAACCGAACGATGTCTTTTTGGTAAATAATGATGGGATATTGCAGACTGATTCACAATTTTACGGAAATGTTTTAGACAAATTCTTTACCGATCTTCCGGACAGAGGTCCAGGAACTCATGTTATAGAAGATAAAGATCCTCTAGGGCGAAAGGTTTTTATTATTTATTCTCCTCTGATCAAGCATGACATGACGCTTGCTATAGTACTTCCTCAGACTGTTGTTTTAGAGTCTTGGCACACTCTTAAAAAAGAAATGGTATTAATCCTTATTATAAGCGTATTGATTATTGTTTTATCTAGCTTTTTGATTGCAACTTGGCTAGTAAAGCGCATACGTGAAGCAGATGAAAAGAGAGAAGCCGCTTTTAGAGAATTAGAATATTCACAGAAATTGTCTTCAATAGGCAGACTTGCTGCTGGAATAGCTCATGAAATCAATAACCCTCTGTCAATTATCAATGAAAAAGCTGGTCTTTTACAGGATTTAATCGAAAACGACATATATTATGACAAGAAAAGATTATTAAATTCTGTAAATCCAATTATTCAATCTGTATCACGCACCAGAGATATAACTCAGAGGCTTCTTGGCTTCGCGCGTCGAATTGAAACACAATACGAAATGCTTGATATTAATAAAGTTTTAATAGAAACAGTAGGATTTTTGGAAAATGAAGCAAATCATCGTAATATTACAATAGAAAAGTGTCTCGATCCTAATCTTCCAGCCGTGCATTCTGATCGTGGCCAATTACAGCAAGTTTTTTTAAATATTATTACAAATGCTATTTCCGCCGAAAAAAATGGTGGAAGAATTGTTTTAAGTACCAAGTCAATGAATGAAGAGCATGTAGAAATTGCAATATCTGACAACGGACAAGGTATGACAAAACAAACTATGCGCCACATATTTGAACCCTTTTTTACTACAAAGAAGCATTATGGCACAGGTTTGGGGCTATCCATTACCTATGGAATTGTTAAAAAGTTAGGTGGGGAAATCAAGGTTGAAAGCAAACTAAATATCGGTAGCACCTTTACTGTAATATTACCCACAAAAGCTTCTGGAGCTGAAAATGAATCTTAAAATTTTACTTGTTGACGATGAAGAAGAGTTTGTGAGCACTTTATCAGAACGCTTAGAACTAAGAGGTTATTCCACTGATACTGCTTCGGACGGCCAACAGGCTTTGGCTTTGTTGGATGCAACTAGCTTCGACATCGTTATACTCGATCTCATGATGCCAGGATTGAGTGGCCTGGAAATTCTTCAACAGGCCAAAAGCCTTAAACCAGATTTACCGATTATTCTTTTAACCGGCCATGGGTCCACCCGAGAAGGGATGGAGGGTATGCGTCTTGGTGCCGTAGACTATTTGATGAAACCTCTGGATATTGTTGAACTGATAACCAAAATTGAAGAAGCAGTAGGGATTAGAGAATAATCGCCATTTCTTGATTGCTATTGGCTTTATTAGTTTAGCCTCTATATTACAGACCAAGCTAAGGGCTCACTTGGTACAATCAGCTACAAAATCTAATGTATCCTATGCACACCCTTTTTCAATATGTTTCATAATGTTTTATGGTTTTCTATTCAAAACGTTTCATTGCGTCTTTATTAAAAACTCTCTCACCTCCCTCTAAAACCTATCCTTTTCAACATCCTGAATATACAGCTTAATATTATAGGCCACAGTTGGCATTGAGCTTGCAGCATATATAATGGCAAGCCACACTTTTTTAAATTATTGAGCAAAAGTAAGCAGGAGGGATTATGAAAAAAGGGTTAATAAAATTTCTGGAAAAGAATTACGTTGCAGCAGCATTTGCAGAAGAAGGTGAGCATAAAACAGCTATTAGAATGGCAGAGGTTTCTGATGCCCCAAAAAATCTTTTATATAAATTTAAGAATTATTTTTCAACACAAATGAATGCAGCAGCATTTGCAGAAGAAAATTGTCCGGAATATGCTTTGCAACATTTAGCCCCGATCCAAAAGCA
This sequence comes from uncultured Desulfohalobiaceae bacterium, assembly GCA_964494985.1. Taxonomy (GTDB): domain Bacteria; phylum Desulfobacterota; class Desulfovibrionia; order Desulfovibrionales; family Desulfothermaceae; genus CAZBUB01. The sequence goes on along the minus strand of CAZBUB010000001.1, from coordinate 4,612 downwards.
TTACAAGCAAAAGAGCAAAGATAACATTAAAGATTTTTTAGACAATGTCGGTCTGCAGCATGCAAGGATATGTTACGGATGGACTGTGGCTACTGATTAATCATTAACCTATTCAACAATATGTTAAAATTACTCTTAATTGAAAACAGTATTCACTTTCAAAATGTTCTGAAATCTCATTTTGAAAGAGAAGGATTTGATCTATTATGTGCTAGTTTATACTCAGAAGCAGAAACAATTATAAGCAAAAACAATATAAATGTGACATTAATAGATCTTTCAAAATTGAAAACGGAGGGTTTACAGATTATAAAAAGTATTAAAAATATCAAACCAACATGTAATATTATTACATTAAACAACTCTAAACAATTTGCTCTTTCTCTTAAAGCAATGAAACTAGGTATTTTTGATGACTTCCTCATGCCGATTAATGTTTCTATGCTTACTGATCGTATAAAAGCAGCTGGAGCACAAGTACAACAAATATCACCTACAGCTAGCTCAATTTTTAGAAAATATCAAAATTCTTTATTTGCAGCTACCTTTGCTGAGGCTGGAGAATCAAAAACAGCAATCAAAATCTTAGATGAAGATTAGAGTTGCTTAAAAATTATAGGAAACAATAAAATGGATCAAGAATATATAAAAATACTGCTAGTAGATGACGAAGAAGAATTTGTTAACACATTGGCTGAAAGAATTAATATGCGTTTATTTAACGCAGATGTAGCACTAAATGGCGAAACTGCGCTTGAGATGATTGACAATGAGGTACCTGACATCATGGTATTAGATCTTAGAATGCCAGGTATAGACGGAATTGAGGTTTTAAAAAAAGTCAAACATATGTATCCAGAAGTACAGGTTATTATTCTTACTGGACACGGCTCAAAGCAGGACAAGGATGCAGCGATAAGTCTCGGAGCTTTTGATTACCTTCAAAAACCTGTAGAAATAGATTCTCTTGTTAAAACAATTAGACAAGCTTATAAAAAGCGTAAAGTAAGCTATGCAGTGTCAGGGACATTATGATATTCGTTAATGCTACAGGACTTTCTACAAAAAAGATAAACTTTCTTAATCTGGAGATTCGATATGAGGACAAGAATTAAGAATTTTTTACAAAGAACCAATTCTTTTCGTGACAAAATGGATTCTTATCAAAAGTCAATTACTTTTGCCGAAGCTGGAGAAAGTGCCCCAGGTCCAGCTACAGAATTAGAAGCTACTGAAAAGCAGCCTGGTTACCTACTTGTAATTGGAAGTGGTAGCTATTTTTCGCAAAGGATAATCAATCAAGCAATTGATTTAGCCAGATGTATGTCTTACAAAATCATTGCATTGAATATTGCCCCTTTACCTGAGCAGACAAAAAGATATTTTTCTTTGTCACAAACAGAGATGCAAAAATTTGAGGAGGCTTCCCAGGAAAATGCCGAACTATTTGCAGAGAAGTCAAAAGAAATGGAAATTTCTTTTTCTCACGTAGTTAGGTTTGGAGAAACTGACCAAGTAATTAATGCCTTGCAAAAAGAATTTAAAGAGATAGAATTTGTGATCTCAGAAGAGGAGCAAAGCCAGGCAAATGTTGTAGCAGTGAATGAGAATTCTTGCGAAAAACCACTATGTGTATATGCTACTGTTTAAAGGAGCTAGCATGGGACTTGACTTTTTATTTGGAGTTACTCTAGTAACGTGCGCAGCAATTCTGTGTTATTGGTATCGGGAAGAGCACAAAAAAAATTAGTAACAGTCAGAAATAAACGTCCAATTCTTACCTCTTGCAGGCACCTGGCATTCAATGCACAGTTGTTCAAATGACCAGGACTTGCATAGGTTCTTGACTTGGGCGTTTTTTTGTGTTTTAGGTTAACCGATGTTTGATGCGGACTTCAATTCTTTGATCTTAGTCTGATCTCAGGTAGCAGCTCCAAAATTTAAGCAAGGAGATCCTGCTTATGATGCCTACTAAAGATATTCTGACTCCTGGCTTTGGTCTGGAGGAGCCCTGGAAGATCGTTGACTAGTGGCTGGAGACTGAGAAATCACCCTATGAGCTGCATATCCGGGTCAGCGCAGACAGGGGCTCCAAGTTCCATGCCCAGGCTGCGGCAAGCTGTGCCAGGCCAATGACAAGGAGCTCACCTGGAGGCATCTCAACTTTTTTCAACACCACTGCTACCTGACTGCAGAGGTGCTCAGAATCAATTGCGAGCAGGACGTCATCTGCAGAGTGAACGTTCCCTGGGCCAGACACAGGGCAGCAAATTCACCTTGCTCTTTGAACAGGCAGCCATGACCTTGGTCCGGAAGATGCCTGTCTCCACATCACCGCAAGGATTATTGAGATCACTGACAAGCGCTTGTGGCGCATTGTCGAGCACTATGTGGGCAAAGGCCATGTCCAAGCTGGACCTAACCACAATAGCTGGCTTGGGCCTGGATGAGACCTCGCTTAGGGGCCATGAATACATTATCAAACGTCGAGGAATCGTGTTTTAGACTCTGAGAAGAAAAGCTCACAGATTAAGGAAAGGATTGGTTAATATGACACCTGATATGATAATGACACTGATTGTACTAGCCTTTGTAATAATCCTTTTTGTCTTTGAGTGGGTGCGAGTAGATGTAGTAGGAATCCTTATGATGGTGCTTCTACCGCTTATCGGTCTCATCTCTCCATCAGAAGCTTTTGTTGGACTAAGCAGTAATGCTGTAGTATCTATAATTGCTGTCATAATTATAGGTGCAGGCCTTGATAAAACAGGGGTTATGAACCAGGTAGCTAATCCTATAATAAACCTTGCTGGCAAAAGTGAATCTAGAATCATTACATTAGTTTCTGGAACAGTTGGAGTGATCTCCGGAATGATGCAAAATATCGGAGCTGCTGCCCTTTTCCTACCTGTTACACAAAGAATTGCCAAGCGGATTAATATCCCTATATCCAGATTGCTTATGCCTATGGGCTTTTGCGCAATTATTGGCGGAACAGTTACTCTTGTCGGTGCCAGTCCCACTATATTGCTAAACGATCTCATGCAAATTGGGGGGAAAGAGCTAGAACCATTTGGTCTATTCACTCAGACTCCTATTGGTATTGGTTTGCTTATTACAGCCATAGTGTATTTTATACTTTTTGGCAAATATATTTTACCAGCAGGCAGTGGAGATGAAGACAAAGGAGTTACCTTCTCCCTGATCGAGTCTTATCATACTTTAGAAAACATTTACGAAATTCACATTCCTGAAAATATAGGTAAATCTAACACCCTTGAAGAACTGAACATTCAGTCTAGATTCCTAGTCACTGTGGTCGCCATCAATTTTTCCGGAAAAAAGGTAAAAAGCTTTGTGCCTCGCAGCCATGACTTAATTTCCCCTGGAGACGATATCGCTGTAGTGGGCAGGCAAAGGAATGTTGAAAAAATGGCTGCTTTGTTCGGTTGGCAGATAAAATCTGACCTGGATGAATTTGCAGAGTCTTTGTCCAGAACTAATGCAGGTCTAGCAGAAACGATTGTATCTCCTCGCTCTGAGCTCATAGGCAAAACCATGAGCGAAGTGAACTTCAAAGAGCTTTATGGTGTGAATCCACTTGCACTTTATAAAGGCAATCGCATCTATTATTCCGGGTTGACACACATTCCCCTCCAAATGGGTGACACCTTGTTGCTGCAGGGCCCATGGGAGCGCTTTCATATTTTGAAAAACTATCCTCAACCCAGATCACTTACTTTTTCTACTCCACTGGAAGGCGAAATTCTACGCCCCCAAAAATCCAAACTTGCCCTTTTTTGGCTAGGCTTGGCTCTTTTTCAGATCATATTTACTGACATGCAGCTCTCTGTGGCCCTAATGTCTGGAGCACTAGGGATGATCATCACCGGGGTGCTAAAAATTGATGAGGCTTACAGGGCTGTGGACTGGATGACTGTCTTTCTTTTGGCAGGCCTGATTCCCCTTGGCATAGCATTTGAGAATACTGGGACTGCAGAATTTATTGCCCAAAAAGTCTTGGAGCTTATTGGTGAGCCCTCGCCCATCATGTTGCTAGCTGTTGTGGGGCTCATGACATCCTTTTTCACTCTGGTTATCTCTAATGTCGGAGCTACTGTTCTGTTGGTCCCACTTTGCATGAACATGGCTTTAATGGCGGGAGCTGACCCGCGGATGGCTGCATTGGTTGTTGGGATTTCAGCATCTAACACCTTTATTCTGCCCACACATCAAGTAAATGCATTGATCATGCGTCCTGGTGGTTATCGAACTGTGGACTACGCCAAAGCAGGCGCAATTATGACTATGCTATTTTTAGCTGTGGAGCTTTTGATTATTTATTTCTTTTATGGGATTTAAACTCGACTTTCATCCTTGCAAGGTCATTTTGTACTCAAAATTGTATCATAACAACAGGTTATTATCGAATTTTATGTAAACCTCACTTTTTGCCTGATAGCCCAGGCCGGCAAAACCGATCCGTCTGCTCCGGACACGGCTCCTCGAGCATGCGGATCGGTTTTTGCTTGTCACTGTGCCAGCACCATCCAACTAACTAGATTGCGCATGGAATGAGAGGCACTGTCCGGGGTGCCGTCCAGCCCGCAGT